>NZ_JBITIJ010000013.1:0-159699 GCF_044458825.1 Nocardia sp. NPDC050412
TTGTGGGCACTGCTGCGAGACGGACGTGAATTCAGCTTCGACACACCTGCCCCGACGGCTGCTGCGGCTTGACACGGTCATTGAGAGTCCTTCGCTCGCGCTACCGGGTTCCTACCCGGTCACGGCGTTTCGGTGTCGACGACACTGATGGGCGTGATCGTGGGGGCGTCGGCTTTGTCCAGGTCCGCGTCCGAGTCGGATATCCACCCGTCCTCGTCAACCCGCATCATCGAGCCGTCCGCGCGCTGAAATATCGGACGGCCATCCACGGGGGCACGGTCGAGTTTCTTGTGAGTGTCCTCATGGAAGGCAGCGAGCAGTACCCGCACCGATGGAGCGATATCCGGTCGTGTGGAATGCAATTCGGTCATCTGCTAGCCGCCTAACCCCGGCGACGGGAGATCCGCCGTATTGAGTAATGCGGCCCAGTAGTCCTCGCGTACCGCGTCCCACATGTCGTCATGCTCGGAAAGCAACTCGCGGGCGTCGACCAAATCCGGGTATGCGTCGAATATGATCGTTCCGGGCTGCGCGTCGGGCAGCTTGGTCAGCGATGGCGGGCGGTAGGCTGCTTCGGCGGTGAGCTGCACGCGCAGTATGCGGGCGGCGCGGTTGACGAGCTGCCACACTGCGAGCTTCCCTGGTATCGCGGTGGTGTGCAACGGATTTCGGTTCACCCCGCCTCCTCGAGCCGTTCTGTATCGGCCCACTCGTGGCCTTCGAGGTAACGCTCCATCAGCTCGATCCGTGAAAGGCGCACAACCGCGTGCAACGTGCAGTCGGCGAGGTTGACGCCGACATTGCACATCAACAGCCCGAGCCAAGAGCCGAGGGCCACAACGACATTCACCCATGAGCGGCCCGCCGTTGCGCGGGCGGACGCTGACCTGAGCGTGTCCGTATCGCGTCCACCATGACCAGACCAGACGGGCGGAACGTGCACCGGGGCGGTTCGACCCAGCGCCGGAACATCCCGCCCCGATCCGTTGGGGATGGCAATGCGATGGTTCCTCCGGCGCGCACCACCGAGACGTTGAGCCGGAACATTTCTGCGAACAGGCTGTCGTCGTCGGGGAGATCTGGCCTCACAAGGTAGGTCCAACGACCGGAGCGCGGATGCGACAGGATCGGGCCGATATCTGCCTGTCGGCGCTGCATGTCGACCTTGACCGCCTGACCGAGTGGGGCGGGCATCATCAGTGCAAGCACATATTCGGCGTTCATGACGATGCGTCCGAGGTGGGGCGGGTCGATGTTCGCGGGAAGATCGCACACGCGCCGGTAGTAGGTGCAGCGTGATACGGGCGTGTCGCCAAATGCTATGTGGTCCATCGGATTAGACCTCTTGGTCGCGGTGGTCTGTGCGGGTCTGCTCGGTCGTATCCCACTCGCGTAGGGCGTCTGCGAAGCGCTCGACCACATCGGCGGGAAAGTCGACGGCGACGGCGACGGGCGGACCAATGAGCGGTATCCGGCGCGGTAGTTGTCGTTCTGGGTTGAGCATGGTGCCCCTTTCGCGTTCGCTCCCTGCGCAATTCGACTCATGAGCACCCGACGCCGGATGCTTTCGCCAAGGCCAAACGATGCTGCTGGGCTTGATGCCGGGACGTGGGTCCGGCGTCGCCCGGTGTCGAGTGCTCTGTCAGACTCCGCCCTGACGCGACGGCTTGGGAACGCCGGGAATAGGGAGGTCTGGGGGAGGTTCGAGGGAGGGCGCACCCGTTCGGCGGCTATCGCGCCATCTAGGTGAAATGATTTGAGGAAGTTGCCGAACGAGGGGAGGGCGGGAGGTGTCCGAACCGAATCACCAGCTGAGCGCCGCGCGGACTCGGATCCGCTCCGCGACGACCGGGCACGCGCTGACGCGGGCCGAACTCGCGGACGCGGTGAACGCGTGGGTGTATCGGCAGACCGGACGGGTGGTCCAGCTGTCCGGCAATTACGTGGGCAAGCTCGAACGCGGTGTCTTCCGCTGGCCGAACGCCGATTTCCGGGCAGGGCTGCGGGCAGTGCTCGGTGTCGCGACGGATGCCGAACTCGGTTTTCGGCCCGCCGAGCGCGGTAGCGATGTGGTTAGCATGGGGGCATCTACGAATGACCCGCCGATGTTCCTGCCGAGCGCAGGGAAAGAGGTAGATGACGTGCTCCGCCGGACCTTCCTGCTCAGCGCGTCAGCAGCTGGCGTAGGCGCAGTGCTCGGCTTGGAATCAGCGCGCCATGGACTCAACCGCGCGATGTCGGATGGGGTGTCGGTCGATCTCGACGACTGGCGTGAGGTGGTACGGGAATACGGATCCGCGTACGTCACGCACACTGCGGACGAACTGCACGAAATGCTGTTGGTAGATGTGCTGGGCCTGCAGATGGCGCTGAGTCTGTCATCGGGCGACGGGGCGAGACTCGAGCTGTACAAAATCGGCGCGTTGCTGAGTCAGTACATGGCGCAAGCGATCGGTGACCGTGGACAGCGGCGTGAGGCTATGCGCTGGTGGCCTACCGCCCGCAAGGCAGCTGACCTTTCGGGAGATCTGCACGCGATGGCATACATCCGGGGGCGTAAGGCAATCCGCGCCATCTATGACGGTGAGTCCCCGCACGTCATCATCGAGAACATTGCAGAAGCCGACCATCTCATTGCCAACGGCCCGATTATCGGGCGTCCGAGCCTGCTCGCTGCTCGCGCGCAGTCACACGCCCTCCTCGGCAACGCCGACGATGCCGAGGTGTCGTTGACTGCACTACGAGAGACGTTCGCCGCGTTGCCTTCTGCGGTAACCAGCGATCACGGCTGGCACTGCTGGGCTTACCCTGAGGAACGAGTCAGGTTCGCGGAAAGCTTCGTGTACTCCCATCTCGGTGAGACCGAAAAGGCCGAGAAAGCGCAGTCAGCAGCGCTTGCCCTATACCCGCCGAATAGTCGTCGTGGACCCGTGCAGATCGAGTTACAGCGCGCGCTGTGCCTGGTGCGTAGCGGCGACCCGTGCGGGGGAACCGCCTACGCGACAACAACTTTGGATGACCTTCCGACCGAGCACCGTACTCGCTTCGTTATGGGCTTGGGGGAACAGGTGCTTGCCGCAGTGCCGCCTGATCAACGGCGCACACCGACAGCCCGCGAGCTGCATGAACTCCTGCGCGACGATGCCTTCGGTGCACAGCGGGCGATCGAACAATGAAGGCCGACGCCGATAACAGCCCGTTGAGTACCGAACGCCACGATGCCGCCGCGACGCTCGGGCTGGCTGACGAACTCAAGGCGGTGTATCTCGCCTCGCATCGCGAGCAGCAAGCCGACCCGTGGTACAGCCCCGCGAGGTTCTGGGAGCGGTTGGAAGAACTGTACGCACCAATCCCGAGTTTCGAGCTTGTCACCGGACGAGTTGGCGGCCGGATGGTCGGTTACGCATTCGGGACCCGGTACGGCCGACCACAAGCGGTATGGGACAAGGCAGTTCGCATTTACCCCGAGCTTGCGGTTGAAACGTCTGGCCTGGTGTATATCTTCCGCGAATTTGCCGTTCACCCCGACTATCAGGGACACGGATATGCACGAATCATCCACGATGCGTTGCTATCCGGACGCCCTGAGCCGTTGGCCTATCTACTCGTCCGGGTCGGCAATCCAGCTAAAGCAGCGTACGAGTCCTGGGGTTGGCGAGTGATCGGGCAAGACCAGCCGTTTCCCGATTCGCCGGTGATGGACGAGATGGCCAAGCTGATGCGGTGATCGCGCGACTGTCGTTTGCCACCCCGTTGTGGACCACCACGTTGCCAGTTGTGGGACACCGACGGCAGTACAGAAGTGGAACAGGTTATCGCGCAATCGATTGGCGAACGCTGCGTTCCCGAACGACCGACATGAGGCACTACGGTGCGTTTTGTCTTCCCGGTCGGTTTGTTCCGAAGCGGGCGAGATAGTGCCAGACTTTCTTCAATGACTGGGGATCGTATTCGCGTGACTGCGCGGCCTTGCCGAGGAGGTACGCGTCCAGTACGCCGTTCACCGCGATCGAAATACCCAGGTCTACGTATTGAACCCCGCGATACCCGGGGTACCGGAGCAGACAATCGGCGCTGAGGTGAAATCCGTTGTGCCACTCGACAGCACACGGAAGCCTCCGTGCGGCGGCCTCGATGCTGGTTCCATGGTGGCTGGGATCGAGCACGATCGCCTCGACATCCCGATCGAGCCGGACGGGCCCGTGGATGTGCGCCTCGATGTAGGTATCGAGCATGTCAGTGTCGGCGTCTGCCTCGGCCAGTGCGATAAGACTCATACGTGATGTCACGCCGAAATTCGATGGGTTCAGATGGCTGTCGGGGTAGCAGAATGTCGCGCGGTCCAACACTGCCGCGGTCAATCGCAAATGTGCTGATCCGAACCGCGGCGCGGCGCCGAATGGCAAGTTTCGGAAGTTCAGCGCACCGTAGACCGGGCGATGTTCGACTGGTGCTTGGTCATAGGCACCGCCAAACATCCGGCTCTCCCACTGAAGCGGGGCAGACCTGCACGCCCTATCGGCGTCCCCGGTACGCCGATGCTGACCGAATTATCGGCCGGGCATTGGGAATGCGCGGATACTCGTCCGCGACGCCTCCGGCAAGCGGCGTGACCTGAGACGGGTCTCCCCGGTCAGGCTCGACACACGCGGCCGAAAGATACCCGACCGCAACGGGTCTCACGCTCTGGATGCGGTGATGGCGGCTGCGGCGGCTATCCGGGTGGACCTCGGCGGGGAACTGTCGGACTCCACCACGGTCCAACAGCTATGGATTCTGTACCGGGGCTATCTGGTCGAACAGGGCCGCGCGGGCAGCAGACTGGAACGCTACGACGTGGCAGCGGAACTGTTCACCACCGCGTTCGGGCAGCGGCGCTACTGGAGGTCACCACGTCATCGGTTGAGGCGTTCCTCAAGCAGGTCGGCGCGGCCAAAGGACCGTCTTCGATGCGGACCGGCCGCAATGTGTTGTCGGGCATGTTCCGCTACGCGGTGCGTAAAGATGCCCTCACGGTCAACCCTGTGCGTGAATCGGAGATGGCGAAGAATGTGGAGGCCAAGGGCCGTACCGGCGGCGCACGTGACATCACCATTGATGAACTGCGGTTCATCCTCGCGGCGGTGCGGACTTCGCAAGTGCCGTGCCCGCGCAAGCTCTCACGCGCCGAGCGCAACCGGAAAACTCCGGTGAAGGCGTACACCCCGCCCACGGTCGCGGACTACTGCGACAGTGCCGATCTGGCCGACGTGGTAACCCTGCTGGCGGCAACGGGCTTGCGGCGCAGTCAGATTCTCGGCGTGCTCTGGACTGACATTGATCTCGAGGCCCGGACTCTGCGCAGTACCGGCAAGGTCGTGCGCGTCAAAGGTGAGGGCCTGGTACGCATAGACCGCGACGACGACCCCAAGAACCGCCGGGGAACAATCGCCCTGCCTGACTTCGCCGTTGAGATGCTCAAGCGGCGCAAAGTGGTACTTGCGGCCCGCAAGCTGGCCGCCCCGCCGGACGCGGACACACCGACACTCGACCTGGTACTTCCCTCGGCCGTGTGGACGCTGCGCGACCCTCAGAACGTCGGCCACGAATGGCAGCGGGTACGTGAAGCGCTGGACATGGCCGATGACATCACCGCGCACAGCTTCCGCCACGCCGTCGCGACGATTCTCGATGACGCGGGCCTGTCGGCACGGATCACCGCTGACGTACTCGGCCATGCGGACCCCGCCATGACCCAGCGGCGCTACATGGCACGCGGGCGAACACACCACGCGGCGGCGGAAGCACTCGAACGCGCCGTCAATGGTCCGGGGAATTAGTTGGGAGTTTGTTGGAGGATTGGCCGCTTTCGGTTCGTCTTACCGAACCAAAAAGCGGCCCTCACCTGCGAAAAAAGTGGAGCTAAGGGGACTCGAACCCCTGACCCCCACACTGCCAGTGTGGTGCGCTACCAGCTGCGCCATAGCCCCGAGTGGGTTGCCGTCGGGTTTCCCTGACTGCCTGAACGAAGTTACACCACTGGCGTGTCGGCAACCAAATCGCCTCGATTCGGGGGGGACGTAGGGGGTTGCCCGACCATAGAATCGAACGCATGTTCGATAGCGTTGATCTCTAGCGCGTCAGAATTCCTGGCAGGGTTGCACGGTTTACGCTCCGGGTACATCGGCCAGAGAGGAGTCGGTCTGTGACGCGGTCACGGCGGTTGAAGATTCCGGGTCGAGGACAAGGTGCGGGTGGTGTTGTCGGTGTTGGCCGGGGAGATGAGCGCGGTGGAGGCGGGGTGCAAGTACGGAGTCGATGGGGCAACTGGAAGCAAGTCTTGCCCGAGGCCGGGACCAAGGCGCTCGGCCGGAACGGGCATGTGCAGCTTGCTGATCCGAGTGCGACCCCGCGGTAGCGATCTGAAATCTAGCAACGCTAGACAAGCTAGTGGGCGAATGTTACCGTTGCTCCAGCATCTAGCGCTGCTAGACATCCAATTCACCGAGGAGTACCTGACATGACCTTCACCATCAATGAACAGCAGTTCCTCGCGGAGGCCGGGATCGGGCGGCTGGCCACGGTGTCGCCCGACGGCGTTGTGCAGAACAACCCGACCAGCTATCGGGTGAACGCCGACGGCACGATGGACATCGAGGGCATGCGGATGCGTGCCAGTCGCAAGTACCGCAATGTCGAGGCGGGCAGCCGGGTGTCGTTCGTCATCGACCAACAGGTTTCGTTGGAGCCGTACGTGATTCGCGGCATCGAGGTACGCGGCACGGCTGAGGCGCTCGACGACGAGGAGCCACCGTTCCAACCCCAGGAACGCGCGGTCATCCGAATTCACCCCGAACGGGTCATCTCCTGGGGCATCGACAGCGAATCCTTCGACTTCACCAGTCGCGGCGCCGAGTAGTCAGGCATCGCGGGCGATCGCGAACCGGACGACCTCGTCCATCCTGCGCGAGCCGTTTGGGCATCTTTACAGCTGGACTGTCGAGCACGGCGAGGAAATCCAGAACTGCCAGCGGGCGTACGACAGCGGAGCTGACACATAGCCGCCTCGAGCTGCCCGCAGGATCCTCTTGGTCGGTGCGCGACGCGTTCGCACTCCGCGAAGTGTGCCACCGCCGAACACATTCCGGCTCGGGAGCGGTAGTTCCGGGCGATGGATCGGGTTCGCTGCGAGGTTGGGCGCGCCGGGCCTGCTGCAGCCGACCGGCGCGCCTGCGTGAGCACAGCGGTCGTGCCGCGCTCCTGCGCGAAAGGCCGAGCATGAGTGCGGTGGCCGTCGACAGTCGCCGGCCTCACGCTGCGGGCGGCGGAGGCATCACGATGCGGAGGAGGTGCCTGATCCCGTCGAGGTCGACATCGGCCGCCAGCCGAGTCTCCTCTGGCATCGCGTCCACGAGGGGTTCGACTCCGAACAGCAGGCGGGGAAGCGTTGGGTGGATGACGAGGCCGATCAGTTGGTTCGCCACGACCTCTGCCTTGTCGGCCGCGAGGCCAAAGGCTGCCACCAGATGTGACGCGAGATCGCCGACCGTGATCCCGAAGAGGACGTCGTAGAGGCCCGCCGCCAGCTCAGGCATTCGGTCGGCCTCGGCGATACCGAGACGGAGCATCCCTCGCCAACGCTCGGCCGTATGGCCGGAAGCGCGGTGCCCCGCCCGTTGCCCCATGACTGGCCCCTGACACCTCCAGATTGCGCGCCCCTCACGTGACCGCTCGGCACCCATCGCCGTTTGCGGCGCAACATGTCCATTTGCACGTCTCCAGTCGCCACGAGCTATGTGCTGTCGGCATCACTCGGGCCGTGTGCGTCGAAGCCCCGTGCGGCGCCACGTCGACGTCGGTAAGGCAGCTCGCGCTCGAAGCGTCACATAACACCCACATGCCGCAAAGCTCGATTTGTCGACTTCGATCCGAGGGCGAGCGGGATTCACAAATACCCCAGCGGGTCACAACTTCACCATCCGCACCGAGCCGGACTGGCGGCGAAACCAGACATAGACCCCAGGATCCAGCGCTCAAACGCGATCCAGATCACTATTTCGTAGTGATCCCGAACACATAACGTAACTATCACGAACGGTCGTATATGTACATTTTTACGCATTCGAACTGCGTGAATGTCGATAATCCGCAGTTAGGGTCGAGGCAATTCGGACGTTATCTCAACGTGATCTGTCGCGAATTCTTCGCTAGCGTCGTCGTCGACAGCCCGGATCAATGCGACGGGCTCGAACTCGAATCGCTGAACGCCGGTAACCCTGCCCCGCGGTTTCGAGGGTCCCCGACATCGCTGGGGGCAGGGACACGGCGGAAGTCCGCCGGAGCCGAGCGGGCGCAGCCAGGAATCCACATGACTCAGAACCGCAAGTTCACCCGTGCCCTTGGTCTCGCCGCCGTCGCCGGTGCCATCGCCGCCGTTCCGTTCGGCCTGTCCACCGCCACCGCGTCGGCCTCCGGCCACAACTGGGACGCCGTCGCGCAGTGCGAGAGCGGCGGCAACTGGGGCATCGCGACCGGTAACGGCTTCTACGGCGGCCTGCAGTTCACGCAGAGCACCTGGGCCGCCAACGGCGGCTCGGGCAGCCCGAGCGGCGCCAGCCGTGAGGAGCAGATCCGCGTCGCGGAGAATGTGCTCGCCACCCAGGGCCCGGGCGCTTGGCCCGTGTGCGGCGCTTACCTGTAAGCCCGCATAGACCTGACGGGGTCCGTGCCATCGTGCACGGGCCCCGTTGTCGTCGGTACGAGCAACGAAATCGCCACTGCCGGAATTATTTCCAGCCCCCGTGCGCAACCGCCGTGCTATTCCGGCGAATATCCGCCCCCGCCTCGGAATCGAAACCCTTACTGCGGCGGCCGAATTCATAATCCCCACCCCAGCTCGAGATGCTTGCGGCGTCAACCAATGGTCCCACTCATCGGTACCGTCTATTCCAATTGCGCAAATCGAGCGTTCTCATGGTCCGAAACACCTGCGGGCAGTGATCCATCTCACTACCCTGTGTCCACCCGGCAAATCGCCCTGATCCACACACGGTTCAGGTCCTTTACGAAATGCCGTGGCTAGAAAGGCATCTCGACCATGAGCTCGACCCAGATTGCGGATCCGCCGACCCTGCTCACAGGGCTGTGGCAACGCAAACTACCGCACTATCCCGATACACCCGCCCGCTCCTGGTACCTGGCCGTCGTGGTCATCGCCTCGATCGCGCTCTACTACCAACTATTCGTCACCGGCGCCGTGGGCAATGAACTCATCGGCTACTTCGACCTGTCCTTCGCCTACTTCGTCTGGATCTTCATCATCGGCGCCGCCTTCGGCGCGGTTGCCTCGGTGCTCGCGGGCGTGCTGGATCGATGGGGGCGGGCGAATATCGTCGCCTACGGCGTGGTGATCTGCTCGCTGCTGACCCTGTTCGCGGTGCCCGCGACGACCACCAAAGAGCAGTACCTGCTCGTGTACTGCCTGGTCAGCATTGTCGAGGGTGCGGTGCTGGTGGCCACACCGGCTCTGATTCGCGACTTCTCCCCGCAGCTGGACCGGGCATCGGCAATGGGCTTCTGGACGCTAGGGCCGGTCATCGGCGCCCTGGTCACGACGCAGATCTCCACTCACACGCTCGACGCGCATCCGGATTGGCAGTACCACTATCGGCTGTGCGGTGTGATCAGCCTCGTCATCGCGGTAGTCGCGGTGATCGGATTGCGCGAGCTGAATCCGCGACTGCGCGACCAGATCATGGTGACCTTGCGCGACCGTGCGCTGATCGAGGCCCGCGCCCGCGGTCTGGATGTCAAGGAACTCGAGCAGGGTGTGTGGCGACAGATGTTGCGCCCCGACATCATCGGCTCGGCCTTGGCGATCAGCCTGTTCCTCGCCTTCTTCTACACCATCGTGTCGTTCCTTCCGGTGTATATGGCGACGAACTTCGGATTCAGTCCGGCGAAGGCCAATGCGCTCGGCAACTGGTACTGGGCCGCCAATGCGATCGCCCTGGTGCTGGCCGGGATCGTGTCGGACAAATTGAAGGTGCGCAAGCCGTTCATGATCGTCGGCGCGCTCATCAGCATCGTCGGCATGTACCTGTTCATCGGCTACACCGATCAGCCCGATACCGGTTACTACTCATTCGCGACGGTTTTCGTAGTGATCGCGGTCGGCACCGGCATCGCCTACTCCACCTGGATGGCGAGCTTCACCGAGACGGTCGAGGCCCGTAATCCCGCCGCGACGGCGGTGGGTCTCGCGGTGTGGGGCGGCACGCTGCGCAGCGTCGTCACCGTGGTGCTGTTCGGATTGCTGATCGTGGTGAACGCGGCCGGTCCGCTGGTCAATTACGGACCGCGGCTATCGGAGATCGCACACAAATACGCCCAGCAACTCGCGACCATCCAGACGGTCGGCACGGAAACCCTTGCGGCACTGCAGCACAACCCCAATGATCAGGCCGCACAGGTCACCGCGCTGACCAAGCTGACCGGGGCGTCACCCGCCGATATCCAGACCACCGTCGGTCTCAACACCCGCTATCCGCAGGAGTTGGCGACGCTGCAGGCCATCGATTCGGCGACACTGGCCACACTGACCACGAATCCGGCCGACGCGAACGCGGGTCTGGCGGCGGTCGGACAGGTCGCGAAGAAGTTCGGTATTCCGGTGGATCAGGCGATCGCGCGCCTGCAAGCCGTGCAGCAGATTCCGGCCGCCGACCTCGCGGTGGCCGCGACCGTCGGCCCCAAACTGGCGCAGGCGACTACGCAGTTGCAGTCGGTCGGCACCATCCCGGCAGATGATCAGGCTTATCTGGCCGCGCACGCCAAGGAAGTACAGCAGGCGCAAGCCGATTCGCCGAAGCAGTGGGAACGCTGGTGGTGGATCTGCCTGGTCGCGCAGGTGGTGTTCCTACCGTTCGTCTTCCTGATGGCCGGACACTGGAGCCCGAAGAAGGCGGCCGCGCAGGCCAGGGCGCACGACGAACTCGTCGAGCGCGAACTGAGCGCGATCGCGAAGGGTGAGCCGGAGCCGGAGCCCGCCGGGTAGGTGCGTCGTGCCGGGCGGCGCCACCGCCCGGCACGATTACTTCGTCAGGTCGAGGACCCACTCGTGGTTGTTCACCTCGACCTTGTTCTTGCCGTCGAAGACGGCGGGCGTGGCGACCTCGCCGTTGGCATCGGTCAACGCCGCGCGTGCCATTTGCGCGTGGATCTTCGCCGCATCGAGTTTCGCGCCGGAGCTGATGCACTGCACCGCCGCCAGCGAGGCGCCCGATTCCTTCGCGACATTGGCGAGATCGTCATTGCTGAGATCCGCGCCGCCCTCTTCCGGCTGCTTCGAGGTGAACAGCAGCGCGTGGAATTTCGAATACACCGGACCCGAACCGGTTTCCGCGACACATTCGTTCGCGGCGACCGCGCGGGTCGAATAGTCCTTACTCTTCGACTTCGGGTCGAGGAAGGTCACGAGGTGGTATCGGACCGCGAGCTTGCCCTCGTCCATCTGCTGCGCGATCTCCTGACCGTAGAGTCGCTCCAGCGCGCCGCAGGACGGGCACAGCGGATCCTCGTACACATCGATGGTCTTCGCCGCGTCCGGGCGGCCGAGCAGAATCGTGCCGTTGTTCTGGTCCAGGACCGCGTGCACGTCCGCGCTGTGCACCGATCCGTAGCCGTCATTGCGGATCGTGGCGTCGTCGCGCCCCCACCGGAACGCGAGGATCACGATCAACACGATGAGCGCGAGCGCCACGCCACCCAGGGCATATGTCGTCGCACTGGACATCGGCCGCGGCGTGTACTTCGATCCCGATTCGCTCACCCCGAACACTCTGCCCCAATCACACGCCACCCCGCGCACGGGGTGCTGCTGGACCACTGATCACCATGCGTTTATGCGGGCAAACGGAGAGCCCCTCCAGGGTTACCTGGTGATCAGACGTCCAGGTCAGCGGGCGGCGTTTTGAGGGGCTGGGGCGGGGGTGTCTACGAGGCACTCGGCGCCGTCGGGGCGGTAGATGTAGTCGGATGGGTGATCCGCGGCGATCTCCACTTTCGATTCGACGCCTCGTCGGTGCAGTGGTTCCGGGACCAAGGCCCAGATGGCGGCGGCGATGGCAAGTAATGCGCCGGTCAGGGCGAGGGCGAGGGCGTAGGAGAAGTGTTGGGCCACGGCACCCACTGCGACCGGGCCGATGACGGTGCCGAGGTCGGCGGCCATTTGGAAGCCCGCGAGGACGGGGCCGCCGCGGGCCTTCGGTCCGATGACGTCCGCGACCGCGGCCTGCTGGGCGGGAGTGAACATGCCCGAACCCAGCCCGGCCACGAATGAGGTCACCAGCAGCCAGGGCACGTTCGACGCGAGACCGAGTCCGGCGGTACCGGCCGCACAGATCAGCGATCCGGTGATCAGGAATGGTTTGCGTCCGAAACGGTCGGAGAGCCTGCCGGATGCGAAAAGCACCGCCACATTGCCTGCGGCGAACACTGTCAGTGTCACACCGGCCATGCCCGGTTTCTGATGCAGCACTTCGACAACGAGCAGCGGCACGAGCGCCATTCGCACGCCGAATACCGCCGCACCATTGGCGAAGTTCGATAGCAGTACTGCCCGATACTCCGACCGCGCCAATCCCTCGCGGAACGACATCAGCCGCAGCCCGCCCACCGGTTCGGGTGCGGCCAGGGTCGAATGCCGCAGATTCACATAGACCACCGCGGTAGCGAGCAGCAACGCCGCCGCGTAGATCAGGAACGGCGCCCGCAATCCGAGCCCGGCAAGCGCACCGCCGACCAACGGTCCGCTCACCGAACCGATCAGAAAACTCGTCGACCACAGCCCGGAGACCCGCCCGCGCTGCGCGGGCGGCGACATCCGGATCACCAGCGCCAGCGACGACACCGTGAACATCGTCGACCCGACCCCACCCGCCGACCGCAAAACCAGCAGCTGCCAATAACTCTGGGCAAACGCACTGGCCCCGGTCGAAACAGCGACAATCAACAACCCCCCGAGATACACCGACCGCTCCCCCAGCCGCTGCACCAACCGCCCACTGACCGGCGCGAACAACAACCGCATCAACGCAAACGCACTCACAATCGCCGAAGCCGCGGCAACCCCGACGCCGAACCCCCGCGCAAACTGCGGCAACACCGGCGCCACCAGACCGAACCCGACGGCGATGACAAACGACGCCCCCACCAACACCCAGATCTCAACCGGCAGCGCCCTGGATGCCACCCCACCCCATCCGGCCCCCGCGCCGCCCTGCTCCCCCGCTGAAGCTCTCGAACCTAGCGACCCCGACGACCCCGCAGTCGATCTATCACTCACCGGACAGCGCCTGCCCCACCACTTCTTCCGCGGCCGCTTGGACCTGGGTCAGATGTTCGGGCCCCTGGAAGGACTCCGCGTAGATCTTGTACTTGTCTTCGGTGCCGGAGGGGCGGGCGGCGAACCAGGCGTTTTCGGTCGTGACCTTGAGTCCGCCGAGGGGGGCGCCATTGCCGCGGGCTCGGGTGAGGACCGCGGTGATCGGCTCACCGGCGATCTCCTTTGTGCTGATCATGTCCGGTGTCAACTTCCCGAGCAGTGCTTTCTGTTCCGGGGTCGCGGCGGCGTCGATGCGGGCGTAGGCCGGACTGCCGTAGCGCTTCTCGAGTTCGACATAGCGCGCGGACGGGCTCTGGCCGGTGACCGCGGCGATTTCGGTGGCCAGCAGGGCGAGCAGGATGCCGTCCTTGTCGGTGGTCCAGACGGTGCCGTCCATCCGCAGGAACGATGCGCCCGCGCTCTCCTCACCGCCGAAAGCCAGACTGCCGCTGAACAATCCGGGCACGAAGAATTTGAAGCCGACCGGCACCTCGTACACATCGCGCCCGAGCACGCTGACCACCCGGTCGATCATCGACGAACTCACCGCCGTCTTGCCGATCTTGGTGAGCGCATCCCAGCCCATCCGATTCGCGACCAGATATTCGATGGCGACCGCGAGGAAGTGGTTCGGATTCATCAGTCCGCCATCAGGGGTGACGATGCCGTGCCGATCCGCGTCGGCGTCGTTGCCGGTGGAGATGTCGTAATCGTCCTTGATCGCGATCAGCGAGGCCATCGCATAGCGCGAGGACGGATCCATCCGGATCTTGCCGTCGGAATCCAGCGTCATGAACCGCCAGGTCGGATCGACGAACGGGTTGACAACCTCGAGTTCGAGGTCGTAGCGCTGCCCGATCTCCTCCCAATAGTCGACACTGGCCCCACCCATCGGGTCGGCGCCGAGCCGGATCCCGGCGCCACGAATGGCATCCAGGTTCAACACATTCGGCAAATCCGCGATGTAGTGGTCGAGGTAGTCGTAGCGCTCGACGCAGTTCTCCAGCGCATGCCGCAGCGTGGTCCGCCGCACCCCGGCCAGTCCGCTGCGCAACAGTTCGTTGGCACGGTTGGCGATGGCATCGGTGGCCTTGGTATCGGCCGGACCACCGTGCGGCGGGTTGTATTTGAAGCCGCCGTCGCGCGGCGGATTGTGCGACGGCGTGACGACGATGCCATCGGCCTGATGCTTGGCCCCACCGCGGTTGTGCCGCAACACCGCATGACTCAGTGCGGGCGTCGGGGTGTAGCGATCGCGGGCATCGATCATCGTGGTCACATCATTGGCGGCCAGCACCTCGAGCGCGGTGGTCCACGCGGGTTCGGACAATGCGTGGGTATCGCGGGCCAGATAGACCGGACCGGTAATCCCGCGCGTGGCACGGTATTCCACGATCGACTGCGTGATGGCCAGGATATGCGCCTCGTTGAACGCGGTGTCCAGACTGGAGCCCCGATGTCCCGAGGTCCCGAACGCCACCTGTTGCGCGGGCTCGGCCGGATTCGGGATGCGGCTGTAGTAGGCCGTCACCAGACGCGCGATGTCCTCCAGGTCGGTGGGACGCGCGGGTCGCCCGGCTCGATCATGGGCCATGCTCGGGTCTCCCTTCCGTGTCGGCTGCGCCCGGCTCGTCATCAAAATCATGTCCACAACCACTGGGTCGTGGCCGCGGCGACGAACACCGCGGTCAAGCTGGTCGCGACGCTGAGCACCACATTGCCCACCGCATAGGCGTAGGCGCCCTCGGCCGCGAGCCTGATCGTCTCGTAGCCGAAGGTGCTGAATGTGGTCAGCGCACCGCAGAAACCTGTTCCCGCGGCGGCCAACAGCCAGTGGTTCGCGCCGGCGCCGATCAGTCCACCGAGCAACGCCGAACCGACAATGTTAACGGTCAATGTGCCCAGCGGCAGCAGAGATTCGAATCGCGCGGCCACCGCACGGTCGATGAGATACCGCGCAGGCGCACCGACCATGCCGCCGACCAGGACGAGCACCACCATCATCGGGCGACTCCCAGACTCGGCTGCCAGACCTCGACCTCGGACAATGCGACTGTCACCCCGGCGAGTACCTCGGAATTCTGTTCGACGAAGGCACGCAACCGCTCGACCTCGTCGATGATCATCACCAGCACGGGTAGATGTTCGGCCAGATCTAGGATCCGACTGGTGTGGATGCGCGAGGACGAGCCGTAACCCTCCACGCCACGCCACACGCTGGCGCCGGCCAGGCCGGTGTCGCGGGCGCGCCGCACGATCTCGTGGAACAGGGGCCCGTGCCGCCACTTGTCGTCCTCGTCGAGCAGCACCGTCAGCCGCGCCGCCGACTGCCACTGTCCCGCCGCCGGACCAGTGCCCGTCGGTGAATCTTTCATCGCCTGACCCCCTTCCGTCGCGCTGTCCACTATTCAACTCGTCCGCCGTGCCGTACCAGTAGCCCACCGTGCCGAAAACATGCCGAGCACAACCGCCCCCAGTCCGGCCACCACCGTCCCCCCGAGATAGCCGAGCGCCTCGACCGCGGCACCCGATTCGAGCAGTCTACGAACCTCGAGGCTGTAGGTGGAAAAAGTGGTGAAGCCGCCGAGCACGCCGATACCGAGAAATGGGCGGAGCAGTCTGTGGGCTACCCACACCTCGGTGATCAGAACCATCAGAATTCCGATCGCAAAGCATCCCACGACATTGATCGTGAAGGTCGCCCAGGGGACCTGATGCGGTTGCGAAGGCCACCACACGCCGATGCCGTAGCGCGCCAGCGCGCCGAGACCACCGCCGAGCGAGATCACCACCAGCACCAACGGTTCGACGGCAGGGTTGCGGGCCCGCTGACCCATCCGCTGACCTCCTGCCGAGCCGAATGTCACCGGCGCAATGCTAACGGTCGGGTCGGCCGAGCCGAACATCCGGCACGGCGGCACACCCGATGAACAGCATCGTTCGTTGACACGGCGGCGTCGAGGGCACACGAATGCCGGGAAGGTTGGCCGAAGTTTCCACCTCCGCTTACGGACACAGGTCCGCAGCGATGATGGCGGCACGAAGGGCGGTACCCGCAGCGCCTCGGAAGACGGCGAAAAGCGGACGCCAGCAACTGTTCGGCAGATCGATTCGTGGCAAGTGTGGTCTTTCGTAGCCGGACGGACTGCTGAACATTCCGGAAAACACAACGCCCGCATCATCATTGATGCGGGCGTTGTGCTGTTCGAGCGGAACAGATCAGTGCACGATTACCGGTTCACCTTCCGACGGAGCCGGAACCGTATTCGGCATCAGGAATCCGGTGATCACCGCACCCGCCGCGAAAATCGCGGTGGCCCACCAGAAACTGGTCGTGTAGCTCTCGATCTGCGCCTGTGCCACGGCCAGCGGACCCGGCGTGTGCGATGACAGGTAGTCCGTCGCGGCCGACGCGGCGATGGTGCTCAGCAGCGCCGTGCCGATCGAGCCGCCGACCTGCTGGCTGGTGTTGATCATTGCCGAGGCGACACCGGCATCCTCGTGGTGCACACCGGCGGTCGCGCCTTGGAAGGCGGTCGACATCGCGCCACCGAGACCGAGACCCATCAGGATCAGGGCGGGCAGGATATTCGCGACATAGCTGCTGTCCAGGCTGATCTGGGTCAGCCATGCCATGCCGAGCGCGGCGACCAGGAAGCCACCGGCGACCACCATTTTCGGACCGACCTTCGGCAGCAGCAGCGAGGGCACCGTGGTCGAGGAGACGACCATGCCCGCCACCATCGGCAGGAACGCCAGACCAGTCTTGATCGGGGAGTACCCCATGCTCAGCTGCATGTAGTAGGTCAGGAACAGGAAGATCGCGAACATTCCGATGCCCATGACGAAAACCGTCAGGAACGAACCGCCGCGAGTGCGGTCCAGCACGATGCGCAGCGGCAACAGCGGATTCGCGACTCGGGTCTCGATCCACACGAACATCGCGAGCAGGGCCGCGCCACCGATCAGGAAACCGAGGGTGACCGGGTTGCCCCAGCTGGTCGATTCGGCGTGCGAGAACCCGTAGACGATGCCGAACAGTGCGGCGGTCACCACGACGGTGCCCGGGATGTCGAGCTTGGGCCGCTCGACGACCACATGCTTGGCCAGCAGCAGCACCGCGCCGACCAGTGCGACCGCCGCGAAGGCGAGGTTCACGAACATCACCCAGCGCCACGAGGCCCATTCGGTGAGCATGCCGCCGAGCAGCAGACCGATGGCGCCACCCGCACCGGCGACCGCACCGAAGATGCCGAAGGCCTTGGCGCGTTCACCCGGTTCGGTGAAGGTCACCGTGAGCAGCGACAGTGCTGCGGGCGCGAGCAGCGCACCGAAGACGCCCTGTCCGACGCGGGCCGCGACCAGCATTTCGAAGCTGGTGGCCGCACCGCCGACCGCAGAGGCGCCGGCGAATCCGATCAGGCCGATAATGAAGGTGTTACGTCGGCCGAACAGGTCACTGAGTCGGCCACCGAGCAGCAATAGGCTGCCGAAGGCCAGGGCGTAGCCGGTGACAACCCACTGTCGGTCGCCATCGCTGAAACCGAGGTCCTGTTGCGCTGCGGGCAGCGCGATATTCACGACGGTCGCGTCGAGCACAACCATGAGCTGAGCCACGCCGAGTACGGCGAGCACCCACCAGCGCAGAGCGTGCGAACCGCGGCGGCCCGAGTCAGTTGTCTCGGGGGCGGGTGCCCCACGGTCCAACGTGGTAGTCATGTGTCCCCTATTTGTCTCGAGGCTTGATCCGGAGGAACTTCCTCCGCTTACCGAGTTAAGCTAACACAATAACGGAGACAACTCCTCCACTTAATCCCGCTTATTGCTAGGATGTGCCTGTGAATCCCGCCACTACCGTGCCTCCACCTCGGCGGCTACGCGCCGACGCTGCCCGCAATCAGCAGCGCATCGTCGAGGCAGCCCGTCAGCTCTTCGCCGATCACGGCCTGGAGATCACCCTCGATGACGTGGCCGAACGCGCCGGGGTCGGCGTCGGCACCGTCTACCGGCGCTTCGCCAACAAGAAGGAACTGATCGCCGAGGTCTTCGAACAGAATGTCGGAGAGTTCGCCGTCGCCGCGGATACCGCGGCCAAGCATCCCGACCCGTGGCTGGGGCTGGTCCAATTCTTCGAGTACGCCTGCACTCATCTGGCTACCAATCGCGGCTTCAGCGAGGTCATGCTGGAACTCGAGGAGGATCTGGAGCGCTTCGCCCAGTTGCGCGACCGGATCAAGCCGACCGTCGCCGCGGTCATCGATCGCGCGCGTGACGCCGGCGCACTGCAGCCCGATATCGAGCCCTCGGACTTCTTCGCACTGATCCATATGGTCGACGCGCTCGCCGAGTTCTCCAAGCCGGTGAATCCGAATGCGTGGCAGCGCTATATGGCCATCGCACTCAACGGCGTACGCAGCGATGACACTCCACGCCGACCGTTGCCGGCACCGCCCCTGACGGACGAAGAAGTCGAACAGGCCAAGTCGTTCGTCTGCGCGGGCCGCAAGCGCTAGCGCAGAAAACCGGACATATCTAGCGCTGCTCCGAGCCAGCCCTTACAGTTGGACGCATGACCAACTCGTGGGGGAACTGGACCGGGGATCAGCAGTGCGCGCCCGCTGCCATCGCCGCCCCGCGCAATACCGAAGAATTGGCCGAGATCATCGGCCGCGCCGCCGCCACCGGACAGACTGTACGTGTCGCCGGTGCGGGTCATTCGTTCACCGATGCCGTCCTCACCGACGGGATTCTGCTCGACCTCGCGAAGCTGGACCGCATCCTCAATGTGGATCGGGAGACCGGCCGCGCCCGAGTCGAGGCGGGCATCACCCTCAATGCCGCGAGCAATGCGTTGCATCCGCTCGGCCTGGCCTTCCCCAATCTCGGCGATATCGACGTACAGACCATCGCGGGCGCGACCGCCACCGCCACCCACGGCACCGGCGCGACGCTGCAAAACCTTTCGGCCGTACTGCAATCCATCGAGCTGATACTCGCCGACGGCAGCCGGGTCGAGTTGAACGAGGAGTCCGATCCGCAGGGTTGGCGCGCGGCGCGGGTCAGCCTGGGGGCGCTCGGCGTGATCAGCGCGGTCACCCTGCAACTGGTGCCGTCATTCGTGCTGGAGGGGATCGAACGCCCGGTACCGGTCGAGGAGGTCCTCGCGGATCTGGACTCCTACGTCGAGGGCAACCAGCATTTCGAGTTCTACATGTTCGGGCACAGCCCGCTGGCCATGACCAAGCGTAATAACCCCGTCGACCTGCCGGAACAGCCGCGCGGTAGGGCCGCCGACTGGTTCGCCGACATCCTGATATCCAACTACGCCTTCGACGCGCTGTGCCGACTCGGCAAGCGCCGGCCCCGGCTGGTCCCGTGGATTCATCGCGGCGCGGCATATGCGGGCAGCTACCGCCGCCAGGTCGACCGCTCCTATCGAGTCTTCGCCTCGCCCCGGCTGATTCGCTTCACCGAGATGGAATACGCGATCCCGCGCGAACATTCCGTCGCCGCCATTCGCGAGATCAAGGAGCTCGCGACACGGTTCGATACGCCGATGCCGATCGAGGTGCGCTGGGTCGCCCCCGATGACGCGTATCTCTCCCCCGCGAACGGGCGCGATACGTGCTACATCGCCGTGCACCAGTACCGCGGTATGGACTTCGAGCCGTATTTCCGCGCCTGCGAGGCGGTTTTCGATAAATACAACGGCCGCCCGCACTGGGGCAAACGCCATTTCCAGACCGCCGAAACACTGCGGCCGCGCTACCCGGATTGGGATCACTTCGCCGAGGTGCGCCGCCGCTTCGATCCCAAAGGCCGCTTCGCCAACGGCTACGTCGAGCGGGTACTCGGTTGTGTTTGATTTGCTGTGTTGTTGGCGGCGCGGGCGCCGCGTGTTGGCGGCCCCCTGGTGTCTCGCGTCGGGCCGCGAACGGGCCGCTCGTAAGACAGAGATTATGGATGAGAGCCCTGCGGCGGTTGTCCTTGACTCTTTGTAAGACACTCCGTGGCGGTCGGTGATGGCGGGGGAGTTCGGCACCTGATGCACGGTGGATGGTTGAGTCCTGCGCGCCTGCGTCGCGTGCGCTTGGACCGCCAAGGTGTCGCCCGTAAAACTCGCTCCGTTGGGGCAGAGTCGCGCGTCAACTCGCCAGTACTAGTTCGGCGACCAAGCGGGTTAGCGTCAACTTGCCAGTACGTCAGCGACCAAGCGTGGTAGGGCGGTGCCGATGGGTTCGCGGATGACCTCGGTGGCGATGCTGTCGTAGGGCGTCGGTTCGGCATTGACGATGACCAGATCCGCGCCGCTGTCGACCGCGATCGCGCACATCGATGCCGCGGGCTCGACCTGCAGCGAGGAACCCACTGCCAAGAAGACATCGCTGGACTCGGCGGTCAGCGCGGCCTTGGTCATGGTGCGGCGATCCATTTGCTGGCCGAACATGATGGTCGCGGATTTCAGAATGCCGCCGCATGCCGGACAGGGCGGATCCGCCTCGCCCGCCGCGACGCGAGCCAGGGTGGCGGCCATGCTCGTCTGGTATTCGCAACCGATACAGACGACTTCGAACATATTGCCGTGAATTTCGATCACCCGGCCCGGTGAGGATCCGGCGCGCTGATGCAGCCGGTCGATGTTCTGGGTGATGATCGTGATGGTGCGTCCGGCCCGTTCCAGATCGGCCAGTGCGGTATGCGCGGCATTGGGTTGGGCCTGCCAGGCAGGATTGTCGCGGCGGGCCAGCCAGGAGCGTTTGCGCAGCTCCGGATCGGAGAGGTAGGCATCGTAGGTCGACAACAGTTCGGCGATGGGGTCTTTCGTCCACACGCCGCGGGGGCCGCGGAAATCGGGAATGCCGGAATCGGTGGAGATGCCCGCGCCGGTGAGCACGCCGATCCGCCCGTCCCGTTTGCGCCAGTCGGTCGTCACATTGATTCAGCCTAGGGGGCCGTGTCAGCGGTGCCCAGGACAGAGCGGTCGACAAGCCAAATTTGTGAGAGATTGTTACACTAAGTCTCTCAAGTTCTTAGATGGTCGATCAAAGGAGATCGCAATGACAGCCGTCGCACCGGACGCCGATTCGCGGACCACACCGGAGCGCCGCCCGTTCGCACCGGGGACGCGCATGTGGGACGAGACCGGCTTGATCACCTTCTCCCTCACCGCCGGTTCGGCATTTCTGCTGCAGACCATGGAACCGACCATTGCCGCCGTCGTCGACGAACACTCCACTTTCCGCACCGATCCACTCGGACGCGCGGTGCGCAGCATCGGTTCGGTGATGATGTGGATCTACGGCGGCGACGAGGCGATCGCCGAGGCGGATCGCCTGCGCAAGATGCACGCCTCGCTCAATACCACCACTCCGGACGGCGTCCGGCACAAGGCGCTGGCCTCCGGGCCCTGGGCCTGGGTGCTGCACACCGGCACCTTCGCCTTCACCGTGAGCACCGAATACTTCGCCCGCCGCCCACTGACCGCGGCCGAGAAGGAGGCGTACTTCCAGGAGACGGTGCAACTCATGCGAAATTTCTCGGTCGCCCCCAAGGAGATTCCGGCGGACTACACAGAATTCGAGAAATTCTTCACAGATATGGTGGAGAACCACCTGCAGGCGACCG
Organism: Nocardia sp. NPDC050412; assembly: GCF_044458825.1. NCBI lineage: Bacteria > Bacillati > Actinomycetota > Actinomycetes > Mycobacteriales > Nocardiaceae > Nocardia > Nocardia sp. NPDC050412. The sequence goes on from NZ_JBITIJ010000013.1 coordinate 21,989, forward strand.
GTACTGCACACGATTACCTGAAGGTGATCCGGACGATCGCACCGCCGACCCAGTTGCCACGGGTACTGCACCCGGTCTGGAAAAGCGCCGCCGCACCCGTCGGGTGGCTGCAGTACTTCGTCACCGTCGGCACCACCCCGGAGGCAGCCCGGCGCAAGCTCGGCCTGACGTGGTCGGAGTCCGATGAGCGCAAGCTGAAGGCATTGGGGTGGTTCATCGCCCGCACGGTGCCGCTGCTACCGGAGCGGGTGCGCTATTTCCCGATCGCATACGAGGCGCGGCGGCTCGAGCGCGATCGGGCGCGGCTGCGCAAGGTCATCAACCTGCGTCCCATGTGACGCTTCGCGCGCGTGCACGGCCCGCGGTTGCCGCTCCGGCACCGCGGGCCGCGTCATATCCAGGCAAAACACTGAATTTCTGACCGACCGGTTTCTTCTCGGTCGATATCCCGCGTGCGGCAACAACTCTCGAGCGACGGGCCTCGAGATGCTTTGGCGGACAAAGTCGCCCCCCTCGTCGCGAAACATATTCCACCCATCCTGGTATACGTATCACGCACCCTACGACGCAGACCCGGTGCAACCGTCCGACAATCCCGACATTGCGCCCAGAACCACGCACCAGCCTGAAAGGTATTCCCGCACATGGCTCACAAGCCCAGCGTGCTGTTCGTCTGTGTCCACAATGCGGGCCGGTCGCAAATGGCCGCCGGATTCCTCGATGCGCTCGCCGGCGACCGCATCGATGTGCACTCCGCGGGGAGCGCGCCCGCCGACACCATCAATCCGGCCGCCGTCGCGGTCATGGCCGAACTCGATATCGATATCTCGGCGCACGCGCCGAAGCTGCTGACCGTGGACGCGGTCGCCATGTCCGATGTCGTCGTCACCATGGGCTGCGGCGACGTGTGCCCGTTCTTCCCCGGTATCAGCTACCGCGATTGGATGCTGCCGGAGGCGACAGATGAGGACATCGCCATCGTGCGCTCGATCCGCGACCGGATCCGCATCCTGGTCGAGAACCTCATCGCGGAACTGATCCCGGCCACCGCCTGCTGAGTCCGATTTGTTCAAGACGCCCACCGAAGGGCGGCATACGCTGCGGGTATGACTCCACAACTCAATGTCATCGGCATTGTCGTCAGCGATATGGCCGCCTCCCTCGCCTTCTACCGACGCCTGGGTCTCGAATTCCCGGAGGCGGATGACGGGCATATGGAGGCCCCCTTGCCCGGCGGTATGCGCCTGACGCTGGATACCGAGGCCGTGATCAAGTCGTTCCACTCCGAGTGGCAGCCGCCGACTTCCGCAGGGCGACTCGGCCTGGCCTTCCAGTGCGCGGACCCCGCCGAGGTCGACGCGGTCTACAGCGAACTCATCGATGCCGGATACCGCGGCGAACTGAAGCCATGGGACGCCTTCTGGGGCCAGCGCTACGCGACGATCCTGGATCCGGATGGCAATAGCGTCGATCTGTACGCCCCGCTGTCCGATTGAGCCTTCGCTATGAGCGGGTGAGCAACTCGCTCAACGGCATACCTGTCAGTTCGCGCACATCGCGCGCGAGGTGGGCCTGATCGGCGAATCCGGTACGAAATGCGGTGTCCGCGAGCGGTACTCCGCTGCGGGCCACCGCGAGCGCCCGCTGCAGCCGCAGGATTCGGCCCAATGTCTTGGGCCCGTAGCCGAAGGCCGCGAGCGAACGTCGATGCAATACCCGCGCACCGAGCCCCGCTGCTTCGGCCGTCGCCGCCACCGACCATCCTGCATTCAGCGCATCGACGATCCGTCGCAATACCGGGTCGGGCGGTTCGGTGTGGTAGGCCCGCCGCATTGCGATCGCCTCCAATGCGGCGGTCTGATCCGCAGCCGCCCCGACCTGTTCCGCGAGCCGCCGAGCCGCCGCCGCGGGCCACAGATCCGGCAACTCCACTCGTTTATCGCGCAATTCGTGCGCGGGCACCCCGAGCAGTGTGGGCGCGCTGCCCGGTGCGAATCGAATCCCGACCCATCGAGTGCCCGTCGCACCATCGGCCATATACGCCCGGGTGTCCGGTCCGGCCACCAGCAACCTGCCATTGCTCCACAGCAGATCCATACATCCGTCCGGCAACACCGGTAAGGCTGCGGCCCCGGTGACATTGGTATTCGTCCACACCACGGCGCCCGGCAGCCGCGACGGCTGCTCCCGGTATCCCGGCACTACCTCTGCCACGAATCCGAGGCTACCCGCGCCGCCTCGCGCCTCAGCCGAGGAAGGTCAGCAGCCGGTCGGCCAGCCACTGCGGCCGCTCTTCCGGCACGTAGTGACCGCAGTCCGGGATCCGTTCCAGGCGCATATCGTCGGCGTAATCGCGATAGCTGTCCGGCACGCCCTCGGAGAGCGGATCGCAGGCGCCGTTGAGGTGCAGGGTCGGCACCCGCAGCCGCATCATGCGGTAGTGCCGTGCGAAATGCGGTACCTCGTGCAACATCACATTGCGATTGAAGTCGATGGTCGCCGCATGCGCACTCGGTGTGCGCATCCGGGACAGATAGACCGCGGCCTCCGCATCGCTGAAGCGCCCCTGGTGCCGCCACGCGCGCAGACTCCGCTTTGTCAGCACCGTTTGGAGTGCTGACGAACGTCCAAGCGCGGCAAGCGCGTAGACGTGCCACGGTCTGGTGAATACCGCGGGACGCACCCCATCGATAGTCCACGGATGCACACCGGCCAGCGCGACGAACTGGTCGAACCGCTCCGGCCAGTTCAGGCAGGCGCGATACCCCACGACCAGCCCCCAATCACGTCCGACCACCCGCGCTCGATCCACTTCCAACCGATCCAGCAATTCGACGAGATCACGCGCCAAGCGCTCGAACGTATAGCCGTCACCGGATCCTTCGGACCACCCGAGGCCGCGGATATCCGGACATATCACCCGATACCGCTGAGCGAGCGGTGCGATCACGTGCCGCCACTCCCACCAGTGCTGTGGCCAGCCGTGCAGCAAGATGAGCGGTTCACCCGCGCCCGCCTCGGCGTAGTGGATGCGCAGGCCATCGATCTGAACGAAGTGGTGGCGCACGGCAGTCGGGATATCGGCGGAAAGTGCGGTGAGTTCGGCGGAATTCGTCAGCGATGTAGTCACGGGTCTCTCCTGAGTTCGACCAACCCCCCAACTCGAAGCTAACATAAGATTTAGAAGTAAGCACACCATGATTTCGAACTCAAAGGATGGCGATGGCGCGGCGCACCTACAACCAGTACTGCGGACTGTCCCGCAGCCTCGATCTCGTCGGCGAACGCTGGACGCTGCTGATCATCCGCGAACTCATGGCGGGCCCGAAGCGCTACACCGACCTCGCCGACGCACTCGACGGCATCGGGACCAGCCTGCTCGCCGCGCGCATCAAACAGCTCGACGACGACGGCCTGATCAGCCGGACCACCCTGCCGCCACCGGCAGCGTCGCAGGTGTACGAACTCACCCCGGCCGGTCGGGAACTCGCGGCAGCGCTTGTCCCCCTTGCCATGTGGGGCATGCGGCACCATTTCGACGAACCGCGACGGCCCGAGGAGAGCTACCGCGCCGAATGGACGCTCGTCTTCCTCGCGACACTGATCGACCCTCCCGCCGACATGCGGGCGACGATCCAGTTCCACATCGACGGTTCCGCTGCGGCCATCGTCATCGACGACGGACGAGCCACCGTGACACCCGGTGAACTCGCCAATGCCGATGCCACCGTCACCACCGACCTGCACACCCTCGGTCGCCTCGGCACGCGCCAACTCGATCCGGCGGATGTGGTCGACCGCGTGCACGTCACGGGCGATACCGAACTCGCCTTGCGCCTACTGGGATTGGTGATCGGTCGCCGATGAATTCCCGGCGGCCGCGTCGTCGTATCGAGCAGACTGGACCACACCACCGAGGAGGCACGTCGTATGCGAATCCGTTCTCGCTTGTGCATGAGCGCCGATGGCTACATCACCACGCCCACTGGGTGGCCGCCACAGGTAGTCGACCCGGCGTATGTGCCCGGCGAAAGCCACGGCGTTCCGGAATTCGTCGCGACCTGCGAGGCCGCGCTCATGGGGCACACCACCTTCGCGCCCGCGCTGACCAATGACCGCTGGCCGTGGCCGACACTGCAGGTGTTCGTGCTCGCATCGCAGCGCCCCGCGGGCACTCCCGATCACGTCACCGTCGACAGCGATCCGACGCGATTGCTCGAGCAGCTGCGCGCGGCCAATCGCGGTGGTGATGTCCACTTGATCGGCGGTCCGCGCACCATCGAAACCTTCCGCGCACTAGGCGCATTGGACAAGCTCGAACTGGTCGTGCTGCCCTTCTTCGTCGGCGGCGGGATGCGGCTGACCGAAGCCCTGGATATCGACACCGGCCTCACCCTCGACAGTTCGCGCGCATTGCCCGGCGGATCGGTGGAAATCGTCTACACGGTAGACAATCGCGGTGGCGTACCACAGGCCCGGGAGGCGGGGTGGGCGCCCGCGTCACAGCGATTCAGTGCGGGGTGATGCCACGCGGGACGACCCGGATCAGATGATCGTCGCCCGCGGCGATTTTCGCCTCCGGATCCTTACATCCGACGGTGACCTCGGCGCCCGCGGGTGAGGAAAAGGTCCACAACGTCATCCATTCTTTTCCGCCGATTGTTTCCTGTTTTTTCGTATTCGTGGAACGGAGGTCTTCGTTGCGTCCGGTGCTGTCGGTTACCGCGCAGCGCAGTCCGGCGCCAGCCGCGCCCCAGTCGACGGGCACCCTGATATCCATCACGGCATCGGCGGGAATCGGCACTTTCATGGTCTCCCCCAACGGAATCCGCACGCCCTCGCCCGGCTCCTCGTTTTCGATCGGTGTCGCACTCACCGAACTCGTCTGCGCAGGTACGGACGAACTCGATGCGGTCGTCGTGGACTTGTCATCGGAGCAGCCCGCCACGGCAACGGCAAGTGCGGCCGTCACCGTCATCCAGATCAGTTTCACAGGTCAACCTCTCTTCGACAGAGCATGACTACAACTTCCAGATGGGACGCAGACTACATGGTGGGAATATCAGCAATTTGTTCGCAAATAAGAGGACTCGATGGATATCTACCACCGAATTGTTGATCGCCCATGCGAGCCAAGATGATTCGATACTCCGGAGCCGATCGCCCGTTTGGCAAGCGCCCTCGACGTGGCGCACGTCCGCTACGCCTCGGCGCCCTCCCCGAATACCCGTTACGGCTTCACCATGCGCGACACCACGGTCTTCGATCAGGCGCCCTACGACCACCACCTCACCGATCTACTCGACCCCCTGCACCGGGCGCTCCCCAACGCCTGATGAGAGGGCAGGATGAGCAATGAGCAACCCGAGGACAGGAGTGCGAATGGAGCTGAGCTACGGCGATGTGAAGGCCGCCGCCGATCGGATCACCGGGCATGTGCGGCCGGTCGCCATCGCACCCGGGGACGCAACGGGTGAGCTGTGGCTGGCATTGGAATTCATGCAGCACACCGGCTCGTTCAAGGCCCGTGGCGCCCGAAACTTCATCCAGGCGCACCAGGACGACGGGACGCTGCCGGATGCGGGCGTAACCATCGCATCCGGCGGAAACGCCGGACTCGCGTGTGCGTGGGCGGCCCGCGAACAGGAAGTACCGGCGACGGTATTCCTACCGACTACCGCGCCGACGGTGAAGGTCGAACGGCTGCGCGGCTACGGCGCGGATGTACGCCTGGTCGGCACCGAATACGCTGAAGCACTCGCCGCCTGTCGCGAATTCGCCGATACCAGTGGCGCTTTGCCCTCACACGCCTACGACAACCCCTACGTCGCCGCCGGGGCGGGCACGCTGATGGTAGAGATCCACCATCAGCTCCCACGGCTGGACACCGTTGTCGTCGCGGTCGGCGGCGGTGGTCTGTTCGCCGGAGTCGCCACGGCCGCGGACCACTACGGCGTCCGGACGATCGCGGTGGAGCCGGAACGCTGCCGGGCGCTGCACGACGCGATCCAGGCCGGACGGATCGTCGACGCGCCGGTCGATTCGGTCGCCGCCGATTCTCTCGGCGCCCGCCGCGCCACCGAACTGGCACTACACGCGGCGCAGAACTATGACGTGACCTCGGTGCTCGTCCCCGACGCCGACATTATCGCGGCCCGGCTGGCGCTGTGGCAGGACCGCCGCGTTGCCGTGGAACACGCCGCCGCAACGGCTCTCGCGGCATTGACCACCCAGGCCTATCGGCCCGAGCCGGGTGAACGGGTCTGCGTCGTACTGTGCGGGGCCAACACCGATCCGGCGGATCTGGCGCGATAAACGCACTACGCTCGATATCGACTCGGATGGAGGCACCTCATGTCGGTCCAATCCCTGATGGTCCCGATCGGAACACCCGCTCCGGAATTCAGTCTGCCCGACCTCGACGGTCACCTGCATGCCCGCGCCGACTATGCGGACGGGTCCGGGCTACTGGTCGTCTTCGCCTGCAACCACTGCCCGTATGTGCGGCACCTCGAGTCGAAGCTCGGCGAGGTGCTCGGCACACTGACCATCCCGACCGTGGCGATCTGCACCAATGATGCCGACGCCTACCCGGATGACGCGCCGGAACACCTACGGGCCCAAGCCGATCGCGCCGGTTGGAAGTTTCCCTACCTGATCGACGAAACACAGCAGGTGGGCCGAGATTTCCGCGCCGCGTGCACACCGGACTTCTTCCTCTACGACGCACGCCTCGAACTCGCGTACCGCGGCGCCTTCGACGAATCCACCCCCGGCAACGGTAAACCGGTGACCGGCAACGAATTACGCGCCGCCGTCGAGGCGGTACTCACCGGAGCACCCGTGCCCGAGCCGCACCGGCCGAGCATGGGTTGCTCCATCAAATGGCGTGCCTAGCTGCCGATTACGGCATTCATGATGGTGCCCGCGCTGGTCGCGACGACGCCGCCGATCATGGCTCCGGCCACCATCTTCGGCGACTGCAGGCCACCACCGGACCACTTCTCCCAGGCGAACCGACCGCCCGCGTAGGTGATGGCGGTAATGCCCGCGAGCAGGATGAACCAGGTGAAATAGCGGACCATCTGCAGGATCTTGTCCGCGAGGGGCGGCGCCTCCGGTGTCGGATTGCCGAGTTGGGCCAGGACTGCTCCATACGTGTCATGTGCCGCGGCGAGAATCATGCTCACAGTCGTACCCCTCTTCTGATATCGGCGACGCTGGTAAGCGTCTAGCCAGATAATAGCGGCTCAACTCGAGACAGATTGTGCAGCAATCGGATTCAACGACATACCGGTCAGCTCGATTCCACCGCGGGCTTGCGATCACGCAGCAGCATGTACAGTGCCATCGCCGAGCCCGATACCGTGAGGACAGCGGCTATCGGATAGATCGAACGCAGCCCCGGTCCGTCATCGATGGCCCAGCCGCCGATGCGGCCCGCGCACGCGGCGGCGAGTTGGAATCCGGAGGCATTGACCGCGATCGCCAGTGTGGGTGCCCCGCCCGCCGAGGTCACGACCCGGGTCTGCATACCTGGAATGATCGCGAAGGCTAGCACACCCAGTACGAAAATCATTGCCACCGTGATCAATTGAATATCGGCGACTCCCCACAGCAACACCAGCGTGCCCGCCAGGGCTGCGAGCAGAACGGCCAGCGATGGCATCAGCGCCCTATCGGCCAGCCGTCCACCGAGATAATTGCCGAGCACCGCGCCGACTCCGTACACCAGCAGCAGCGCGGGAACCACCCCCGCCGCGAAGCCGCTCACTTCGGTGAGCAGCGGGGTGAAGTACGTAAAGACCGTCACCACACCGACATTGCCGAGCGCGGTAAGCGCAATCGCCAATTGCACACGGCGATCGGCGAATACGCGCAGCTCGCCGCGCACCGATCCGCTCGACAGCGCGGGCATCGTCGGCAGGAAACGCAGCACAAGCAGTAGCGCGACCGCCGCGCACAACGCAACCGACACGAATGTCGCACGCCAGCCGAAAGTTTGGCCGATAGCCGCGCCGATCGGAGTGCCGCCGACAATGCCGAGATTCATGCCGAGCGCCACCTGCGCCACCGCCGATGCCTCGCGGCCGGGTTCGGCCGTCGAGACGACCGCCGCGATGGCGACGGCGAAAAACGTTGCCACCACGAGTCCCGCGGCGAATCTGGCCAGCAGCACGGTCGAATAGTTCGGCGCGAGAGCCGAGCCCAGATTCGCGACGACCGCCACCGCGACCAAACCGACCACCAGTGGTTTGCGCGGCAGCCGCGCCGTCGCCACGGTCACCACCGGCCCGCCGACGATCATGCCGAGCGCATAGGCGCTTACCAGCAGACCCGCCGCGGGCACCGATACCGCGAGTCCATCCGCCACCTCGGGCAGGATTCCGGCGATCACGAATTCGCCGGTGGTCAGGCTGAAGACCACCAGCATGAGCGCAAAGACAGCAGGACGCATACATTCACTCCCCAGATAGTGACAACTCAAATGATTTGAACTAGAACTATCACAGTTCGAAGCGTGGCACTAGACTCGGCGGCATGAAGGAGCAGGCAGCACCGAATCTCGCCGTGGATACCGAGATCGACCGCGATGTCTGCAAGCTGGTACATCAGTTCACCCACCGCCTCGACGTGCACGTTCGCCGCGTCGCCGAGACGTTGGATATGACGCCGTCGCAGGTCATCGCCCTGCGCGAACTGTCGGAGCCGATTACCGCGCGCGAATTGGCCACCAGAATGTCGTGCGAGCCGTCGAACGCGACCTTCGTGCTGGACCGCCTCGAACAGCAGGATCTCGTTCGGCGACAACCACATCCGACCGACCGACGCGCCAAGCAGATCGTGCTGACGGCAGCCGGGGAGCGGCGGCGCGCCGAGGCGCTCGACCTACTCGGGGCGCAGTCGCCACTGACCTCGCTCACCGCCACTCAGCAGCGAACTCTGCGCGATCTATTGCACGCTATGGTGACGCCGGTTGATTAGCTATACGGTCGGACGTACTCTTTGGTTATGACTACGGAGGACAAGCGCCTGCTGCGCGGTGCCCGGAGTCGCCAGCTCGTATTGCGCCAGGCAGTCGACACGGCCTCCCTCAATGGTCTCGACGGTTTGAGCTTCGGCAAGTTGGCGACCGATACCGGGCTCAGCAAAGCGGGGGTGCAGACCCTGTTCAAGACCAAGGAGACGCTGCAACTCGCGGCGCTCGATTTCGCCCGCGATATGTTCGTCGATGCCGTCATCCAGCCCGCCCGCGCACAACCGCATGGGGTGGCACGACTTCGCGCCCTGATCGAACACTGGATCGTCTACGCGCAGACACCGCTGTTCGCGGGCGGCTGCTATCGGGTCGCGAATATGGCGGAGTTCGACAGTCGCCCCGGCCCGGTGCGCGCTGCCCTGGTGCGCGATCAGCGCGACTGGATAGCGACCATGGCGCGCGAACTCCGGTATGCCGTCGATGCGGGCGAAATCGCCGATTTGGATATCGATCTCGCCGCCTTCCAGATCGACGCCGTCCTCTGCGCCGCCAATACCGCACTGCGCCTCGGCGAAGCCGATGCGGTGTCCAAGGTCCGCCGAGTTGTCGAAAGCTTTCTTATTCCGGCGAGCTAGGTATCAGGGGCAGTCGGCGGTTTGTTGCAGCTCGATCCTGATGCGGTCGTCGCTGAGGATGAGGGTGCCGTCACCGGTGGTGGTCCATGTGGGCGCGAGCAGCAGGAATTCGGTGAGCCAGGAGTCCTGGGCGGCGAATTCCCGAGGGTAGGACAGCACGGTGGAGAACGGGGATCGGGTTTTCAGGACGCCGCTGTCGGGATCCACCTCGAACATCACGGTATTGGCACCCGCGTGGGCGGAGAGGCGGCGGGTTTCGTCGACGAACCACAGGGTGATCCGGGTGCCGCGGACCAGGAATCGCGGTCGGCCATTCTCGGTGACGGATGAGGAGACGTAGCGGTGGCCCCAGAGATCGGAGTCTTGCATCGGTGGATCGGCCCTTCAGCGTTCGACAGCCCATCTATCCTGGTTCGCCCGCCGAGCATGCAGGAACGGCCCGGTCCACTGAACGAACCGATCAGCGAAGATTCTTCTCGATTTCACGGGCGGTATGTGCGACCAGACCGGGCAGATTCGGCGGAAACTGTTGGGCCAGAGAGATACAGCCGATCGCGGCCGCATCACACCTGCCCGGTTGACGGATAGCCGCTGCGGCACAACATATCCCGGCGATCAGCTTGTGATGGTCGACGGAAACCATTCCGGCGTCGACGATTCCGGAGCAGACACGCTGCCATTCCGCGGCCGAATATGTCGGTGGCGGGACAGTATTGTCGGCGCGTCCCGCGAACAGCACCTGTGCCAGCGCGGTGCGGTAGACCAACTCCGGATCCGCGGTGGTGTTGACGAAGAACTCCGCACCTTTGATCCCGGAGACCATGCGAACCTCGCCCGCGTCGAGAATGCACACCGCGACAGTCGAATTCGTTAATGCGGACAATACCCGGGCCGGTCGTTGCGCGGCCCGGCGCAGGATCGGCGCCGCCTGCCAATGCCGCCCGAGCTCCGCCATCCGCTCGCCGACGAAATACCGCTGCTCCACTCGCTGTACGGCACCGAGCGCCACCAATTGTTCGGTCAACCGATATGCGGTGGCCTTCGCCAATCCGGTGGTGCGGGCCAGTTGCGAGAGTCCACAGCCCTCCGGTGCCGCCGAAATGGCCTCCAGGATCTGGAAACCGGCATCGAGCACACCGCGGCCCGTTCCGTCCGCCGATGGACTACCGGCCATCGCGCCCGTCCTCCTCTTTGCCGCGGCTCCGATCGGCACACGGCAAGAAAAGATGGTACGCCGGTTGTCGTTCGCAACAAGGCGTTCCGGGACGGGGTCAGCTCACGTTGAGGACGACCTTGCCTGGGCCACGCCCTTTTTCGCTCTCCTCCTGTGCGGCCGCCGCGCGCTCGAGCAGGAAGGTCCGCGCCGGGCCCGGCAGCCGAAACGCACCACTGGCGACCCGTTCGGCGACCTGGTGGAGGAGTTCGGTCGGCCGCTGGGCACCGCTACCGGCGAGGAAAGTGATGCCGAGTTCGCGGGCTGTCGGGTCGACGATCGTCACGATCCGGTCGGTGCCGCCGCGCAATTCGATGGCGGCCGGCAGCACACCATATCCGGCCGCATCGAAGACCGCGTCGATGCCATTGGGCGCGAGTTCGCGCACGCGCTCGACCAATCCGACGCCGTAGGTGATCGGCGTGGCGCCGAGTTCGCGCACAATATCCTGATTGGCCGCGGATGCGGTGCCGATTACGGTGGCCCCCTCGGCCGCGGCCAGTTGCGCCGCCATCGACCCCACCGCACCGGACGCACCGTTGATCAACAGTGTTTCGCCCGGCTGTATTTTCAGTGCCGCCAATGACTTCTCCGCTGCCGATACCGCGACCGGGAGCGATGCGGCATCCGGCCAGGACAATTCCTCGGGTTTCTTCGCAACGGCGTTACTGAGGGTGTATTCGGCATACGCCGCGACCGCCCAGCCGAGTACCTCGTCGCCGACCGCGACCCCGGTGACATCGGGACCGACCGCATCGATCACACCCGCGATCTCACCACCCGGATACTGCGGAAACACCGGTTCGCCGAAAGATAATGCGCCAGAACGGATCTTCCAATCCACCGGATTCACCGCAGTGGTTCGCACCGCCACCCGGACCTGGCCCGGGCCCGGTTCCGGGATCGGGATGTCGACGATCTGCAGTACGTCCGGACCGCCGAATTCGTAGAACGCAATCGCCCGCATCATTCCAGCCTACGGGTCACACCGCGCGCCTATGGGTAGCGCCGCCGAGTTTCTCAGGAGAGTCTCATCGAACACCTACCTCTGGTCTCAGAACTGTTCTGTTCAATGGCCGGTGGCTGCCCCGCCCGGTCCGGTCTCACCCGGGCGGTAGGCAGCGCCAACCTCGGCAAGAATCCGAAACGACCTCGAACCGAATCGGCGGCCATCTCGTAACACCTACAACAACGAGCCGACAACGCCGAGGTCCCGATGAGCGTCGAACACGTCAACCGTCGAACAATCGTCATCGGAGCAGGGGCGGCGGCAGTTGTCGCGGCCTGTTCTACGAGCGAAACCTCCTCGAACCAAGCCACTTCCACTGCCACCGCGGTGCCGAGTTCGTCGAGTTCGGTCGCCGCCGCGCCGTCCGCGGAACCGACGCCGCCCCCGACCGAGGTGCAGGCCGGGCCGGAACCGGTTCCCGGCACCGCGCTTACCCGCACCTCCGATGTGCCGATCGGTTCCGGAGTGCTACTCGGCGATACCGTCGTCACCCAGCCGAGTCCCGGTAATTACCAAGCCTTTTCGGTGATCTGCACGCATGCGGGCTGTGCGGTCGGCACGATCAGCGGCGGCACCATCAACTGTCCTTGTCACGGTAGTAAATTCAATCTCGACGGATCCGTGGCCACTGGTCCGGCCACTCAGCCGCTCGCCGCGCGCACCATCTCGGTTCAGGGCGAATGGATCGTCGCGGGCGCGTTCGCACCGCTACCCGCCACCCATCAACAGGTCCCGGAACAACCCGCACCTGCGCCGCGGGTCGAGGAGGGCGCACCGGAGAACGCCATCGCCCGCGCCTCAGACGTACCGGTCGGCTCGGGCCTCATCCTCGGCGACACCGTGGTGACCCAACCGAATCCCGGTAATTACCGGGGCTTCTCAGTGATCTGCACGCATCAGGGCTGTGCCCTCAACGAAATCGCGGGCAGCACCATCAACTGCCCTTGTCACGGCAGCAAATTCAATCTCGACGGGTCCGTCGCCACCGGTCCGGCCAACGAACCGCTGTCACCCCGCGAGGTATCCGTACAGGGCGACTGGATCGTCGCGGGCGCACCGGCGACACCGCCGGTGATCAAGCCGTGGTGGTGCGAAATCCCGATCTTCGCCCCGGGTAGTGCAGGGTGCTGACTATTTCCGCCGCGCTGTGCGGGTCGCTCCGATGGAGGCCGCCACCACGCAGATGACGCCCGCCCATTGCGCCGCATGCATGATCTGGCCGAGGACGATCAGTCCGGCGAGTGCGGCGGCCGCCGGTTCCAGGCTCATCAGCACGCTGAAGACGCGCGGTGGAATGCGCCGCAACGCTTCGAGTTCCACGGAATACGGCAGCACCGACGACAACATCGCGACCGCGAAACCGGCGGCGAGGACCGACGGCTGGAACAACGTCGCCCCCGCGTCGGCAATGCCCACCGGGACCATGAGCACACCGCCGAAGGCCATCGCAATGGCCAATCCCCCGCCGCCGCTGGTCCGGTCACCGAGTGCGGCGCTCAGCAGAATGTAGCTCGCCCACAGGGCTCCCGCGGCCAACGCGAACAGCACACCCGACCAGCCGACATCACCGCCCGCCTTTGTCAGCAGCAGCACGCCGCCACCGGCGAGCACCGCCCACACCGGATCGGTCCATCGCCGCGAGCCCGCCAGCGCGACGGTGAGCGGCCCCAAGAATTCGAGGGTGACCGCCATACCCAGCGGAATCCGGTCGATGGCCTGATAGAAGCACAGATTCATGGAGGCGAGCACGGTGCCGTAGCCGAGCACGACAAGTAGCGCGCGCCGCTCGATTCGCAGCGAGGACCGCCAGATGACCAGCAGCACTACTCCGGCGAAGAACAGTCGCAGCGTGACCGCCCCCGCAGCACCGGTGGCAGTGAACAGCTGTTTGGCCAGCGCCGCACCGACCTGCACGCTGACGATCCCGATCAGCACCAGTGCCGTCGGCGGCACCCCGCCGAGCCCGCGCGCGTGCACCGCGCGCAGGGGCGTCAGCGGCCACGCCGGCTTCGGATTCCGTTCGATATCGATCGCGACCACGCGGCACCCTCCGTCCAAAACCCGGCATCCCAGAAATGGTCAGGCCGCCGGGCGAGGACCTGCCAGATCGACTAGATCGACATCCTTCGACGCGCGATCGCGTTCGCCCACTTGCGACTTCGTCCGCCTGCTGGCAACGAGGTACGCAACCACCAGCAAAACGCTCAACCACACGTAGGTATTCCCCCACAGGTGTTGCCAAGGGGTCCAAGCCAATTCGCGGCGATTATCGCCGGGCAGCCAATTCTGCGGCCCGTAGACGAATGCTGCCGTGGTGAGGACGATTGCCACATACCAGCCGATCGCCCGGCCGCGCGGCAGTGTGGTCGCGTAACAGACCATCGCGAACAGCGCGGGCGCGATCATCACCCAGTGGTGCGACCAGGAGATCGGCGAGACCAGCAGCGTGAAGACGGCGTTGATCGACAGCGCGAGCGCGGGCACCTCGGCGGCGTGACGCATGGCCGGGACCACCAGCGCGAGCAGCGCCGCACTCAGCAGCAGCCACAGCACGGTGAACAGCGGCTTCTCCACGCCGAAGCGGGCGAGCACGGCCTGGATCGACTGGTTGGTATGGAAGGACGAGCCGCTGAGCCCGGAGACATTGCCGAGTCCGCCGAACCAGTAGTTGACCGATTCCTTGGGCAGGATCGCGAAGCTGAGGGCGGTCGCCACCGCACCGGTGATCGCGGCCGTGATCGCGGCGCGATAGTCCCGGCGCACCAGGAAATAGAGGACGAACGCGGCCGGCGTCAGCTTGATCGCGGCGGCCACGCCGACCAGCATGCCGCGCCGCCACTTCGGCTTCGCGGTCAGTGCGTCGGCCGCGACCAACACCATCAGCAGCAGATTCACCTGTCCGAAGTCCAACGTCGAGCGGACCGGCTCCAAAAGCATGGCCAGCGGGGTCGCGCAGGAGGTGGCAAGCAGCGCAAGAGGTAATCCGCCACGCTCGGGCCAGCGCCGCCGCGCGACCAGATACAGCGTCACGGCCAGCGCGAGCGTCGAGGAGATGAAGAAGGTGAACGCCGCGGCGTCCCACGGCAGCAGTGCGAACGGGCTCAGCACCAGCGCGGCGAACGGCGGATAGATGAATGGCAGGCCGATACCGATGGTGGTCTGCGGCAGCTGACCGTACATATCCGCGCCGTCGCGCAGCGCCTCGATACCGAGCCGGTACACCTGCAGGTCGATGAACCCACCGGTGATCCGGTGGAAGGGCCACAGTGGCGCCAGCAGGCACCAGGTGACGAAGGCGACGAGCAGCACCGGCACCAGCCACACCGCGCGCCCGAATCGTCGGTTCACGGGCTTGGACCTATCTGGGGTGGTGACACTACTCATCCGCGGCGACTATACCGATCCGCCCGAACGCAGCCGAATCGGCGTTCGGGCTCATGCCAATCGGTCACGCCCCGAACAAGCTCAACAGATCGTTCTTGCCGAACATGGCGGCCGCGGCCCGCGCGGACGGTGTCCCGGCATCCGGATCCGCACCGGCGGCGAGCAGAGCGCGCAGGATCTCGGTCTCGCCCTTGAAGACGGCACCGGCCAGCGGTGTCTGTCCCTTGTCATTGGCGCGGTTCGGGTCGGCATCGCGGCCGAGCAGCACCTGCACCGCGTCCTGATGACCGTGGTAGGCGGCCAGCATGAGCAGCGTGTCGCCGTTGTCGTTGGTGAGGTTCACCGGGACACCGGCATCGAGGTACGCCGTGAGCTGCTCGGCATCGCCATGCCGAGCTAGATCGAAGATCTTGGTGGCGAGTTCGATCAGGTCCGCGTCCGTCTCGTCATTGCCCATCTGCCAGTCCTACCACTCGAGGCGCGTCGGAGACGGCAGTTGTCACGGAATGATTCGGCCTGTCGCGGTCGATAACAGTTTCATAACTCGGCAATCGGGTAATCAGCGAACATGACAGTGACGCACAAGCGAATTCACCGGCGGGCCGGTGTCGATCGCGGAACCGCGCTGCTGGCCTCGGCAACCTGCCTGATTTTCGTGGCCGGCATCGCCACCATCACCCGTTCCTTCCCGACCAGCGCCGCGGCCGCTGGATGCATCGCGGCCGGATTGGCCGTGACACTCGGCATCCTGCCGCACAGTCGTTAGCCGATCCACCAGAACGTCGACTCCCCTACCTGATACGGCAGGCTTGCTGCCGTGCGTGTACTGCTGCTCGGCCCCTTCGAAGTCCGCGATGACCAGGACCGACCGCTCCGGGTCGCCGGGGTTCGTCGCGCGACCAAGACTGAATCAGTTATCGGAATCGGCTGGTACGGAAGTGGGTTCGGGCACCGCACCCGCGACGATCATGCCCAGTAGCGCGAGCGCGCGCTCATCGGCCGAATCCTGCTCGGCGTGATAGGCGATGAGGATCTGGCCCGGAGCACCGTTCACGGCAAAGGTTTCGTACGACAGCGTGAGATCGCCGACCAGCGGGTTGCGAAAATGTTTGACGCCTGCGGTTTTCGCCCGCACGTCATGACGGGCCCACAGCCGCCGGAAATCCTCGCTCTTCAGCGTCAGCTCTCCGACAAGTTCGGTCAGGCGTGGATCGTCGAGATCGGTGCCCGCGGTGGCACGCAGACTGGCAACGGTATCGGCGGCAATGGTGGGCCAGTCGGCATAACACTCACGCGCCTGGGGGTCCAGAAAGATCGCCCGCACCATATTGACGCCCTTGGCTGAACAGGAATTGACCGCGGTGGCCAGTGGAGTCGCGGCGAGCACATCCATATGTCGGTCCAGGACCAATGCGGGCGTATTCGGCCAGGAATCCATTAGGCGCAGCAGCCCGGGCGCAACCCGCTCGGGCCGTCGCGTTGCCCGCCTGCGCCGAGCCGTCGGCCGTGCCAACTCGCGCAGATGCGCGACCCCCTCCTCGTCCAACGCGAAGACCCGGGCCAATGCCTCGACAACCTGCTCGGACGGATGCTTATCGCGTCCCTGCTCCAGCCGCACATAGTAGTCCGCGCTCATACCCGCGAGCATGGCCACTTCCTCGCGACGCAGCCCGGCTACCCGCCGTTGCCCGCCGGCCGGAATCCTGAACTCCTCCGGACGCGCTAGTTCGCGGCGGGCGCGCAGGAATACGCCCAATCGGTTCTCGGAGTCCATGTACCCGAGGGTAGGACAACCTGGTCGGACCTGGGTGGCCCTGCGACTACCAGGAAGTCCGCAGCCTGGCGGATGGCCGCGGCGGATACGAACGTGGTGTTCATGACAAATAACCTCGAAGGCCGCACCGCGGTCGTCACCGGTGCGTCCAGTGGTATCGGCGCCGCCACTGCCCGACAGCTCGCACACAATGGCGCACGGGTGGCCCTGCTCGGCCGCCGTAAGGATCGGATCGAAGAACTGGCCGCCGAGATCGGTGGACCGACCCTCGCGGTGGTCGCCGATGTGGTCGATCAGCGATCCGTGCGCGATGCCGCGGCGACGGTGCGCGCTGCATTCGGCCCGGTCGATCTGGTGGTCGCGAATGCGGGCGTCATGCTCGCCGCGCCGTTCGAAGCCGCTGACACCGACGAATGGGATCAGATGGTCGGCACCAATATCAACGGATTGCTCTACACCGGAAGAGCTTTCATCGATGACCTGCTCGCCGCGGCACGCGACGGCCGCCGCGCGGATCTGGTGCATGTCGGCTCGATCGGCGGACACACCGTATTCCCCAACTACGGCGTCTACACCGCGACGAAGGCCGCGGTTGCCCATCTCACCCGCAATCTGCGCGCGGAATTCGGCCCGCGCGGTGTCCGGGTGAAGAATATCGAACCCGGTTTCGTCGAGACCGAACTCGGCGCGGGTATGCGCGATGAAGAACAGCGCACTGGGCTCACCCAGTGGCGCAGCGAACTCGAAATCCTGAGTTCGGACGATATCGCCGATGCGATCGCCTACGCCGTCGCCGCACCGCCGCGCGTCAATGTGGCCGAGCTCATCGTCGTGCCGACCCAGCAGGGCTGAACCCGATGCGGCGGACGCCCTCCCGGACCTCCGCCGCTCGGCATCGCAAGCGCGTTAGGACAGCGCTGTCCACCCGTCCCACACCCGTGGGCCGATATCGCCGCGCACACAGGCCAGTCGGAGATCCGCCTGCTCCTGGTACTCCGAATTCGCGGCCGCCGCCTGCGCGGCCATGGTGGCCATCCGGAACTCCCGGATATCACGCAGCAGATAGAAGCCGTCCCAGCGCATCACATCACTGCCGTAGGCCCGGCAGTACTCGCCGTACTGCGCATCGGTGATCCAGCCGAACGAGGCGCATTCGATCGCCGCATGCACCAGATCCCATTCCGGCGGACCGAACGACAACAGTCCGGTATCGAGCAGAATCACGCTGTCGTCCGCCGCGACAACCGCATTGCCGCTCCACGCGGCGCCGTGGATGACGCACCACGGTCGTCCGGTCGGCAGCGCGGCCCAGCGACCACGTAGTTCCGCCAAATGCCTACGCATCCAGGATCTGTCGTCAGTGCTCATGGTGTGCGCGGCGTCGATGCGTTCATCGAGTCCGACGAAGGGCGCCACCTGTCCGATTTCCATATCGGTCGGCGGCGCGAGTCGGTGCAATCGGGTCAGCGCCGCGGCCACCTCCGCGGGTGTGCCCGCGCGGTGCTGCGGCAACTCATGCCAGAACGTCACCGGGCGACCGTCCACCACTACCGGCTGCGGAATGTCGGAAACCGCCTGTGCCACTGGGATTTCGGCGGCGGTCAACCATCGGGCGACATCGACTGCGCGCTTGGCGGCACCCTGCTGTCCGGGCGCACCGATCCGCGCTATCACACCGCCGGGCAACCGATAGTCGATCTCCCCGGTCACTCGAAGTAGTTGGGCGTCTGCGGAATTGATGCCCACGCCCGCGCAGGCGTCCCGCAGAATCGACCACGTACCGTTACCGAGCCGCATCGCGGTCATTTTCCCATGGTATCGGTTCGATCTGACGAATTGCATTGATTCACAACCAATCTGATGTATCAACCACCACATCGACCAGAGGGCGCCCATAGGCCGCGGTCTTGCATGCCCGGCAACCAGGTTGTTCGGATCGGCTCGAGGTCCAGGTGGTCAGCGAGGCGGGGCCGGCCCATCTCGGGCGAGTACTACCGCAGTTCCACCGCGATTCATTGGCCGGCCCAGTGCGAAATGATCAGGTGCACAGTCTGGTAACCGTAGGCAATCTGATCTATCTGGTGCATTCGCTGGCGGCGCAGCACAGCTCAGAGGCTACGCCGATGGAGGCGCGATGAGAACCCTGATCGCCGATCTCGGACCCGCCGAACAGCGCGGCATCATCGCCGCCATGCTCGCTGAGCCGCAACGCGGTTCCTGGGCACTGCCGCACAACCAGTCGAAACTTCTTGGGCCCGAGTGATACTCACCGCTCACCGCGCTCGCACTTGACCACGGTCGAATAACTCGGTCGCATACGTCGAACAGTTGGCATCCCGCACACAGTTCTTTTAGTGCCGCTTCCAGATAGCTTGCCGCGCCACCCGCTCCGACCGCTCGCAGGGCTGTCATATGACAGTCGATGCGGCGTGGGCGACCACCCTTCGACTGCCTTCGACGGAACCCCTCGAACCAGGCTCGATACGGCAGGGGCTGTTTGGACGCGGCACTAGCCTGATTCGCCTGGGTCGATCATGAACGAGGCACTTCGCCCGCGTGCGTCGAGCCGCCCATCACCCCAACTCGCACTGCCGTAGGCGTCGACTTCGATGGCGTATGCGCCCTCGGCCAATTCCGCTGGCAGTTGCACCGATGCCGACGGCCGTCGGTCCACGAGGTCCAGGTACATCCGCTCCGGATCGCCACACAGTGTCACCAGGAAGATCCGCGCGTACTCGAACTTCTTGCGGGCGGCCGATGCGTTGGCGGCCGACCACGTAATGTCGAGCAATCGACGCGCGGTATCGGTGAATTCGACGGTGACTCGCAACGTCCCCGCCAGCCCGGCCTGGTACCGCACGGCTTCCTCCTCGTCTGCCCGCTACGTCGCATTATCTGCCGGGACTGGTCGTCGGCGCGTAAATTCCAGCTCACACGGTTTCCATGCGCTGACCGTCATGATCGCCGTCGCTACTGTCTCCGGCGGCTCGGATCACAACCACGGAGCATAGGATTCGGCTGTCTCGCACACAGACAGCCCGGGAGCCGCGCCGATCCTGGACATCGCCCGCGCAAAATGACCGCCCCCAAATGTTCGCGCCGAGCCTGTCCGGATACACCAAATGAGCGCGGAGTCTTCGAGGACTCCAAGTTCTGGAATCCCACCGCATTCATGCACAGCGGCAATATGAACAGCACGGTTCCCGACGTCGCGCCACTGTTCCGCAAGAGGCTCAAATGCGAATGTCGATTTCACCAACGGCTTTCGCATACTGGGGCGATTCCAGTACCTGGTCGATGATCCGGCACGACACTCCCCTGCGGCGCAACTCGATCGCGGTGGTCAGTCCGATCGGGCCTGCGCCCGCGATGAGTACGGCGGTCTCATCCATCCGGCATCACTCGTACTGTCATCGACCGGTCGTCGTTGTTTCGGTGGAACTGCTCGTCGGGCTCGTAGTCGCTTTGCCCGGCAGGGCATCAGCACCGTAGAAGGTCGGCAGCATGCCTTTGACCAGCACCAGGGCGGACCCCTCACCCGACGGAACTGCCGCGAGGTTCGTGGTGACCACGATCGTGAGGTCCGATGCCGGGTCATGGCCCATGAAGGTCATGAAACCCGGGAGCTGACCGTCGTGTCCGATCAGGTGCGTACCGAAACGCACGATGCCGAGACCGTATCCGGCCTGCTCCGGATTGGCCGGATCGATCGGCTGAATGCTGTCCACCCGAGTCTTCTGCATCTTCGCATCGAGCAGGCCACCGCCGACGAGCGCCTTCACATAGGTCGCCATATCGTCGGCCGTCGAGATCGCGCCACCGGCTGTCCACGCCCAAGACACGTTGATATTTGTTTGGTTGCTCGGTTTCAATGTGCCCGCGAAGGCCTCGGCTTGTTCCGCGGGAGGAAGAGCGTAGGTGTCGATGGTGGAAACGTTGGTGCCGAAGGCATAGCCCTGGGATGCGGATTCGGAATCGAGGAGTCCGTGGCCGCGGGCAGTGATGTGTGCTTCAGGCTCAGCGGTTCGAAGATACGCTTCTGGAAACTCTCGGCGGCCGTCGTTTTCGTGAGCTTCTCGATGACCAGGCCGAGCAGGATGAAGTTGGTATTGCTGTACTCGAACTTTTCCCCGGGTTGGAAGTTCACCGGGTGCGCGAACGCGATGGCCAGCAACTCCTCTGGTGTCCACACCTTCTGCGGCTCGTTGTCGAGCGCGGCATTGAACTGCGGGTCGAACGTGTAACTGTATAGCCCGCTGCGCATTTCGTTCAGCTGAGCAATCGTGATCTGATCGCCGTTCGGCACGCCGGGCCAATACTTGTCGATGGGGTCGTCCAGCGAGAGCTTGCCATCCTGCGCCAACTGCAGGATGACCGTCGACGTCATCGTCTTCGTATTGCTGCCGACCCGAAAATAGTCGTCAACCGTCATCGGCTCATTCGAGTCGATGGTTCGAGTACCGAATGCCGCAGTCCAATTGCCTTGCTTCGGCGATTTGACAACCACAACAGCACCCGGAATGACGTTGTCCTTCATCAACGTGGTTATCACCGGCCGAAGAGCGGCGGCATACGCGGGCTCGGCCCCCGGCGAGGTCGATTGCGTGGAAGTTCCGGTGGAGTCCGTCGACGTTCCGCAGCCCGTGACGAACAACAGCCCGGCTGCCATGCACGCGGCGATACCCATCCTGTGTCCCATAACGCTCCGTTCGCGGTTTGCTGGAACGTGGCTATGTAGCGCGGTGCAACACTAACTCCGCGCGACGCGGTTTCGGACGGGAATACCGGGCTCCGTCAGCTCGGACCGTCCGATCCTCGGCACTCTGAACATCAGATTCTCGGCGCGGCCTGCGCATATGTGATCCGCGTCTCAGGTACCGTGCGACGACCTACACCGGGCCATGAGGGGCTCGGTCGGCACAGCGAAAGGCAGGCATGATGGGCGGACTCTCGCGCGGCGCGGCCGGTGTGGCGCTGGCGGCGGCGTGTCTGACAGTACCGACAACCTTTGCACCCCAAGCGAATGCGGCGATCGCCCCAACACTGTCGGTAACGATGACCGGCCCGGCACTCGGCGCTACCAGTGTTGCGGCGGTCGGCTGCGGGCAGACTGCGCAGGCGAGGGTGCAGCGTCCCGACGGCACCCCGGTGCAAAGCGGTGTCGTCGAATTCACCAGCCGCCTGCCCGGCCTCGGCGGCAACATCGTCGGCACCGTCCCGGTCTCCAACGGCACCGCAAGCATCCTCTGGATTCCGGATATCGCGGGCCAGCACATCGTCAGCGCCGTCTACTACGACGGTCTCCCCGACTACCAACCAGCAGCCGGGTACACCAACGTCACCGCGTTGAACCTCGGCGGCGTCTGCGTGTAGTTCCGAACGATCAACCGAAACAACGAAGGCCCGGACCGGGCCTTTCGTGGGCCTAACGCTTCACAACTCGAACCCGCTGACGGTCGCAGGGCTGGCGATTCGAATCACGCCGGTAGGTACTCGGCGGATGTGAGCGGTCGTGTGCCAGGGGCGCGCCGCGGGCCAGGCCGTAAGCGGCAAGAAAGCACGCCATCGACCCCATCAGACGTTCACCAACCGCGTTCGACGCACGATACTTCGAATCGGCTGCTGTCAACGCGGCGCGGAACGAGTGGCACGAAATTCCCTTGGACAGTACGCTTCTCGAAGTTTGCAGCAGTGGTTCGGCGACCGAAAGCAGGGATGCGCTGAAGACCGCGTCCCTAGAACAGCACACACGAACATCTGGAGCTCCATTCTTGAGTACGCCACAGTCCCGACTGGACACCCCGGCCTGTCCAGTCGTCCACGGCTCGCCGATGGCTACCGAAGGTCCAAGGGTGTCGCTGTACTCACCGGAATTCGCCGCGGATCCGCACCGTGTTTACGACGAAATGCGAAGACAATACGGCTCTTTGGCTCCGGTTGAGCTGGCGCCGGGCGTGCCGGCCACATTGGTGGTCGGGTATGACACCGCGCTGCGGATCCTCAACGATCCCGAGCACTTCCCTGTCGATCCGCGCACCTGGCAGCAGAACATCCCGGCCGACTGCCCCGTCCGGCCGCTTATGGAGTGGCGTCCCACCGGGAGTCGAAACGACGGAGCGGTCCTCCAGCGCTACCGGCAGGCAATCACCACGAGTATCAACGCGGTAGATCTATATGCTCTCGATGCCACCGTGGAGAAGATCGCCATCCCGCTGGTCAACACCTTTTGCCAGGCCGGTACAGCCGATCTGATCAGTCAGTACGCGTTACCGCTCGCATTCGCGGTCACCGATGCTCTGCTGGGCTGCCCGCCGGAGATCGGACAGCGGGTCGCCGCAGGCATGGCCGCGATGTTCGAGGGGATCGATGCCGAGGACGGCAACAAGATGATCGTCGAGGCGCTGCTGGAACTGCTGGCCCTCAAACGGACCCATCCTGGCAACGACATCACCTCGCTACTACTGCGGCATCCGGCCGAACTCGATGAACTGGAGATGATCCACCAACTGAACAGCGTCTACGGCGCCGGGATCGAACTGCAACAGAACCTGATCGGCAACACCCTGCTGCTGATCCTCACCGACGAACGTTTCGGTGGAAGTGTCGTCGGCGGGAACCTATCCACCCGAGACGCCTTGGACGAAGTCTTGTTCAACAACCCGCCGCTGGCAAACCTCCTCACCACCTATCCCCGTCAGCCGATCCTCATCGACGACGTCTGGCTGCCCGCGCACCAGCCGATCCTCATCAGCATGGCCGGCTGCAACAACGACCCCGCGATCCGGACCGAGAATCACACAGGCAATCGCTCGCATCTGGCGTGGGGCATCGGCCCACACGCCTGCCCCGCGCAGTCGCTGGCCTACCTGCTCGCTCAAAACGCCATCGATCAGCTTCTCGATGCGCTGCCCGAGATCCAGCTGGCCATACCGGCCGACGCACCGACCTGGCGGCCTGGCCCCTTCCACCGGTCCTTGGCGGCTCTACCGGTCACCTTTCCCCCCTCTGCCCCGTTGAACGGAGTCTGAGAATCTCGCAATCTCCCACGCGCGTCGGAAGCGACTAGGCGACCATCTCGATCGCCAGTAGCGACGCCCGCCGCCATGCCAGCGACCTGAATTCGATATCGCCGTGGAGCGCAGTTGGAAGGAAACGACTCGTCCTGCCGCGGCTCGGTGAGGTGATCCACCACTGATCCGCGTGGACGACAGAGATTGTGTCGACGCACTCCGACGCCGTCCACAGAATTGCGCCCAATTCGGCATGAGCGTCCGTCTACTCGCGCTACATGGATCGCCTACCCGGAGTGTGTCGGGCCTTGACGACCCTGGATCGCTCGGTCACAAACGACGCTCGTCGATG
The DNA here is from genome assembly GCF_044458825.1 of Nocardia sp. NPDC050412. NCBI lineage: Bacteria > Bacillati > Actinomycetota > Actinomycetes > Mycobacteriales > Nocardiaceae > Nocardia > Nocardia sp. NPDC050412. The sequence continues at coordinate 46,346 of NZ_JBITIJ010000013.1, forward strand.
ACTGAACCGCCGCAAGGTGTTCGCACAATGCCACACAACAGCGAAGCCACAGGCCAATGACCTGCGGCTTCGCCATTTAGTGGACATGGCGGGAACTTACTCGAACCGGGCCGACATCTTGGAAGACTTCACTGAACTGCGAAAACGGATCAAGCTAAGCGGACCGCGCAGGTCACGCTCATCACTGCCGTGGACATCGGGCGGGCCGAAGAAGCAGCTAGGGCCAGACGAAGTGGCCGAGATAATCGCCAAGTACGAGGCCGCTGCTTCGATGGTGCAGTTGAAGGTGGAGCATCACATGGCCAAGCGGACGGTGGCGAAGGGTGCTGCGCGAGGCGAGAGTACCGATCCGGCCGCGCGGAGACCAGCGGCGCAGCTGAACCTGAGGCGCTCCAATTGAACAGCCAATGGAAGAAGTCGACCGGCGTGCACCATGAGACGACTCACCCAAGGACCCTAGAATCTAGCCATGAACCAAGCGGGGGAAGCCAAGCGGATCGCCGCGCTACTCGGCCAGATAGAGGAGCTGGCTGAACTCGGCAGAATGGCCCAAGGCGAGGACGAGTCAGACGCCGTGCTGGCGGTACGCCAGCTACAGGGCCGCTATCCATTGTGGTACTCGGCTTCACTCTCCTCGCTGTCAGACGATCTCCGTGGGCGGTTTATCGAGCAGTTCGAGGCCAGATATCCGAACACAAGTCCCAGGATCAAGCAATTCATTGCCTACCCCAGAAAGCCGTGGGCACTGTACAACTCCGTTCCCCGCTTCCTGAAGAGCCATGGCCGATGGCAACACTCACTGAAGCAGAGCTACGAGGAGCCCTTGCTTGAACAGCGCCGTCTGCTGTTGGAAGCCAAAGGGCGGCTAGCCATCAATCCCGAAGTCCACGACACGATGAATCAGCTGACCGAGCTGTTTCGCCGACTCCCACCTGCTTTGGCCATTATGGAAAGCCCGAATCGTCGCGGCCCCGGCCTCATTACCGTGTCGGACGAGTATGACCTTCAGAAGATCCTGCATGCCGTGCTCCGGCTTCACTTCGATGACGTAGAGCCGGAGGAGACAACCCCACGCAGAGCAGGCGGCTCGTACCGTATTGACTTCGTGCTACGTCAGGAACAGGTGGCGGTCGAAGCAAAGATGACCCGGCCATCGTTGGGAGCGAAGGAGATTCGGAGCCAACTCATCGACGACATGTTCGGCTATCGAGGGCAAGCGAACGTCGCCGCGCTGGTCGCGGTGATCTACGACCCAACTCGGCGAATCGACAACCCAGCCGGATTCGAGCACGATATCAACACTGACGACCCCGAACTCCCAGTCCGTGTTGTCGTAGCTCAGGGCTGACTCATCCAGCAGACCTACAGGTTCCGGCCTGCCGCGCACTTGGTGGCGGGATGCGTCGATCGCTCCGAGGAACCCAGGAGCACCTATCCACTCCTGCGGCGCAGGGTCTCTCGGCCGTTGCCCCGTCGCCACCGTGCACGCCAGCACTCCGACCGTCCACTCGCCTCACCAGACCGACTCCAACCCAGGTCAGGCAGGTTGGATAAGTACCGATTATATTGGGCTGCAATGGTTTCAACCGGGACTGTCAGATGAACGGCTTTGGCTCACTTCCGGTGGTCGCTGGGGCTATGCCAGCAGGATGCGGTGTCGGAGCAGTTGGAAGCTGGCTCGGCCATACATTTGTCGTTTGATCAGTTTAAAAGTTACGTGGAATCTGGCCGGGGTGATCATCATGTCTCCCTGGTATGACCACGGACTTGGGAGGCGGATTGAGCGGGACGATCGGGTTCACGGTGAAGTGGCCGGTGCTGGGCCGGCATGAGCGGGCGGCGGCGTGGTTGGGGGTGTGGTCGGATCTGGGACGCGCGCCGCGCACGCTCGACGCGTATGCGCGCGGGTTGTCGGAGTATCTGCTGATGTGCGAGCGGGAGCAGGTGGATCCGGTGACCGCGAACCGGTCGCATATCGCAATGTTCGTGCGGGAGTTGACATCTCGCCCGCATCACCGCGGTGCGAACGTTGTGTCGATCGATTCGGGTGCCGGGCTGGCCAATGCCACGATCCAGCAGCGACTGGTTCCGGTTCGCCTGTTCTACGACCATCTGATGGAAGAGGGTGTGCGGGGGGCGAATCCGGTCGGCCGGGGCCGTTATACACCCGGCCGCCGGGGCGGTGGCGGGTCATCGCGCGGTCTGGTGCCGCGGATGGTGAAACTGCCCTGGATCCCGAACGAGGAGCAATGGCGCGACCTTCTCGCCGTCGCAGCTGGTGAGCCGATCCGTAACCGGGTGATGCTGGCGCTGGCCTACGATTCGGCGTTGCGGCGGGAGGAGTTGTGCTCGTTGCGGACCGATGATCTGGATCCAGCGCATCGGACGGTGCGGGTCCGGGCGGAGACGACGAAGACCCGGCGGAGCCGGGTGGTGCCGTATTCGGCGCCGACGGGTGTGTTGTTGTCGGCGTATCTGCGGCATCGGGCCACCCTCAGCCGGGCCCGGGGTCCGTTGTTTTTGTCGGAATCGCGGCGCAACCGGGCCGAGCCATTGACGTTGTGGACGTGGTCGAAGGTGGTGCGCCGCATCGCCGTCGCGGCCGGGGTTCCGCGGTTCTCCACGCATACGACCAGGCACTTGTGCTTGACCGACCTGGCGCGCATGGGCTGGGAACTGCACACGATCGCCTCGTTTGCCGGACACCGGCATACCGACTCGACTCTGACCTACATCCATCTCTCCGGTCGGGACCTGGCCGACAAGCTCAGCCGGAGCATGGAACACATCCATGCCTGGCGCATCGCCGCACTCACCGGCACCTCCAGCGCTGCGGTGGAGTCTGCGCGGTGACCCGGCCCCAGATCGCGCCTGACCGCCTGTCTGGCCAACTTCGTTGGCGCTCACCGCTTTCCGGGCACCATTTCGACACTACGGTCGAGATCCGGCCCGAGGAAGCAGCAGCAGTCGCCGAACTCGGCCTGCGCAATCTGCGCCGGTTGCAGTATCACGACCCGTCCGCGCCGGGATGGTCGACGATCCGGCGGCTGATACGGCCACCGGAAACGGTGAACGCCGGCCTGGATTCGCCGCCGACACCGCACCGCCGCCGCGCCATGCTCGACGCCGTGGCGGTGCTGCTGATCCGCTGCGGCGAGACCGGACGGACGTTCTGGGGTTGGAGCAGCGACGAGTGGGCGCATCTGCTGGGCCGGGATACAACCGAGTTCCGTTGCAACGCACCGGATTGGGCCGGTGACGAGGTGCGCCCTTACCTGGCGGCGCAGGCATATCTGCTGGGCTCGTTCAGCGAATTCCATCGACTCGGCAGTTTCCAGCGACTGACCCTGTCATGGCGGATCTTCGGCCGTGACCGGGTCGACGGTGAGATCGCACGTGTCCGGAAGGTGTTGGCGCAGTGGGGATATCAGCTCGGCCGTGACGATGACGTTCTGCTGCCGGCGGTGTTGTGTCCGCTGTTGTTGTTCAACCGCAGCCCGCACCTCGAGGATCTCGACACCGAGTTGTTCGACCGGTTCCGCACCCACCGGATGCTCGAAGGCGCCCGGTTGAACGCCTTGTATGCGTTGCAGCGGGCAGTCGCGGACCTGGGGTTCTGCGATCCGCCCCGCGCACGCACCGGCGAGCACAGTGTCCGCGCGACCGGTGGAGCTCCGGTCTGGCAACAGTGGGCCGACCGCTGGTATGCCACCTCGACGTTGACCCCACGCGTCCGTGGCCACGTCCGGTCCACGCTACTCAAGGTGGGCCGCTGGCTGGCCGCCGAGCATCCCGAGGCGGCCGACCCGGCCGACTGGACTCGCCAGACCTGCGCGGCCTGGGTCGCCGCGCTGGATCGGATGAATGTCGGCGACTACGTGCAGCGCATCGCCGGGCTCGGTGACCGCCTCGGCAAACCGCTGCAAGCATCCAGCAAGGAAGGCCACCTCGCCGCGCTGCGCCGGTTCTTCGACGACTGCCACGAATGGGAATGGCTGCCACGCCGATTCGACCCGCAACGCGCGCTGGCCACCCCGCGCAGCATCGCGGCCCTGCTTGGCCCCGACCCACGCATGATCGCCGACGACATCTGGGCGAAACTGTTGTGGGCTGGACTGAACCTGCAGGCCGAAGACCTGCCGGTGACCACCAGCGGCCATTTCTATCCGCTAGAACTGGTCCGCGCCGTGACAGTGACCTGGCTGTTCGCCGGGCTGCGCAGCAACGAAATCGCCCGTCTGCGAACAGGATGCATCCGATGGCAGCACAACGACATCCCCATCGCCGCCGACTGCAACCAGACCCAGGCTCGTGACGCGGTCTGCTTGCTCGACGTCGCGACCAACAAGACCGGCACTGCGTTCGCCAAGCCGGTCGACCCGCTGCTGGGGCAGGTCATCGATGCCTGGCAGGCCGTCCGTCCTGACCAGCCGAAGCTGCTCGACCGCCGCACCGGCGAGCACGTCGACATTCTTTTCGCTGTCCGCGCTCGCAGGATCTCCACCGGCTACATCAACAACACCGTCATTCCTATGCTCTGTCGCAAGGCCGGTGTTCCCGATGTCGATGTCCGCGGCGCCATCACCAGCCACCGTGCCCGATCGACCATCGCCAGCCAGCTCTATAACGCGAAAGAGCCGATGACGCTGTTCGAATTGCAGGCCTGGCTCGGTCATCGCTCACCGCAATCGACTCAGTTCTACGCCAAGATCAGCCCGAACACCCTGGCCAGGGCCTACACCGACGCGGGCTACTTTGCCCGCAATGTCCGCACGATCGAAGTCCTCGTCGACCGCGACGCCGTGACCTCCGGTCAGGCTGCAGCGGGTGAACCCTGGCAGTTCTACGACCTCGGACACGGATACTGCACCTACACCTTCTTCGAACAGTGCCCACACCGAATGGCTTGCGCCCGTTGCGATTTCTACACACCGAAGGACTCCAGCAAAGGGCAACTGCTGGAAGCCAAGGAGAACCTCCAACGGATGCTGGCTAGCGTCCCGCTCACCGACGACGAACGCGCCGCCGTCGACGACGGGCACACCGCACTCGACCAACTCCTCGAACGGCTGGTCGATGTCCCCACGCCAGCCGGGGCAACACCGCGCGAGATCGGCGCTCCAGCGACCGCCACCCTGTTGCCGATCATCGCAGTGAACCAGGGCAAATCAGGATGAACTTGACTTTTCAGATTCCACAGAATGGTTTTCGTGTTGACGCCCTCGATCGGGCCGTTGCTGTAGGGCAGGGTCAGACCAGCGATTGCAGCGTCGTGGTGTTGGTCGAGTCCGCGCAGAAACGGGTCGAGTTCGGTCAGCCCGGCCTCTCGGACCTGTTTCATCCACGTGTCGAGATCAGTGCCACGGCGCTCGACGAGGATCGCCGCGAACTCGCCGACGAGTCTGGCCAGATCCGTCATCTCCGGAGAGGATGCGAGAAGTTCGTCCAGGTGAGCGCGGCGCCCGGTGGGCAGATCGGTGGGCCGGCTCATGATCCAGGAGGTCAGCCGCCGTGGCGAGGGACTGAGTCGCTCGCTTTCGGCACTGCCCTGGTTGAGGTATTTGTGCAGCAAAATTCACAGGCCAAACTGGAAGAAATCTAGTATCGCCGTTTGTGTTTCAGCTTCGCTTTAACGCAAACGACAACATCAGTGACTAATTCTATCGTTAGCGAGTTTTGATGAGTATCCGACCGCGAGCAGGAACTCGCCACGGGCGATCACTAGCTGGCACCAGCTTGTAGTGACCGGAGGGTTGGTATGGGAAAACAGAAAAGTAAACGGCCCAAGCGGGAACGGCAGGTCGTTGTTGTTGGCGCGCTGCGTGGTCAGCCGGATTTGAAGAAGCTGGCGCTGGCGCTCATGAGCCACGTGCAGGCACAACGCGACATTGAGGCACGGGAACGCTGAATACCGTGGGGCTAGGTGAACGTGCCCCGAACAGGCTAGGCGACCTTGACGCTCCAATCACCAACGTGAGCAACAACATCCAGGGTTCCTCCGAGCGCGGCGATGTATTCGCGAACCAAGTCCATGGACGTGATCTTGCCGTGCTCGATCTGCGACACCCTGGCCTGCGAAACCCCCATCAGCTCAGCGACCTTGGCCTGCGTCACTCCGCACTGCTTGCGGAGTTCGGCGAGCTGGTGTCCGCGCTGCTCCGCGCGCATCTGCTCGCGGCTCTCATCTCGCGCTGCGATGCGCTCAGGGGAATCCCATGTCGGGTCGATTTCGCGAGCTCGACGCTTGGTCTCTTCCCAAGACACACCCTTCATGACTCCTCCTTCGTTGCTCGGTAGTCGTTATAGCGCTGTTCGGCGAGGGGGATCGCGTCTCGGTACCAACGATTCCACTGGCCGGTCTTGTCCCCGGCAACCAGGACGATCGCCTCCCGCGTCGGATCGAAGACGAACAGCATTCTGATCTCGGAACCTGGCGGGGTTCGAGGGCGAAGTTCTTTGAGGTTGTGTAGTGCCTTGCTGGACTGGATCCGGTCGACCAAAGGTCTTCCCAGCTCCGGTCCACGCTCGGCGAGCTCGTCCAGCGCTATCTCAATCTTGTCGGCGATCATCGGCTCGTTCTTCACCAGGTCAAGGAACCAGTCGTTGACTGGCTCTAGCAGCACAATGCCCCATCGCACGAGAAGATTATAACTAATCCTTATGCCCGTCGGGGGTTCGATGCAGCCTCAGAGACGTGCTGGGAATCGAACCGCGGTCGGTGCAAATCCGCAGGTACAGGCACCGTCCACCACCTGACTCGATCCAGCCATCGAAAAACGAAAACCCGCAGGTTGTTGACCTGCGGGTTCCCATCTTGTGGAGCTGCCGGGAATCGAACCCGGGTCCTCCGCCGCGTCTTCAGGGCTTCTCCGTGTGCAGTTCGCTAGGTCTCTACTCGGATCTCCGGGTCTCGCGAACAAGCTCGGATGACGATCCCAGTCGCTGTTGGATGTCCCATCCGACTCCGCGACCGAGCCGGACAGTAATTCCCTCTAGCTGATGCCAGTACCCGGGTCGAGGGACGAACCCGGACTGACAGAGACGCCTGCTACTTAGGCAGCGAGGGCGTACTCGCGCTGATTGGAATCGGCGCTTAATTGGTTGCAACGACGCTTACGGTGGTCTCTTGCCTGCACCGACACGCTTCCCCTAAATCTACGTACGCAGTCGAAACCGTTCAGCCCCGTACGTCCCGACACCTTGTCGGGCTAGTTACTTTAACACTCGGCCATGCCGCGTTCATTCCATTATCCATGCGGCGCGAATCACGCCTCCGACCTGCACGGATGCGGTCGCACCGGGGCTGGCTCCGGCCTGCTACGCGAGTCGGCCAAGATCAACGGATGCTGTGACGGCATCGGCCCGGGAACGTTCCGCCATGAGTGCGCCTTGATCTCGGCAGGTGGCGAGCTCTGATTTGCTGGATGCGTGGACGGCGATCAGGCCGCCGCGATCAATCCGACCGACGCGAGCGCCAAAACCATCCCGAACTGCTGCTGTCGCCCGACCCGCTCCCCGAGTAGGACCATCGCCAGCAGGACGGTCGCGGCCGGGTACAGCGAGCCGATCACGCTGACCAGCGAGAGCAGCGAACCGTGGAATGCATACAGCAGCGCGGCATTCGCGATGGTGTCCAGCACCGCGATATAGGCCGCCAACCGCAATGGTTCACCGCGCAGCGGTCGCAACTCCCCCGCTGATAACGCGATGAGCCAGACCATCGGACTTGCGGCGCCGCGTTGGGCCAGCAGCGGCCAGACCCCGGCGCTCGCGTGAGTTTCGTGCAGGCACACGAAGGCGAGTCCGAAGGCCGCGCCCGAGCCGACGGTGAGCAGCGCGACTTTCCTGGTGAAGCGCAGCTTTCGCCCGCCGGTGATCTCTTCGGTGACGTCATCGGGCGACTCCCGGCTCACCAGGTAAACCGCGCCGAGCGCGAACACGATGCCGGCGATGGCGAGTGGACCCGGACGTTCGCCGATCAACAGACCGACCAGCACCGGAATTCCCGCGACCAACAAAGCGGTCAACGGCGACACCACCGCCATCGGGCCGCTGGCCAGCGCGGCATAGAACCACCACACCGCTAAGCCGCTCGCGACACCGGCGGCCAGTCCCCACAGCATCGATGCGGTGTCCGGGGTTCCACCGACCAGTGGTAACAGCGCGAGGACGAATAGCGTCGACATCGGATAAGAGACGACAACGACGCGCAGGGCGGTCACCCGCCGTGACGCAACACCACCGAAGAAATCACTCACGCCATAGCCGACCGCCGCCACCAGCGCCAGTAGAACAGCGGTCAACGCATGCCTTTGATCCGCCGCCCCAATTCCCGGGTGACCTCGCGCTCAGCGGTGCGCTTGGCCAGATCCTGTCGCTTGTCGTAGTCCTGCTTACCCTTGGCGAGCGCGAGCTCGACCTTGACCTTGCCGTCGGAGAAGTACATCGATAGCGGCACCAATGTCTGGTTGCCCTCACGCGACTTGCCGACCAGCCGCTCGATCTCACGCTTGTGCAGCAGTAGCTTGCGCACCCGGCGCGGCGAATGGTTGGTCCAGGTGCCGTGGCTGAACTCGGGAATGTGCAGACCCCGCAGCCAGACCTCGCCGTTGTCGACGGTCGCGAAGGCGTCCACCAGCGAGGCCTTACCCTCGCGCAGACTCTTGACCTCGGTACCGACCAGCGCGATCCCGGCCTCGTAGATGTCCAGGATCGTGTAGTTGTGCCGCGCCCGGCGGTTGGTCGCGATGACCTTGCGCCCTTGTTCCTTCATAACGGTCAACTCTAGGTGACTCGGCAACCGGATTATTCCGTGCCTGTCGCGCTAGCCACCCGGCCGGACCGCGAGATACAGCAGCAGGACCGCGATGAAGGCCGCGACCAGCAATACCGTGGTCATGCGGGGTATGCCGCGCGGGCGCAGCGGTAACGGCGGGGTGCGGCGCAGCCACACCGATTCCACCGCGGGGTCATGGGTGCCGCGCCGATGCGGCGGCGGATCACCAGGGTCCGTGGACGGCGAGCCGCCCAGGTCGGGCCCGTCGTCGGTGGGGCCATCACCGGAATGCATATCTTGCACGCTAGCCGTGAAACCGGTTCGACGCCGCGCAATTTCATTGCGATTCAGGCAATTCGGCGCGCAAATGCCTCACTGGCACCACCGATCACGAGATCGACGGCTACTACCCCGGGTCGATGGTGCGCACGCATTGCCCGATCACGCGTTGCTCACTTCTCCGGCCAATACCGCGAGTACTCCTTCGCCGTACTTGGCCAGTTTGTTCTCGCCGACACCGCCGACCGTCGCGAGTTCGGACAGGCTCTCGGGCTTGCGTGCGGCGATCTCCCGGAGCGTCGCGTCGTGGAAGACGACGTAGGCGGGTACGCCCTGCTCCTTGGACGTCGCGGCCCGCCATTCACGCAGCTTCTCGAAGACCGGCACGTCCACGGAAGCCAGGTCGGCAGCTGGAGACTTGCCCTTGGCTGCCTTGGGTGTCCTGGCCGGTTTGACCGCACGCTCCGGTTCGCGGCGCAGTAGCACTTCGCGGCCGTCGAACAACACCTCGTTGCTGGCCTCGGTGAGGATGAGCACACCGTAGTCGCCGTGCACGGCGAGTAGTCCCTGTGCGAGCAATTGCCTTATGACACCGCGCCATTCGACATCGCGCAGATCAGTGCCGATGCCGAAGACCTTCAGCTCGTGGTGATCATGCTGCAGCACTTTGGGATTCGATTTGCCGAGCAGGATATCGACGATATGGCCCGCGCCGAAGCTCTGTCCGCGTTCGCGTTTCAGCCGCAGCACCGTCGAGAGCACCTTCTGTGCGGGCACGGTGCCGTTCCAAGTTTCCGGCGCGATCAGGCAGGTATCGCAATTGCCGCACGACTGTCCCGACTGTCCAAAGTAGGCCAGTAGCTGAGTTCGCCTGCAGGACACCGTTTCACACAGCGCGAGCATGGCATCCAGATGCAACTGCAATTGCCTGCGGTGAGTGGCGTCGCCGTCGGACGAGTCGATCATCTTGCGCTGCTGCACTACGTCGGCGAGTCCGTAGACCATCCACGCGGTCGACGGCAGGCCATCACGGCCCGCTCGCCCGGTCTCCTGGTAATAGCCCTCCACCGACTTGGGCAGATCGAGATGGGCAACGAAACGCACATCGGGCTTATCGATGCCCATGCCGAAGGCGATTGTCGCGACCACGACGAGGCCGTCCTCGCGCAGGAACCGCGCTTGGTTGACCGTGCGAGTGCGCGTGTCGAGGCCCGCGTGATACGGAACCGCCTCGACGCCGTTCTCGGTGAGGAAAGCTGCGGTCTTCTCCACCGAATTGCGCGACAAGCAGTAGACGATGCCGGCGTCTCCGGCGTGCTCGGTTTTGATGAAGTCGAGCAGCTGCCGATCCGGCCGGTTCTTGGGTTCGATCCGGTACTGGATATTGGGCCGGTCGAAACTGGCGACGAAACGGCGGGCCGAGCCGAGGTCGAGCCGCTGGATGATTTCATCGCGGGTCTTCGCCGTCGCGGTCGCGGTGAGCGCGATGCGCGGCACATCCGGCCAGCGCTCGTGCAGCATCGACAGGGACAGATAGTCGGGTCGGAAGTCGTGGCCCCACTGGGAGACGCAGTGCGCCTCGTCGATGGCGAACAGCGCCACCTTGCCGCGATCCAGCAGCGCGGCGGTCGACTCCAGGCGCAAGCGCTCGGGCGCGAGATACAGCAGATCCAACTCCCCCGCGACGAACTGCGCCTCGACCATCCGCCGCTCATCCGGGAACTGCGTCGAGTTCAGGAATCCGGCGCGCACGCCGAGTGCGCTGAGTGCGTCCACCTGATCCTGCATCAATGCGATCAGTGGTGACACCACCACCCCGACGCCGGGCCGCACCAACGCGGGCACCTGATAGCACAGCGACTTACCGCCGCCGGTCGGCATGAGCACCAGCGCGTCTCCGCCGCCGACCACATGCTCGACGATCTCCCGCTGATCACCGCGGAAGCTGTCGTAGCCGAAAACCCGGCGTAGCACCTCTTGTGCCGCACCGGATTCGGCGACCGCGCCGTCGTTCGATACAGCCGCGAAAGCATCGGGGGATTCCACGCGGCCCATCCTACGAGCGCGGTCGGACAACGGAACTCCTACGTCAACGCGGATCCCAGGTGATCGGCCGAGTTGCCCACATGTGGACAACCAATTTCGATCACCGCGCGGGGGTTCCCTGACAGCCCCGCACAAGCTACATCGCGGCCGTCAGCGCGAGTTGTCAGTCCCGGACGTAGTAACGCAACGTGCCATAGGCGGTGATCGCGGCAAACACGATGCCGAGCGGCGCGATGGTCAGTGAGACCAGCGCGATGTCCTCACCCGCGAGATGCGGGAAGACATTGCTGTTGAACAGCGCACCGAGCCCACGATTCACCACCAACGGTTGCGCGAGGAACAACCCGACGACCGCCAGAATCGACCCGGCCAAGGCCGCGACCACCGCTTCCAAAAGGAACGGCAACTGCGTGTACCAACGCGTCGCACCGACCATTCGCATGATGGCGACCTCCTCGCGTCGACTGAAAGCCGCGATCTGCACCATATTCGCGATCAACAGCAACGCCGCCAACGCCTGCAACGCCGCCAACGCGAAGGCCGCGTTCCGCAGTCCGTCGAACACTCCGACCAGCCGGTCCACAGTGTCCTTGTCGTTGAGTACGCTCTGGATCCCGTCCTTACCGTTGAACGTCTGGTAGATCCGCGGGTATTGATCGGCATCGGTCATTTTCACGCGCAACGACGCGGGCAAGCGGGTGTCCTTGATCATGTCCAGCATTTCGGGCTGGTCCTTGAAGGTCACCTCGGTGGCTTCCTTCATCGCCTCGTCGCTGTTGACGAACTGGACCGAGACCACACCGTCGGTCTTCTTCAGATCCGACATCAGCTGCTGACACGGATTCAGCGAACAGTCCCGATCGCTCGCCGAAACCAGGTCGGTGAGGTAGAGCCGAATCTCGACCCGGTCCATGAAGTAGTTCTGGGTCTTATCCGCGATTCGCAGCGCGAGCAGACCGCCGCCGAGCATGGTCAGCGATACCGCGGTGGTCAGGATCATCGCGATGGTCATGGTGACATTGCGACGCAGGCCGGTGAGGACCTCGTTGAACAGGAATCCAGCGCGCATTACCGGCCCACCCCGTAGACGCCGATCGCGTCGTCGCGGATCAGACGACCCCGGTCCAGCTCCACCACTCGCTTACGCATCGCGTCGACGATGTGATTGTCGTGGGTGGCCATCACCACGGTGGTACCGATGCGGTTGATCCGCTCCAGCAGCAGCATGATGTCGCCGCTGGTGTCGGGATCGAGGTTGCCGGTCGGCTCATCGGCGAGCAGCACCAGCGGGCGGTTCACGAAGGCCCGCGCGATCGCAACGCGCTGCTGCTCACCACCGGACAATTCGTGCGGTAGCCGATCGGCCTTACCGCCGAGCCCGACCATATCGAGCACCTCGGGGACGGTCCGGTCGATGAACTGGCGCCGCTTGCCGATCACCTCCAGCGCGAACGCCACATTCTGGGCGACGGTCTTCTGCTGCAGCAGCCGGAAGTCCTGGAAGACGCAACCCATGCGCTGACGCAACTTCGGCACCTTCCGGCCGGGCAGCCGGTCGACCTGGAAGTCGGCGACCCGGATCTCGCCCGCGGTCGGGGCCTCTTCCTTGAGCAGCAGTCGCATGAAGGTCGACTTGCCCGAACCGGACGGGCCGATGATGAAGACGAATTCGCCCTTGCCCACACCGACGGTGATGTTGTCCAGCGCGGGTCGCGTCGAGGTCTGATACGACTTGGTCACGTTCCGCATAGCGATCACGGTTGGTCAGTGTAACCAGCAACCGCCGCGCAGCCACCAGCTACATCATGGTCAATGACCGGGCGTAGCCGTATTCATTACCACGGGAACGGTATTGAGTTTTTCGGGCGATGTCACGATCGGTTGATCGGGCTTGACGAACAGGTACAACACGAACGTGGCGACCCATGATGCCATCAGGATCGCCGTGGATCTACGTGGTCTCACTGATTCCCTCCCGGCGCAATGCCGCGGCGACTCGCACCCGCAACTCGCGACCGACCTCGAACTGCTTGCCTGGCAATGTTCTGGCAACCATTCGAATATTCATCTGGTCCACTGTCAGATCTTCGACGCCCATCACGCTGGGCTCGTCGAGCAGCAGCGGCTTCAATCTGCGGTCCTCGTACGCCTTTGTACCGACCTCGTGCAGGATCTCGTTGATCCTGGTGATATCGACGCTGGCCGCAACCGGAACGTCGATCGCGGCGCGCGCCCAATCCTTCGACAGATTCGTCACTTTGACGATCTGCCCGTTGGGCACGGTGATCACCTCACCATCGGCATTGCGCAGTGTGGTGATCCGCAACGTGACGTCCTCGACCGTACCCTCGGCCTGCTCCGCGGATCCAGTAACAGCGATGCGAACCACATCACCAAATCCATACTGCCGCTCGGTAATCAGGAAAAATCCGGCAAGGATATCCTGCACGATCCGCTGTGCGCCGAAGCCGAGTGCGGCGCCGAGCACGGCCGCGGGCGCGACCAGACCGGTGACCGCGAAACCCATCCGCCGCAGCACTTCCATGCCGACCAGGACATAGACGACGGTCAGCACCACCCAGGTGACCACCTGGGCCAGCGCATGCCGATGTTTGGCCGCCTCGGAACGCACCAGTGCGTCGCTGCTGCGGAACCCGGCGTCGATCCTGCGGGTGATCCGATCCCGGATAAAGGTGGCGAAACGGCTGAACAGCGTCGCGCCGAGGAGCAGCAGGACGATCTCTAGACCGGCGGACCGCAGCCAGGTGGTGAAGTCGGTGGACGTGGAGAAGGCCTGGGGTACGTCCAACTAGCTCGCCTGCTCTCGCATTCGCCAACGAATTCCGGATTCGATGAAACCATCGATATCGCCGTCGAGCACGGCAGTCGGATTGTTGACTTCGTAGTTGGTGCGCAGATCCTTGACCATCTGGTACGGATGCAGCACGTAGGAGCGCATCTGGTTGCCCCATGACGCACCCTCATTGGTCTTGAGCGCATCCATTTCGGCGCGCTCCTCCTGCCGCTTGCGTTCCAGCAGTTTGGCTTGCAGCACCCGCATGGCCGAAATCTTGTTCTGCAGCTGGGATTTCTCGTTCTGACAGGTCACGACGATGCCGGTCGGGATATGTGTGAGCCGGACCGCGGAGTCGGTGGTGTTGACGCTCTGGCCGCCGGGACCCGAGGAACGGTAGACGTCCACGCGGATCTCGCCCTCGGGAATTTCGATGTGGTCGGTGGTTTCGACCACCGGTAGCACCTCGACCTCGGCGAAGGAGGTCTGGCGGCGGCCCTGATTGTCGAACGGGCTGATGCGGACCAAGCGGTGCGTGCCCATTTCCACCGAGAGGGTGCCGTAGGCATACGGTGATTTCACCGCGAAGGTGGCGCTCTTGATGCCCGCCTCTTCGGCGTAGGAGGTGTCGTAGACCTCAACCGAGTACTTGTGCCGGTCCGCCCAGCGGATATACATGCGCATCAGCATTTCGGCCCAGTCAGCGGCGTCCACACCGCCCGCGCCGGAGCGGATATTGACCAGCGCCTCACGCTTGTCGTACTCGCCGGAGAGCAGGGTGCGGACCTCCATGGCCTCCATATCGCTGTGCAGCGTGGCCCGCTCGGCATCGGCGTCGGCGAGCGCGGCCACCCGAGCCTCGCCCTCCTCTTCCTCGGCCAATTCGTATAGAACAGACAGATCGTCGAGGCGCTGGCGCAGTTCCTCGACCCTGCGCAACTCGCTCTGAGCGTGCGACAGCTCACTGGTGACCTGCTGCGCGTGCTCCTGGTTGTTCCACAGATCGGGATCGGCGGCCTGGTGCTCGAGTTCATCGATCCGTCGACGCAGCTCCTCGACATCGAGGACCGACTCGACGGTCTTCAGTGTGGCGTCGAGTTCGGCGAGGTCAGCGGAGACGTCAGGATGCACGATGCTCAAGCCTACTGGGCGGGGTGCAGACGGTGAAACACGCGGTGCTGCGCGGGTGCCGTCCTCAGCCGGAGACGGCACGCAGCCCGCCTGGGCGGCGACCGGCGAGGGCGTCGAGGGCGGTCGCGGTGGCGTCATCGGCGGGAAGGTAGACGATGAGCTGCTGGTCGTCGTCGGCGGAGAGTTCGAGGGTTTCGTAGGTGAGCCGGAGGTTGCCCGCCTCGGGATGGGCGAGGCGGGTGGTGCCGGTGGCGGCGGCGAGGCTGGGGACGGATTCGACCCGACGGGTGAACTCGGCACCTGCGGCTACGGTGAGTTCGTCGGCCAAAGCGGCGATGTGTGGGTCGCTGCGGAACGGACCCTGTTTCAATGCGGCGACCAGTTCGTCGGCGAGGTGGTCCCAGTCCGGATAGGCGGTGCGGGCCCGCGGGTCGGTGAAGGCGAACAGAGCGAGATTGGCGCGGTGTTCGTTGTGGAGCAGTCCGATCGGCGCCATCAGGCGTTGGTATCCCTCGGTCCAGGCGAGCACCTCGCGCAGTCGGTTGACGACCAGCGCGGGCGCGGGTTCCAGGCGATCGAGGATGGCGCGGACCGCGGGACGCACCTCACGCGGCGGTTGTGCACCGCCCATGCAGCTGAATCCCGGATCAGCGCCCTTGGTGAGACGGTGCAGGTGGATGCGTTCGCTCGGCGTCAAGGCGAGGGCGTCGGCGAGTGCGGACAGCACCGGCGGTGAGGGGCGGCGGTCACGACCCTGCTCGAGGCGTGTGATGTATTCCACGCTCACGCCCGCCAGGGTTGCCAGTTCAGCGCGACGCAGGCCGGGGGTTCGACGACGCGGTCCGGTGGGCAGGCCGACCTCGGCCGGTGTCACCGCCTCGCGGCGGGTGCGCAGAAAAAGGCCCAACTCGTTGTCGCTCACTCCTCGACGGTACAAGCGCGACCGGCGCCGAGGGTGTCCCTGCCACTACCACTCTTCGTGCGGCCTTCCTGGTGTTGCCGACGGGCAGCAAATTGGGACTCGAACAATTTCCGATCGAAGGAGAACACCATGTCCTTGAAGCTCGCGGTGATCATCGGCAGCGTCCGGGAGGGACGCTTCGCGCCGACCGTGGCCAACTGGTTCGTCGAGGAGGCCGCCCGGCACGGACAATTCGAGATCGACCTGATCGATCTTGCCGAGGCCGACCTGCCATTGGCACTGCCCGCCGTTTCCCCGGCGATGAACCCCGATCCGGAACGCCCGGCCGGGATGTCCGACCTCACTAGGCGGCTCGGTGAAGCGGACGCTTTCGTCATCCTCACTCCGGACTACAACCGCAGCTACCCGGCCGCGCTGAAGGCTGCCATCGACTGGCACTTCACCCAATGGGACAGCAAGGCAATCGGTTTCGTCGGCTACAGCGGTGGGAGCGGGGGCCTGCTCGCCATCGAGCACCTGCGTCAGGTCTTCAACGAACTCAATGCTCACACCGTTCGCAATTACGTCAGCTTCCCCCGCTACTACCTGCTCTTCGATGCCGAAGGCAAGCTCCGCGAGCCGACGGAACCCGCGTCCGCCGCGCAGGCCATGCTCGACCAACTCCACTGGTGGGCAAATGCCCTCGCCGCCGCCCGCTCCGTCTCCGCTGCCGCATAGCTTGTGGTATCTCGAACAGTGCGCCGTGGGCACTGCTTTTGCGGCAGCGGGGATGCGTCTGGCGGGGCAGGGTGTGGGCGATAGGGTTCGAGGGTGACTGATTACTCCTCCGATCTCGAACTCGCCCTGCGGTTGGCCGATCAGGCCGATGGGATTACCCGTGCGCGGTTCGGGGCGTTGGATTTGCGGGTCGATTCGAAGCCGGATCTGACGCCGGTGTCGGATGCGGATCTGGCGGTGGAGAAGGCGATACGCCAGGTCCTCGGGCAGGAGCGCCCCGGGGATTCGGTGCTCGGTGAGGAGTTCGGCGGTGACGTCGAGTTCAGCGGGCGGCAGTGGGTGATCGATCCGATCGATGGCACCAAGAACTTCGTGCGGCGGGTGCCGATTTGGGCGACGTTGATCTCGCTGCTCGAAGACGGCGTTCCGGTGGTCGGTGTGGTCAGCGCCCCCGCATTGGCGCGGCGGTGGTGGGCGTCGGCCGGTTCCGGCGCCTGGGCCAGCATCGATTCCGATGCGCCGAAACCGATTTCGGTCTCCGCGGTCAGTGAGCTCGGCTCGGCGAGCCTCGCCTTCTCCAGCCTGTCGGGCTGGCGCGAACGCGGTCTGCGGGAGAAGTTCCTCGACCTCACCGACGCGGTGTGGCGGGTCCGCGGCTACGGCGACTTCTTCACCTACTGCCTGCTCGCCGAGGGCGCGGTCGATATCGCCACCGAACCCGAAGTCTCCCTGTGGGACCTGGCCGCCCTCGACATTCTCGTCCGCGAAGCAGGCGGCCGCTTCACCTCCCTCTCCGGCACCCCCGGCCCCCACAACGGCGACGCCATAGCCACCAACTCGCTACTCCACGACGCTGTCCTCACCCGCTTGAACTGAGCTTCGAGAATGTATTGGGGGCGGCAAACGAGTGGCCCCACCACCAGTGCATTCTCAGCGGCTGCTGGCGCGCCGGATGAATCATTCGTCGGGCAGCTACTGGCCGATGCGGTTGTCGATCATCCAGTGCGCGAGGCGATCACGCGGGTTGGCGATGTCGGCGGCATCGGTCGGGGGTGGCCGCGATCGTCTCTGCGGGTGCTAGCGAGTCACGTTCGGGCGCAGTCGCTTTCCTATCGCCTGGAATCGGCGGGGGTCAGGTCGATGCCTGCGGGTGGACGTAGTCGACGCAGGGTTCCGTCCATGCTTGTGACGAACAGCGCCCACCCATTACCGTCGCGAGCGATCCGCACGGAAGTGGCGCCGTCCGGTGGATTGCGTATCGGGCCGGGTTTGATCAGGCCGGTGATGATCGTGCAGCCCGCGCCGGTGGCCGGGTCGATCTGAAAGACCGCGCCTTGGATGTGGTCGGCGACGAAGAGTTGGCCCGCGCGGGTCGCTTCCATATCGTCGAGCAGCGCAACCAGATCGGGAGCACCGGCGACGACCGTCGCGTTATCGGGATCATCGAGTTGAACCCGGAAGACGCGCAGGGTCATATTGTCGGTGTAGATCGAGTTGCCGTCGGGGGCGAGCGCCAGCCCGTTGGTCCATGGCAGGTTGGACCAGGTCTCGGTGTACTCCCCCGTCGACGGCCGATACCGCGAGATGCCGGTCGGCGGGCCGGTGATGCCGATGGTGGCGAATACCAGGTCGCCGTCGGGCAATTCGAGCAGTCCGTTCGGACCGTTCAGCTCGGTGAGCAGAATCGTCACCGCATGGGTGTCGATGTCATAGCGCTGCAAGGTGCCCGGCGACTCCGCCAAACCATCGCCGGTGACGAAGTACACGGACCGTCCGACAACCCGCACGCCCGCAGGGTGATCCAGACCGGTCACCAGCTTCTCGAACTTGCCCGCGGCATCGATATGAGCCAGGTACCCGTCGAGGATTCCGGTGACATAGAAACCGCCGGACCCGTCGGTATCGAGATTCTCCAGATTGCCGACCCCGCTGACGATCGTCGAGACGTCCCACCCATCCGCACATGATCCGGACGGCGTCTGCGCCTCGGCCGTCCCCCCAGACAAGATGCCCGCCGTAATCGCCGCGGTCAGCAGCGTTGCCCTCAATCGCCGACTCCGCGGCCGTCTTGCCATGCGGCACAACCTAACAGCCGCGCTGGAATGTTGCCCGGGACGGACAGTCCGCCCCGGGCGACTCGACTCACGGAATGAACAGCGTCGCGATCATATTGAGGACCCCGGAGACGAACTGATCGACAATGCGCAGAACCATGACATCTCCTTACTCGTACAGCAGGATTCAGCCTCGACGGAAAAACGGCCGAGCACTGTGGGCGGCACCTTTGTAGATAGGCGTCGATCGTTCTTCGTTGCGGTCGGACTCGTGGATGGCCGCAACGGGACCGCTCAGGTCAGATGTTTCGCCGCAGGCCACATTTCGGACATTGGCGCTCGCGGTTTGCGGCAGATGAACAGCGGTTGGCCCTGTTCGTCGTTGTCGATGCCGAGACCGTTGTCGATGTAACCGGCGGGTTGGACTTCGGCGAAGTACCCAGTCAGGTGGTCACGATCGAGGCCGACGACGATCACCGCGGAGGCTGTGTCGCTGGGCGGGCCCCACCACCAGTAGGAGTTGTGACCGCTGTGCGGAGTCGGCAATCCGTATTCGCCACCGAACCGTTCGATCGCCCCCGCCTCGCCATAGTTGTCGGTAAGGATCGCGGTATCGGGTCCGAGCGTGGCGCGCACCTCGGCGATTCGGTGCACGAATTGCGGCCAGCCGATGGTTTCGCCCGCGTCGTAGTTGATCGCGAGGACCGGCGAATCCCTCAAGGCCGCGACGGGTAACACCGGTAGGAACAGCACCGCCGAGACGATTGCATTCACCGCGATCACCGAACCGACTGCCGCCCAACGGGCTCGCCGATCCCCCAGCCGAGCGGCGACCGGCACCGCACCGGCGGCCAACAGAATCGGATACATCCCGCCCAGGTAGTACGCCTTCCCGCCGCTGACCAGGAAAACCGCGAAAAGCACCGCATACGCGACCGGAAACGCGCGCCGACGCGGATCTCGCCACAGTCGCCAGAGCCCGAATGCCCACAGCGGCAGCAGCAATGGGCCCATCAGCCCGAATTGCGACAGCATGAACATCACCGGCGAATCCGATGTTCCGGAGGACCCGCCCGCGATCGCCCGACTCATCTCCCACTGCGGCCAGCCATTGCACCACTGCCACAACAGATATGGTAGCCAGATCACGAACGCCAACCCGACTGCCATCGGAAAGTACTTGGTGCCGAATATCTTTCGCGGGCCGACGAGAACGAGCGCAAGCGTCAGCGCCACCACCGGAAAGATCAACAGCGCCTTGTTCTGCAACCCGATCCCCACAACCAGCCCCACCCCGAGCCACCACCTACCGACACCCGAGCACCCATTCGGCGCCGCAGGAACACCCCCGCCCGCGCACCCGTCCGCCTGGGCTCTCTGCCCGAGTCGCTCAGCACCCCCCTCCGCGCCTCGCAACAACACCAGCACCAGCAGACAAACCAACACCCATGCCGCCATATCGAACGACGCGGTACTCAGCAGATGACCGATCCCCATCACCATCGCCGAACTCGCGACGGCAACCGACGCCAACACCTGCGCCCCGCGCCCGCCGCCGAGCTCGCGCGCCATCAAGCCCGCTGCGACAACGACGAATGTCGCGGCCAAGACCGACGGAAGCCGTAGCAGCAGTAACGAATCGGCATCGATTGCCGACATCGCGCGGGCCAGTAGCGGAGTCAATGGCGGCTGGTCCGGGTAGCCCCAATCCGGATGTCTGCCCGCCGCCAAAAAGTACAGCTCGTCTCGGTGATAGCCGTAGCGCGGGGCGAATGCGGTGAGTAGCGCGGCGAACAGCACAGCGACGACGCACAGCGGTCGTCCCACGACTTTGGGCACTTGTCCAGCCTGACACAGTTCGGCGGCGTATGCTGCCCCTCGACGCACTTCTTACTCTGGAGTAAGATAGCCTTACTCAGGAGTAAGATAGCTGGGAAAAGACCTCACCCACCCACCCGAGAAAAACAGGTGATGATGAGCACTCGAGACAGCGCAACGACGCGACGTCCAGACACGTCCGCGGTCGGCCTGACCCACCCCAAGCGGGACTGGATGGGCGCG
The DNA here is from genome assembly GCF_044458825.1 of Nocardia sp. NPDC050412. Taxonomy (NCBI): domain Bacteria; kingdom Bacillati; phylum Actinomycetota; class Actinomycetes; order Mycobacteriales; family Nocardiaceae; genus Nocardia; species Nocardia sp. NPDC050412. The sequence goes on from NZ_JBITIJ010000013.1 coordinate 67,126, forward strand.
GCCATGCGGGTGATGACGACCATTACCGGGTCGGAGCTCGCCGAGAAGTACAACCTGCGCAAGCCGATCGAGCGGGTCACCTACGAAGGCACCAAGACCGGTTTCCGCACCCTCGGTGCCGCCACTCGCGCATTCGGCAAGGTCGCCGGCGGCGGTGCCCCGAAACGCCTGGCGGACAACGAGTCCAAGCACAAGGACTTCTTCGATCTGACCCCGAGCGACGAGCAGCAGATGATCGTCGAGACGGTAAAGGAATTCGCCGCCGAGATCCTGCGCCCGGCCGCCTACGAGGCCGACAACGCCGCCAAGGCCCCGCGCGACCTGCTCGAGCGCGCCGCCGAACTCGGCATCACCCTGATCAATGTGCCCGAGGAGTTGGAAGGCGCGGCCGCCGAGCGCGGCGCGGTCACCAACTCGCTGGTCGCCGAGGCGCTCGCGCACGGCGACATGGGTCTGGCCCTGCCGATTCTGGCGCCGAGCGGTGTCGCGGTCGCCCTGTCCCAGTGGGGTACCGACGCACAGCAGCAGACCTACCTGCCCGCTTTCACCGGCGAGAATGTGCCACAGGCCTCGGTCGTGATCAGCGAGCCGCGGGCGCTGTTCGACCCGTTCGCCCTGCAGACAAAGGCCACCCGCTCCCCCAGCGGTTACCGCCTCAACGGTGTGAAGAGCCTGGTCCCGGCCGCCGGTGATGCCGAACTATTCATCGTGGCCGCCGAACTCGACGGCCGCCCCGCCCTGTTCATCGTGCCGTCGGACAGCCAGGGGCTGGTCATCGAGGCTGATCCGAGCATGGGTCTGCGCGCCGCCGGTCTCGGTCGCCTACTGCTCAACGATGTCGCGGTCGGCACCGACGCCATCCTCGGCGACGGCGATGCCACGGCCCGCGCCGAGGAATACGCCGATGCGGTGCGCCTGGCCCGCCTCGGCTGGGCCTCGCTGGCCATCGGTACCGGACAGGCCGTGCTCGACTACGTGATTCCGTATGTGAACGAGCGCGAGGCATTCGGCGAGCCGATCTCGCACCGTCAGGCGGTCGCGTTCATGGTCGCGAATATGGCAATCGAACTGGACGGCCTGCGCCTGGTGACCCTGCGGGGTGCCGCACGCGCGGAGCAGGGCCTTTCCTACGCCCGCGAGGCGGCACTGGCGCGCAAGCTCGCCACCGACAAGGGCATGCAGATCGGCCTCGATGGCGTGCAGTTGCTCGGCGGCCACGGCTTCACCAAGGAACACCCGGTCGAGCGCTGGTACCGCGATCTGCGGGCGATCGGCATCGCCGAAGGTGTCGTGCTCGTCTGACCGGCTGGTTCCTTACTTCCAGGAGACATCACCATGATCAATCTCGAACTCCCCAAGAAGCTGCGGGCCAGCGCCAACCAGGCCCACCAGGTCGCCCAGGAAATCTTCCGGCCGATCTCGCGCAAGTACGACCTCGGCGAACACGAGTACCCGGTCGAGCTGGACACCATGGCCGCCATGGTCGAGGGTCTCGCCGACTCCGGCACCCAGAAGATCGGCGGCGCGGCCGGTGGCCGTTCCGATTCGGACGAGCACGCCACCGAGCTGCTCGGAAACTCCAACGGCGGCAATATGTCCGCGCTGCTGAACGCGCTCGAGACCTCCTGGGGCGACGTCGGCCTGATGCTGTCGATCCCCTACCAGGGTCTGGGCAATGCGGCCATCGCGGCCGTCGCCACCGATGAGCAGCTGAAGCGCTTCGGCAAGGTGTGGGCCTCGATGGCCATCACCGAACCGTCCTTCGGTTCCGACTCGGCCGCCGTCACCACCACCGCCGTACTCGACGGCGACGAGTGGGTGCTCAACGGCGAGAAGATCTTCGTGACCGCGGGTCAGCGCTCCACCCACATCGTGGTCTGGGCCTCGGTGGACCGCAGCTTGGGCCGCGCGGCGATCAAGTCGTTCGTCGTGCCGCGCGACGCTCCCGGACTTTCGGTGGCCCGCCTCGAGCACAAGCTCGGCATCAAGGCATCCGATACCGCCGTACTGCTGTTGCAGGACTGCCGGATTCCGAAGGACAACATCCTCGGCAGTCCGGAAGTCAACGTGGAGAAGGGTTTTGCCGGGGTCATGCAGACCTTCGACAACACCCGCCCCCTAGTGGCCGCGATGGCGGTCGGTGTCGCGCGGGCGGCGCTCGAGGAGTTGCGCGCCATCCTGAAGGATGCGGGCATCGAGCCGTCCTACGACATCCCGGCCAACAACCAGCCCGCGGCCGCCGCCGAATTCCTGCGTATGGAGGCCGATTACGAGGCCGCGTACCTGCTGTCGCTGCGTGCCGCGTGGATGGCCGATAACAAGAAGCCGAACTCCTTGGAAGCCTCGATGTCCAAGGCCAAGGCGGGCCGCACGGGCACCGACATCACCCTCAAGGCCGTCGAACTCGCGGGCACCATCGGCTACTCGCAGCGCACCCTGCTCGAAAAGTGGGGCCGTGACTCCAAGATCCTCGACATCTTCGAAGGCACCCAGCAGATCCAGCAGCTCATCGTGGCCCGCCGCATCCTCGGCAAGACCAGCGCCGAGCTGAAGTGATGCCGAAATAGCAAGTGCTGCATAGGAAACCGGTGCGAACGATGCGCACCGGTTTTCTTTATTTTCTCGGCTGTGCAGCGTGCTACGACGCCGACGCACCTCGGCCCCGCGATCACGGCCACGGCGGGTTCGAGGCACCCGCCGTAAACGGTGAAGTAACGGAAGGTATCTTGGCGAGCTGAGATTCCGCGGACGAATTCCATCGAGCAGTACCAAGAACCCCAACAGGAGACTGGTTATGCACAGGCTGGGTTTGATACGTCGCTTCACCGCCGCAATCGCGGCAACCACCGCATTCGTCGCCGTCTTCGCGGGTCATGCCGCGGCCGAGCCGGCGACGATCGACTGGAGTACGGCCACGCAGCAATTGCGGAAGGCCGCCATCGGCAATCCCGCCGCCGAACAGGCAGTGGACCGGCTGCTGGCATCCGGGCAGGTCGCCACCCAGGTGGCAGTGCCCGCACAGCCGTTCCAGATCCCGGCGCAATCCGATATCGGACGCGGTGACGGGCCGGGTGTCTATGGGTCCGGCGTCGCCCTCGGTTACGACGGGTTGCGATTCGGATTCTTCGGCGGACCGGGCACGATCGCACCGGATCAGACGGGGGCCAAGCTGCAGGTCCTGTGGATCAATCTGTCCAACGGCCGCAGCGGCACCGAGGTGCTCTCCGAGCACAACGACGCCACGGTCGACACCACGATCCGCACCCGTCCGGTCGACACCGGTGGCGGCCTCATCGTCGGTGCGGTCTACGGCACTCTGTTGCACCGCTGGCCCGTCCCGGTCAGCGACGCCAACCCGGACGGTTTCCAGTACAAACTCGCAACCATCTCGGTCCCGTCCTTCGGATCGATCTACAACTGACCATCCGGCACGCGAGCCCGGCACGGATTTTCGTGCCGGGCTTTTGCATCACATCAGCTAACCATTGCCAGCAATTACGTAACTCCGTAAATTTGCGCTCGTGAGCGTGGAGGACCGACTAGCGAAGCTCGAACGCCGACTTGCGGCCCAGGACCTCATCAAGGATGGCGGCGGGCAAGCGAGTGGATCCGCCCCGCAGGGAGGGTGGGCACTGCGGCGGCTTCATGAGGAGTTCACGAATGCGGATCAGCGCAATGGCGGGGTGATGTTCGCCGGTTCGGGCTCATTACCCAGCGCGGAAGAGTTCGACTGGCAAGTCCAGTTCAGCACCGATGACATCGTCGGCTACGACTGGGACGATGCCGCCGAATGCCTCGCCGCCCTTGGTAGTCCGGTCCGCCTGCGCATTCTTCGGGAGATACTTCGGGGCAGCAGAACCGCCGCCGAACTCACAGACCTCGGTGAGGTGGGCACCTCCGGCGAGATCTACCACCACCTCCGTCAACTGGCGGCTACCGGCTGGCTCCACACCGTGGGCAGCAGCCACTTCGAAGTCCCCCCGAATCGGGTCGTCGCGCTACTCGTCGCGCTGGCTACCGCACGCAGATGATCAAGACCAGGTCGGAACTGGTGGTGGGGAGCCTCTCACCTTTCGCCGGCTCGGTTTTTGTCCAGCCCGCCCGGCTTCGGGTGTGATGTGGGTCATAGCGCTGATACGGTTGGTGAGACAGAACGGTGGTTCGAGATCGCTTGGGCGAGTGCCGACGCGAGTTGCTGGTAGAGGTGGTCGACGATGAAGTTGGCGCATGCGCTGGAGGTTGTGAAGGCATTCGGGGTGCTGCGGGCCCGCGGGGTCAGCGATCCCAAGAAGCCGCTGGAAACCTTGCGGACGGTGAAAGAATCGAAGGTCTACGGACCGCAGGCGACCTTGATCCGGCATTCGGCCCGAGTCGTGCCAAATGCGCCAGCGCTGGTGGACGAGCGCGGCGAACTGACCTACCGGCAACTCGACGAGCAGTCCACGGCCATCGCGCGCGGGCTGCGACAGGCGAATCTGACCGAAGGGTCCGTGATCGGTGTGCTGGCCCGCGACCATCGCGGCCTCATCCTGGCCATGGCCGCAGCGGGCAAGCTCGGCGTGCGGGTCGCGCTGATGAATACCGGCTTCGCCAAACCGCAGTTCGCCGAGGTCTGCGAGCGCGAGAAGGTCAAGGCAGTGCTGCACGACAGCGAATTCCTGGGCCTGCTCGACGCACTGCCGCCGAACCTGCCGCGCTACCTCACCTGGGTCGACCAGGGCACCGAATTGCCCGAGGGCGCACAGACTCTCGACGATCTCATCGCCGCCAACTCGACCGCGGACCTGCCCGCACCGTCCAAGCCGGGCGGTTTCGTCATCCTCACCAGTGGCACCACCGGCCTGCCGAAGGGCGCACCGCGCAGCAAGGTGACCCCGCTGGCCACCGCGCAGATGGTGGACCGAATCCCATTCCCGGTCAGGGGAACTCAGGTCATCGTGTCGCCGATCTTCCACAGCACCGGGCTCGGTACCTATCTGGTCGCCTCGGCGATGGGCAATAAGGTGGTGGTGCGCCGCCGCTTCGACGCCGAGGCCACGCTAAAGATGGTGGCCGATCACAAGGCCGAAATGCTGGTCGCGGTGCCGACCATGCTGCACCGGATGACCGAGCTGGCACCGGAGATCCGCGCCGAATACGACACCACCTCGCTGAAGTGCATTCTGGTCGCGGGTTCGGCGCTCGCACCGGAGTTGTGCGTCAAGGCCACGCAGATCTTCGGTCCGGTCCTCTACAACCTGTACGGCTCGACCGAATGCGCCGTGGCCACCGTCGCGAACCCGGACGATCTGGCCATCGCGCCGGGCACCGTCGGTCGCGCGCCGATCACCTGCGAAGTCCGGCTCTACGACGACAACGACAAGCAGGTCAACGCAATCAACACCACCGCGCGCATCTTCGTCCGCAGCGGTGCGCCGTTCGAGGGCTACACCGACGGCAGGCATAAGCAGATCATCGACGGCTATATGTCCAGTGGCGATGTCGGCCACTTCGACGAGCACGGACTGCTGATGGTGGACGGTCGCGACGACGACATGATCGTCTCCGGCGGCGAGAACGTCTTCCCGCAGGAGGTGGAGAACCTGCTGCTGGAGCGGCCGGACGTGTTCGACGCCGCCGTCGTCGGCGTCGACGATGTGGAATTCGGCAAGCGTCTGCGCGCCTTCGTGGTCCCCGAGAACGGTCACGCCCCCGACGGCGAGGAGATCAAGGCCTACGTCAAGGAGAATCTGGCCCGCTACAAGGTGCCGCGCGAGGTCGTCTTCCTCGACGATCTGCCCCGCAACACCACCGGGAAATTGCTGCGCCGGGTGCTCGTCGAGTACGAAGTCAAGGCTTAGACCTGGGCCGCAGCGGCACCGAGCGGGACAACTGAGATACGTGACACAGCGGGTCACAGATGCTTGCTATTGTTAGCGGCAGCACTGGATCTCGAAGTTGCGGTCCACACCACCCCGGTCCTGGTGGGGTGGACCGCGGAAGGCGTTGACGAATGTCCCTATCCCTGCCTGCGTTGAATGACTCCGTCCGGAAAGCGGGCGATCTCGCCCAGGGCGTGAATGTCATGGTCAAGCGGCGCCTGTTCAATCCGCTCCGACCCGATCACGCGGCGCGGTCCGCATTCAATGTGCTCAAATTCGGCCCGTTCGCCGGTGTCGTCATGCACGCGGCGCAGACCAGACCGGATGCGGCGGCCATCGTCGACGAGCGCGGTGAGGTGAGCTTCGGCGAACTCAACGAGCAGTCCAGCGCCCTGGCTCGCGGGCTCGAAGCCCAGGGAATCAAGCCTGGCGACGTCGTCGCGCTGCTCGCGCGCGACCATCGCGGCATGGTGCTGAGCCTGCTCGCGACCGGCAAGCTCGGCGTACGCACGGTGCTGATGAATACCGGCTTCGCGAAACCGCAATTCGCCGATGTGGCCGCGCGCGAGAACGTCAAGGCCGTACTGCACGACAGCGAATTCCTCGACCTGATGAGCGCGATCCCGTCCGAGATCCCCCGGGTGCTCACCTGGGTGGACGAGAAGGACAATGTCGACCCGGCGGTCTCGACCATCGAATCGCTGATCAAGGGCCGCTCCACCGCGCCGCCGCCCGCGCCCGCCAAGCCCGGCGGCATGGTCATCCTGACCAGCGGTACCACCGGTACGCCGAAAGGTGCGCCGCGCGACCGGGTCAGCCCGTTCGCCTCGGCCCAGTTCGTCGACCGGGTGCCGCTGCCCAATAACGGCACCATGATCATGGCCGCGCCGATCTTCCACGGCACCGGACTTTCCCAGTTCACCCTGGGGCTTGCCCTCGGCAACCGGGTGATCTTCCAGCAGCGCAGGTTCGATCCGGAGAAGACGCTGGCGAATATCCAGCGCTACCAAGCGGATTCGCTGGTCGTGGTGCCGACCATGCTGCAGCGCATACTCGATCTCGGTGACGAGGTGCTGGCCGAGTACGACCCGCGCAGCATCAAGGTGATCTTCGCGGCGGGTTCGGCCATCGCACCCGATGTGGTCACCCGCACCCTCGACTACTTCGGCGACAGCCTCTACAACCTGTACGGCTCCACCGAATGCGCGGTCATGACCGTCGCGACCCCGGAGGACCTGCGCAAAGCCCCGACCACCGCGGGCAAGGCGCCGGTCGGCATCCGGATCGTGTTGCTGGACGAGAACCGCAAGCCGATCACCGAGCCGAATGTGACCGGCACCATCTTCGTGGACAACGGTTTCGCCTTCACCGGCTACACCGACGGCCGCACCAAGGAGATCGTGGACGGCATGATGTCCAGCGGTGACGTGGGGCATTTCGACGCCGATGGCCTGCTCTACATCGACGGCCGCGACGACGACATGATCGTCTCCGGCGGCGAGAACGTCTTCCCGCTCGAGGTGGAGAACCTGATCGCCGGGCGCGACGATATCTTCGAGGCCGCCGTGGTCGGCGTGGACGATCGTGAATTCGGGAAGCGGTTGCGCGCCTTCGTCGTTCCGGGGCCGGAATCCAAGCGCGATGCGCAGGAGATCAAGGATTACGTCAAGGCGAATCTGGCGCGGTACAAGGTGCCGCGCGAGGTGATCTTCCTCGATGAGCTGCCGCGCAATGCGACCGGTAAGTTGCTGCGCAAGCCGTTGATCGAGATGGAAATCGACGCGAACTGAGTCACACTCGGGGCCGCACACCTTCGAATTCCCGGCCGCGGAATCGGTATGGGAAATCCGGAGGTGTGCGGCATTTGCATTTCTCCAGCTGGAAACTCGATACATCCCAGGGATCTCGGCCGCCGCCCGGGTGGGGACCGACGGGTAATTCGTCGGCTATCATCAGCGCGTGAGTATCGAGTTCGGCCCGGCCGCTGCGGGGCAACGCAGCGCCGTCGCGCGGGTGCGCGGCGCATGTGCCGGCTCGATCTCCGGTGCCATATCCGTTGCGGCACACGGGTGGGCGTCCGATGGGATGCCACCGGGCAGTACCACGCTCGTGCTCCTCGCCGCCGCTTGCGCCGTTGTCGGCGCACTGGTCGCCGGGCTCGCACCGCTGCGCGACACCTCGATCGGACTGATCTCGGTGCTCGTCGCAGGTCAGCTACTCGGGCACGTCACCATGGGCTGGAGTTCGGGGCATATGCATCACCTCGATGCACAGCTCACGCCCGGTATGGTGGCCGCGCACCTCGTCGCGGCCGTGCTCGCGGCGGTGGTTATCCGAGGTGCGGAGGCCGCGTATCGGATCGGTTGCGCGGTGCTCTCGCGGGTGCTGCCGATGCGGTATCACCCGCCCGCGATACCCGGGCCGGTGTCGCTGCGCCTGACGCATCGCGATCGTATTGTTCTGCGCGTATTCGCCGCGGAATCGCTGCGCACGCGCGGTCCGCCATTGGCGTTCGGTCACTGATATTCCTTACCCGGTGCACGGGTCCGGCCTGTGCGTCGTCGTTACCGCGCAACACCTTTGCGAGGCGAGATTTCACATGACCATGTGAAAGCGATTCCTCGGATGACGGTTCGCCGGTCAGCATTGCTGCCGAGTCCGGACTCGCCCAGTTTTCGCGCGACGCTTTGCTCGCCCGGCGAACGCCGGGATCCGCTGTCCGTCATGAATTTCGGCGTTTTGCCGCATTGCCGGGCGTACAGCGGATTCCGACGACCATTCTCCGATTACGAACGGCCGACGATCTGCCGGGTTCTTCCGAACTCCAGAAACGAATAGTCATGAGCATTACGGACACCAGTCCGCCGGATGCCGAATCGTCGGCTCCGGCAAAGGAAATACGGTCGCGCAACGACCTCTATCCCCTCGCGATGCGGTTGCATTTCTATGCGGGCATCTTCGTCGCACCGTTCATCCTGATCGCCGCGGTCACCGGAGCGCTCTACGCCATCTCCCCGACCCTGGAATCGATTACCTCGCACGACCTGTTGAAGGTCGAGGCGAACGGCGAGATGCGGCCGCTATCCGAACAGGTCACCGCGGCCGTCGCCACCCAGCCGAATCTGAAGCTGGTCGCGGTGGCGCCGGCCCCCGAGGCCGACGACACCACCCGCGTGCTGTTCGACGACCCGTCGCTCGGCGAGTCCGAACGGCGTGCGGTGTTCGTGAATCCGTATACCGCGCAGCCGGTCGGCAGCGATGTGGTCTACGGCAGTTCGGGTGCGCTTCCGATGCGCACTTGGATCGATAGGCTGCACCGGGATCTGCACCTGGGCGAACCGGGACGCATCTACAGCGAACTCGCCGCCTCCTGGCTGTGGGTCGTGGCGCTGGCCGGTCTGGTGCTGTGGATCCGTCGGGTGCGCGGACGCCGCAACCGCAACTCGGCCGCCTGGCTGCTGGCACCGGACGGTTCCCAAAAGGGTCGCGGTCGTTCGATGAATTGGCATGGGGCCGTTGGCATTTGGATCATGCCGGTGATCCTGCTGCTGTCGGTGACCGGGATGACCTGGTCGACCTATGCGGGTGAGAACATCACCGAACTGCGCGAGCAACTCAGCTGGACCACACCTGCCGTGAGCACCGCACTGCCGGGTGCGGCCACGCAGGAACACGCCGGAGGCGAGCACCACGGCGGCGGCCATACGCCCGCGCCGGTCGATGTACCGACCCGGATCGCGCAGCTCGACGGGGTTTATGCGGCGGCCCGCGCCAATGGCATCACCCAGGGTTGCGAGATCGCCATTCCGGCCGAGCCCGGCGGCGCATTCGCGGTGAAGGAACGGCGCATGCCCGGCACCTATACCGTCGATGCGGTCGCCGTCGACGGCGCGACCGGTACGGTCACCGCCGAACTCGCCTACGCCGACTGGCCGATCATGGCCAAGCTCACCAACTGGGGCATCCAATTCCACATGGGCCTGATGTTCGGGGTGCTCAACCAGTTGCTGCTGCTCGCGGTGATGATCGGGCTGATCGTCGTGCTGGTGCTCGGCTACCTGATGTGGTGGAAGCGGCGGCCGACCCGCGGTGCTTCGCGGTTCGCCATCGGACGCCCACCACGTCGCGGTGCATTGCGCCAGACCTCGCCATGGCTCGCGGTGCCCATCATGGCGGCCGCACTGGTTGTCGGCTGGTTCGTACCGCTGGTCGGGCTGAGCCTGGTGGCCTTCCTAGCCGTCGACATCATCGTCGGCTTGGTCATGGGCAAGCGCGCCACCGCCTAGTGCCGCGGGATGTTCCCGCACACCGATTCACTTGCCGCGCACATCATCACGCCGCCATGTCATGCGCGGCGCGGACAAAAGTGCGCGGGACGCACCAATTGAAACTGCCGGGGCGTGAGGGGCTCCGGCAGTTACCAATTCGACCTACCGAACGTCAGAGGTACGGCCGTTGTATCGCCATGCCTCGAACAGACAGGATTCACCAAGCCCATGAAGATCAATAAGTTCGCCCTGGCCGCCGCGTTCATGACGACCGCGGTGGGGATTGCCGCCGGTGCGAGTTCCGCCGAACCGATCGAGGCAGCCGACCCGATCAACTTCACCGCCCAGGCCACCGACACCCAGTCGATCATCACCACCGACTCCGGTTCGCTGATCGTCGAGGACGGCGTGCTGAAGATCAAGGCCGCCAACGGAACAACCGTCGCGGGCACGCCGCTCACCTTCCGGGTCGACGATTTCGAATTCCCGGTCGCGGCCGAAATCGCCGATAACACAGCAACTCTCACGCCGCAGCTCGACATCGCACGCGCGAGCTACAAGCCGGTCGCACTGCCGTACGAGGACAAGGCGCCCTGGAAGACCGAATACGATCGCGAACAGGCCGCCTGGTCACGCATGACCAGCACCATCGGCATGGGCGCCACCATCGGCACCCTGGTCGGCGGTATCGGCGGCGGCGCCGTCGGCTGCGTACTCGGTGGTATCGCCGGTGCAACCGTCGCCTCGGCCACCATCGTCGGCCTATTCGGTCCGTTCATCCCCGCCGCAGCCATCGGCTGCCTAGGCGGCATCGTCGCGGTCGGTGCACTCGGTGTGCTCGCCGGCCAGATCCTGGTGACCGCACCGGTCGCGATCGGTGCCTCGATCCAGTACCTCACCACGGTGAATTCGCCTTTCCAGGGGAAGTGACCAACGCTCGACCGATCAGCGCGGACCGTCGGCACCATTGCGGTTTCGACAGTCCGCACCAGGCGGTCCGTCCCCCGCGCGGCAGCCTGGGGGGGCGGACCCCACCGGCTGCCACGGACGGATGAAACAGCCCTGATCGCGTGACCGAATAATGGCCTCACCAGCTAGTCAGGTAGCGTGGTTGGTGAGGAACCGGTACGCCGTTCGGTCTGTGACGGTCAGTGCTGTGGGCCGGGATGTCGTTGCGCCCCTTGAATATTCGCGCTTGGATGGGCTGGCGAGGGGCTAGCAAGTAGCGTCGATACCCAGAAGAGCTTCAGTCCCGTTTGCTAGTGGCACCCTTGGTGTCACGTTGCCCCCGCTTCGCGTTGAGAATCTCCTCAGCCTGACGGCGGCGGGCCTGGACCTGCTTCGGCGACAACTTCACCCTGACCGGGTGCAACACATCCCGCGTAAGTGCACTCACAGCTCGCCCTCCATCACAACGGCGTATATACGCCACATACTACGCACGCTATCGAAGGCAACGTCAACAACGAAGTAGCTCCGCGCGTCAATGATAAGTACCTCGCGTTCCTCCGCGATCTCAGCGAGTTCACCGAGCCTGAGGACTGGAGTTCCCGCCGGTACGACCAGGTCGAGAATGACCGGATCCACATGCCTTGTCGAGTGAGGCGGGATCGCCACACCACTCGTTGAGAGAAAACCATCCTCGCGAAACTCTGCGTCGATAAGCGCCCGTGCCGACTCCTCGTCGACAAGTCCGTAGACCGCTGCGTCGGTCTCTCTAGTCACTCGCACGGCTTCCGGCAATGGGTACTTCTGCAGACCAGACCGGATCGTTTCGATCCGACGCTCGAGTTCGACCGTCATCGGGATCTGTCCGCGCATGGCCTGATTAATCCGTTCATATCCGCCAAGCGCATACGCTTCGATTACATCGCGCTCCGTACTGCTCAGTCGATCGACGCCCTGCCCAGCAAGCACGACCTCGGCGAGGGGTACCACGACGAACCTGCTGTTGGCATCTGTCACGCCTGGATTGTTCCGCATTGACAAGTGCTGTGGTTCAAATCCGCTGAGGCAGAGGTTGACTCGATTGTCACGCAGCAGTGCAAGCGCCCGTGCTGGTCGAAATCGGCACTTCCGCTGCGTGGCCGGATCCCCGCTGGGTTTATTGGCACTGTCGTTCCACCGGTGAAAGGTCTGGTTCGCATTGTTGGCCCGAGTGCCGGCTGGGAGCCGATGCCTGATGACGATCGCCAATGGGTCATCGATGCCGCGAAGGCTGTCCCGGGGTGCTGAACACCTACCACCTCATCGACCCGGAAACCGGTAATGGACTGTCGGTAACGTTCTTCGAGGACGATGTCGATCCCGCCGCGGTCAAATCCGCGATTGCGCAGCGTGGTGCCGAAATCGGGTGGAACGACGTGCCTCGGCCCGCGCCGAAGTCCGAGACGATCTACCGTGTGCTGCGCTTCGGGTAACGGAACCCCTGCACTCCCGTTGCGGCGCAGGGGTTCTGCAAGGTACCGACGACTCACTCAGAAACGTAGATCACGGATGGAGTGAGGTCGATGCCGTGGCGTGCATAGATCTTGATCGTGTTCTCACCGGTGAGGTCGGATTCGGTATAACCGAGGAGTTCGGCAGTGCGGATCACGTCCTCGTTCGTAGCCGCCTCGATCTCCAGGTACGGCGGAATCCGCGGCCAGCTGTCGATCTCAAGCTGCGCGCCGTCGAGTGTGAAGCTGGCCCGCTTGTTTTCCTGATAGGACTTCGCGGTGAAGCCCAGCATTTCGAGCAGGGCATTGGTGGCGGCGAAGTCGTCGACGGTCACCTCTACTTCGTGGGTGCCGTCGATAGCGTCGCTGGTGATCTCCTTCACAGCCAGCGTGGTTCCATTCCCATTGTCGCGCAACCTGATCCACTTACCGTCGAAGCCGGGCGTGACGTCCTACACATAGCGACGCATGAGTTGCTCACCGACCTTCCGACCACCTTTGTCCAGGATGCGCCGCTCGATGGTATCGGGGTCGATACCGAGTATTTTGGCTTCGTGCTCGATAGGCACAGGATCTCCTTCTGGCGTCGGTCGATGGGTCGACGTTATCCGGCGCGGCGGCTGGTGAGACGGTTCACGGTGTTCAGTTCGTATTGCCGTACTAGCCTTTGTGGCACCAGACCACCGAAGTGTGCCAGGCTCGGTGCGATCACCGCATCGATATCGAGAGCCTGGACCACGTTCACCAGCCGTCCCTCCGGGTCGGTGGTCGCCGCACCGAACGTGACCGTCTTGGCCAAGTCATAGCCGAGTCGTTTTGCCCTGCTACGGATCTGAATCTCATCCCATTCCTGCGAGACCCCGGATATGTCCTTGCGCAGGTAGCCGATCGCGGTGGGTGTCCGCCTCATCGCGCGTTCCCGTTCGTCGAAACCAGTGACCGGCACTCGCGGCACCTCGACGCCCACAACAGCGAGTGCACCAGAATCGCCCGCGCGGCATCAACTTTCGTCTGGCGCTTAGTCAGTGCCATCGTGCCCTCCGTCATCGATGGCGGGATCGAGTAGACCGTCTAGAACATCCAGCAAAGTCCGAAGATCCGGGCCGACACGCACTGGGAGATCGTGTTCGGCCAGTGGGAACGCCAAGCCACGGGCGGCGGCGCGTTCGCGGGGACTCATCGCTGCGGGCGCGAGTTTGCCCGCCTGGACCAGACAGCGTAGCGCGGTCGCCTTGTGCGGGCACATGACAGCACGACAATCCTTGTGCTGCTGCATAATCCGCTGAGATTCGGCCACCGTAAGCAGGTAATTGGGTCGCGCATCAGTGGTGTCCGCTTGCTCCACGTCACGACCCGCCAATCCGTACAGCCTTGACCACCTTCGCATTTCATCCCCTTCGCAGCGATTGGCAGGCCAGCCCGAAGTTGGGAGTCCTCACCAACTCCGGGCGGCGGGCTACGACGCTATGGCCACCACGCGGACACCTGAACTGCGCAGAGGACGTTTGCGCGGACACTTCCAACTCACCGAAACGTCCCATGTCTGTCCCGTATGGTTCTGATATGAGCCAACGCCTCGAATCGGCGATGCTGCGAGCCGAACTCGACTCGGCAATGCTTGCCCAACGGGTCGGAGTGGACGTGAAGACAGTCAATCGGTGGCTCGCCGGACGAATACCTCACCGGCGAACAAGACTCGCGGTAGCTGAGGTACTGAACGAATCAGAGACCACGCTGTGGCCGCAGACACGACCGGACCTGACTGCAGGGGCACCCGCGACGGCCGAAGTGCTCAGCGCGTATGCCCACCGAGCCGATATCCCGAACGACTTGTGGACATCGTTGCTACTCGGAGCTACCGAACGAATCGACATCATCGGGTACGCCTATCCGTTCGTCCTCGAACTGCTACCCAACGCTGCCGACATCATTGCCGGCAAGTGCCGAAGCGGTGTTCGAGTCCGGCTGGGGTTCGCGGACCCTGATTGCGATCACGTCGCAGAGCGAGACAACCTGGAACAGATGCACGGAACACTGCCCGGTCGCATCCGCAATGCACTGAGCATGCTCGGCCAACTGACAGCCACGCCGGGTTGTCAGATCGGATTGCACACGACGCATCTGTACAACTCGGTATTCCGATTCGACGATCGAATGATTGTCACCCCATATCTTGTACGCGCCCGAGGATATCAACACCCAGCGCTCTACCTGAGACAACTTTCCCCATACGGCATATTCTCGTCGTTCGCTGATCAGGTCGAACAGATTTGGGACACTGTTGCCTATTACTCGCTAGGAGTCCCAAATGAGCAGACGGCGTGATTATTACCGAGACCCGAACGCGCCGAAGGCCAACAGTCTGGTCCCAGGCGGCTCGGCGCTGGTTGTCGATGACGATGGTGCGATTCTCATGCAGCGCCGGAGTGACTCCGGCAATTGGTCATTGCCCGGTGGCGTCATGGAGATTGGGGAAACGCTGGAGCAGTGCGTGATTCGTGAGACCAAGGAAGAGTCCGGCTTGGATATCGAGATCACGGGACTGCTCGGTATCTATACCGATCCTGAGCACATCATCGCGTATGCCGATGGCGAGGTGCGCCAAGAGTTCAACATCACGTTCTACGGCCGCGTTGTCGGCGGCCGTATCGCGATCAGTGATGAATCCACAGAGGTTCGCTTTCTCCACCCGGACGAGCTTGCGGATGTGCCGGTGCACGATACCGTCCGGCTCCGGCTACAACACCACATGGAGCAACGCGGCCAGCCATATCTGGGATAGGTCCTTAAAAATGCCCAACGGCTACCGCGAGGTTCAGCCACCTGGCTGTGCGGACGCGCCTTCAACTGGCGCTACTCGCTTCCGAGCAAGTCACTTATGAGTGCGGAACCGGCGAGCGGGATGCCTCCGAAATGCGCAGATCTGCCGGTCGGACGGGATGCCGTAGCTACATGTTCGCTGGGATTCGGAATCTTGATTGATCCTGGGCGGATTCGGTGGTGGCTGTGAATCTGTCGGTGGCGTGCGGCATCATCTGTGCACGCAGCCATCCACGAATACCGCTCGGAGTGCCACCATGCCGTCCCCACGAACGAAACCACAGCCGTTGTCGGACACTGAGATTCAGCAGATCGCCACGGACATCGCTGGCGGTCGCCCGCCGATGGTGTGGTTCACCGCGGCCGCGGTGGGCGTGCCGGAGGGACGGTCCGGCAAGGTGGTCGAGATCGGTGATCGATCCGAGAGCGACTTCCTGCGGGTCAAGCCGACCGGATCGAAGGATGTACTGTCCTTTTCTCCGACCGAAGTGACGTTGACCAAGCCGCCACGGGATAAGGCGGCAACCACAAGCTCTGCCCAGCCGAAGTCGACAACCAGGAAGGAATCCACTGTGACCCAGCCGTCGACCTTGACGAGCACCGCGACACCGGCCCCCAGGCCGGCCCCGAGCCCCACCCCGCCCGCTTCGGCCGCGAAACCCGCTGCCCCCGCGGCGGAACCGGCCAAACCCGCGACACCCGCAGGCGCCGCGAAGCCCGCGGCGAAGGCGCCCGCCGCGCGAAGCAAGGCGAAGACGCCGGAGGTCACGGTGACGCTGACCGGTACCGCGGACGGCGAGTGGTCGGTCGATGTGGTCAGCGGCAAGAAGAAGTCCGTGCGCGGTCTGCCAGTGACCAGCTCCGCGGTGGCGCAGGCGGCCAAGGTGCTGCATCCGGAGGTGGCCGAGGTGGTTGCCGGGATCCTGGAGGCCGCCCGAGTGGTCCAGGAGTCCAAGGTGCAGCAGTTACAGGCCGAGTTAGAGGAAGCTCGGCGACTGCTCGAAGAGCTCTCGGACTAGACGGCGGCGGATTTGCCGCTGGTGTTATGGGACCGGCCGCTCGGGCGCCAGATCCGGCGTCCCGGGTCGGCGGTGTTGTGTCGCGGTTCCGGACCGTGGCGCAGGTCGTCGTGGAATGCGTAGCCGAGCGAGTACTCCTTCGCGTGGTACATCGCCGAATCCGCTTCCCTGATGAGGTCGTAAATGGTGTCGTCGGAGCTGCGCGGGCTGCCGCAGGCCAGGCCGACACTCGCGGTGATCGGTATTTCGCCCGCGCTCAGCTCGAACGGCCGAACGAAGGCGCCGAGTAGTCGCTCCGCGAGCATGGCGGCCTCCTGTCGGTCCAGCGGTGCGAGCACCACGAATTCGTCGCCGCCGTAGCGGGCCACCACATCGTCGCGCCGGATGATGTGCCGGATCCGGGATGCCGCATTCGCGATCAGCTCGTCGCCGACCGCGTGGCCGTAGCTGTCATTGACCATCTTGAAGCCGTCGAGATCGATGAACAGCAGACACAGCGGCTGCTCGATCCAGTGCTCGTGATTGCGATTCAGCCCGCGCAGCAGCGCGGCCCGGTTCAGCAATCCGGTGAGCATGTCGTGATCGGCCTGGTACTGCGCCCGCCGTTCACTGCGCGCACTGCGGACGATCGCGCGTTCGCTGCGCACCAGCACGCCGATGAGCAGCAGCGCACACAGTGACGAGACCACCACGCGATCGAGGGTGTCCAGACTGGAACCGACCACCGGAATCAGCGAGGCCACGATCAACGCGACCGCGATGAAGCTGGCTCGCTGCCGCGAATGGTGCGGGTGGATGTGCCGTGGCGCACCGAGACTCGCCATGGTCGGATGCAGCGCCGCGACGCCGACGATCGGATAGGCCACCAGTAGCGGTACCAGCAACAATTCGTGCGCGACGGGTGCGCGGTCGACGGCGTCGAGGCTGTACCCGAAATCGCCGATGAGCACAGCGATCAGCCCGCTGTGCAGCAGGCGCAACGAGGTCTCCGAACGGGTCGCGGTCGCCATCGAATGCGCTACCAAGGTCAGCAGCAGAGCATCGAGCACCGGATAGGTCGCCGCCACTACAGTGTGCGCGGTGGTGTCGTGCGACTGCAGGATCGGTGAGATCAGAAAGGTCCACGAGGCCAGCAGTGCGCCGAGACCGATGAGCGCCGAGTCGAGCAGCAGATCGTAGTTCGGCCGGACCTGGCGCGGGCGCAACCACAGCGCCGCGGCCACCCCGGTGCCGAAATAACCGGCGAGAGTGAACAGGTCGTCGAGTGGATGCAGTCCGTGGCTGTCGATCTCGCGGGTGGCCGTACCCACGGCGAACAGCACGGCCGATGCCGAGAGTAGGTACCACGGCAGCGGCCGCTCGGGACGATATCGCCGCAGGCCGATATAGATCATGGTGAGCGCGCCGAGCACCACGGCGGCCATGGTCAGCAGCGACAACGGCCGGACATCAATGCAGAGCAGTACCGCCAGACCGACTGCGGTCAGCGCGAGAAATATTGTGCACCACCGCATTTCGAGGTGGTGCCGAACGGTGGTCGGCTGCTCTTCGCTGACGGTCATCAGCCCCCCTTGGTCGCTCCATCCCCAGTGAACCGCGCCGCGTAGTAGGTCTGCGAATCCTCCACCGCGACTTCGACGTTCGCCGCCTGCTCATCGAGCACCGCTCGAATGCTGTCGGCGAAGGAAAACCGAGTGTTGTTATACGAGCAGATGTCCCAACCGACCGCCGCGCGCTCGGCCACCAATACCTGGACAACTGATTTGATCATGGCATGGAATGCGGCTCCTTGTCGGGCACTTGGCGCAACAAGGGTGAAACCCGCGTAGTAGATCGCGTCGCGCGCCGCATGTTCGGGGTAGCGGGCGGCGAAATACTCCGGACTGATCCACGGGACGGTCTCGAGATGTTTGGTCAGCGTCGTCACCCCGATGGGTTCGCCGGTCGCGGTGCGCGCGACGTGTTTGGCGACCCGCGGATCTATCATCTCCTCGCGGAATTCCGATCGGTGCAGCACCTGTCTGGCAATGGCCTTGGTGCGCAAGGGGCCGAAGGCCTCCTCGTACAGCAGGTGGAACATATCGATCCGGTCGTCCGGAATGGTCGATTCGATAGTGACTTTCAGCTCAGGCGGCCCGCCCGTCAGCCGAACACCATCCCTCATGGAATCGCTGCGCAACGCTGTCATTGATGTCCCCACGGTGTCGTGTGGTACGCCGCCAGCACAAGCGCGCAGGTCGGCGTGCCATCGGAACGGGCCTCGGTGGTGCACAGCTGGATCGGACCGAAACGTTGCGGCCGGTTGCGAGTCATATCGGTCAAACTCGCGCGAATCAGCGTCGCGACCTGCGCGGCCGTCTCGGCCTCGTGTTCGACGAAAAGTCCGGCGCCGGAACCGTCGTCGCGCAGTGCCCAGCCGATGCCCGCGCCCGCACGCTCGCCCGCCGCATTCGCATGCTGCGCGGCGTAGACGCAGTAGAGCCGATCACCCCAGCGGATCGGCTTGCGGACGCGGCCGGTGCGGGCCAGCACGGCGCGCGGTGGAATGACCGATGACAGGCGGATCAAGTTGGCATCACCTACTCCCAGGTCACGCAGTGCCGCATCGAAGGCCGACATAGCCGTCGGGCCAGTCCCCGTCGCCGCGCCGATCTCGATCGTCAGTGGAGCTCCGGAGTCACGCTGATCGCCGCGGTCCGGCCTGCCCATGGGCGGGAGTAATCGATCGATCCACTGCAGCCCGAGTAGGCCGCCGCGTGGGGATGTCTGAATCATAATGCCCTCCCGAAACCGTCGGCCGGATTATTTAGGCCGGTATTGCGTCAAATTCGACTGTGCGTCAAGGCGATCGATCACGCATCCGCGCGGGCCGAAAGACATGTTCCGGTGGCGTGTCTCGTAGGGTGTGGTGCCCAGGGTTGCTGGGATGACATGCGTGAGCACTGGCAATGCGATGAGGTGAGGAATTCGTGCCGAAGTGGGTGGCGCCGGGTCGGGTCAACATCATCGGTGAACACACCGATTACAACGACGGTTTCGTGCTGCCCATCGCATTGCCGCTGGTGGTCGAGTGTCAGGCGGAGGCGCGAACCGACGGCCGGGTCCGGGTGGTCTCGCGGCAGCGGCCGGGTGCGACGGTGCTGGTCGCGGTGAGCGAGCTTGCCGCCGAACGGGATCGGGTGCCCGGATGGTCGCGGTATCCGCTGGGCGTTGTGTCCGAATTCGCGCGCCGTGGTTATGTGTGTGACGGCGTCGATCTGGAGTTGGACGGTGCGGTGCCGATCGGTGCCGGATTGTCGTCCTCGGCGGCGCTGTCGTGTGCGGTGGCGGTCGCGCTGCGAGATCTGTTCGCGCCCACCGTCACCGATCGCGAGTTGATCGATCTTGCCCGCGCCGCCGAGAACGACTACGCCGGAGTGCCGACCGGACTGCTCGATCAGTCCGCATCGATTCTGTGTACGGCCGGACATGCGTTGTTCCTGGATGTGCGCCGGTTAGTCGCGAACGACGGTGTCGCGCACGAACAAATTCCATTCGATCTCGATCGGTTCGGGCTGGAGCTGTTGGTGATCGATACCGGACAGCCGCACGCGCTGATCGATGGTGGTTACGCACGGCGGCGCGCTCAATGCGAGGCCGCCGCCGCGGCACTGGACGTGCCCGCACTGCGCGATATCGAATCGGCGGCGGTTGTGGACCGCATCGGCGATGCGGTACTGCGGCGGCGAGCGCGGCATGTGGTGACCGAGAATGCGCGAGTACTCACGATTGCCGAAAAGTTGCGAGGAGGTGCGGATCCGCGTGCGATCGGACCGATCCTGACCGTGGCGCACGAGTCGCTGCGTGATGATTTCGAGGTTTCGACACCGGCACTGGATGCCGCGGTATCCGCCGCGCTCGACGCCGGGGCGCACGGCGCGCGCATGGTCGGCGGTGGCTTCGGCGGCAGCGTTATCGCGCTCGTCGATCGGGATGACACCGCGGCGGTCACGGACGCGGTGCGAGATCGATTCGCGCAATCGGGTTTCCAGGCGCCGCGCACCTTCGTCGTCGTGGCCGGCGCGGGTGCGCACCGCATCGTTTGAGCAACTGTCCAACTTTTGTGCGTGAATGTACCGCGCGGGTACGGCACAATCACGCACAGTAGAACGCGAGACGCCCGGTTTCATCGCCTGGAGGGACGACGCTGTGCCGCTTGCCGATTCGACCCTTTACTCATCGGCGCTGGATGCCGTCTCGGTACAAGCCGAGACGACACTGCGCCTGGACGCGCAGCCCGTCGACTATGCGCTGGTAGCGCTGTATTTCGTCTTCGTAATCGGCATCGGTCTGCTGGCCAGGCAGCGGGTCTCGTCGAGTATCGACTTCTTCCTGTCCGGACGATCGCTGCCCGCCTGGGTGACAGGTCTCGCGTTCATCTCCGCCAATCTGGGCGCGGTCGAGATCATGGGCATGTCGGCCAATGGCGCCGAATACGGCTTCCCCACCTTCCACTACTTCTGGATCGGCGCGGTGCCGGCCATGCTGTTCCTCGGCGTGGTGATGATGCCGTTCTACTACGGCTCCAAGGTGCGCAGTGTGCCGGAATTCATGCGACGGCGCTTCGGTACCGGCGCACATCTGGTGAACGCGTTGAGCTTCGCGATCGCGCAGGTGCTTATTGCCGGGGTGAATCTGTATCTGCTCGGGTCGATTCTGAATGTGCTGCTGGGTTGGCCGCTATGGGTGTCGGTGATCGTCGCCGCGGCGATCGTGCTGTCCTACATCACCCTCGGCGGATTGTCCGCGGCGATCTACAACGAGGTATTGCAGTTCTTCGTGATCGTCGCCGCGCTGCTGCCGCTGACGCTGGTCGGTCTGCACAAGGCCGGAGGCTGGGATGGACTGCGCGAGAAGGTGAGCGCATCCCCCGGCGGTGGCGCACAGTGGGACTCCTGGCCGGGCAATGCGCTCAGCGGGTTCTCCAATGACTTCCTTTCGGTGGTCGGCATCGTCTTCGGGCTCGGATTCGTCCTCTCCTTCGGCTACTGGACCACCAACTTCGTCGAGGTGCAGCGCGCACTGGCGACGCATTCCATTTCGGCCGCGCGACGCACCCCGATCATCGGCGCGTATCCGAAGATGTTCATTCCGTTGATCGTGGTGATTCCCGGCATGATCAGCGCAGTGCTGGTACCGCAGATGAGCGAGTACAAGGCGGCGGAGACGGCGGGTTCGAACTACTCCGGCGATGCCACCTATAACCAGGCGCTGCTGTATCTGATGAAGGATGTACTGCCCAACGGGCTGCTCGGTGTCGGGCTCGCCGGATTGCTCGCGGCGTTCATGGCGGGCATGGCGGCCAATATCTCCGCCTTCAATACGGTATTCAGCTATGACCTGTGGCAGCAGTACGTGCGGCGGGATCGGCCGGACGGGTATTACCTGAACGTCGGTCGCCTCGCGACGGTCGGCGCGACCGTCGCGGCAATCGGAACCGCGTTCATCGCAGGCAATTTCAGCAATATGATGGATTATCTGCAGACGCTGTTCAGCTTCTTCAACGCACCGCTGTTCGCGACCTTCATTCTCGGTATGTTCTGGAAGCGGATGACGCCAACGGCGGGTTGGATGGGGCTGGTCTTCGGAACCACCTCGGCCATTGTGGTTTTCATCCTGCACAAGACCGATGTCTTCGAATTATCCGGTCAGGGTTCGAGTTTCGTCGCGGCCGGTGTGGCGTTCGTTGTGGATATCGTGGTCAGCGTCGCGGTTACCCAGGTGACGCGGTCGAAGCCGGATGCCGAACTGGTCGGGCTGGTGTATTCGCAGACGCCGAAGGAACTGCGGCACGATCCGGACGAGGCGGATCTGCCCTGGTATCAACGGCCGGTGCTGCTGGCGGGGATCGCGCTGGTCCTGGTCATCGCGCTGAATATCATCGTCGGATAAGGAGGCCAGTCGATGCTTTTCGATATCCGCACCATTGTCGGCGCGCTGCTCGGCAGTTACGCCGTCGTTCTGGTCGTGACGGGGCTGGTGCACAACACCGCGGCCGAGGAGGCCAAGACCGGTGGAGTGAATGTGAATATCTGGGCTGGGCTCGGGATGGGGGCGGTGGCGATCGCCTTCCTGGTCTGGGTGTTGTTGCGGCCGGTCCCGGTGCCGACCAAGGATGCGCCTGCCAGCGAGGAGGATTCGCCTCCGGAGGCATGACTCAGGGCTCGCGATTCGCTGGTGTTACGGTCGAGGCATCCGAGATTCGCGAAGCGGTTACAGGAGAGAGCTTTGAGCCACGCCGACCCGTTCCCGCTCCGGCCGACACCAATTCACGTACCCGATGCGGTGCTCGCGGATCTGCAGCGGCGACTCGCACTGACACGCTGGCCCGACGATGCGGGCAATGACGACCGCTACTACGGCGTAGACCGCCGCTACCTGCAGGAACTCGTCGAGTACTGGCAGCACGAATACGACTGGCGCAAGGCCGAAGCCGCGATCAACGCCTATGACAACTACCTCGTCGACGTCGATGGCGTTCCGGTGCATTTCCTGCGCAGACCCGGAGTCGGCCCGAATCCGATACCGCTGATCCTCACCCACGGCTGGCCGTGGACCTTCTGGCACTGGGCCAAGGTCATCGATCCGCTCGCCGACCCCGGTGCGTACGGTGGCGATCCCGCCGATGCCTTCGATGTGATCGTGCCGTCTTTTCCCGGTTTCGGATTCTCCAGCCCACTGCCGAAGCACCCGGATATGAACTTCTGGAAGGTCGCCGACCTGTGGCACACGCTCATGACCGAAACCCTCGGCTACACCAAATATGCCGCCGCGGGGTGCGATGTGGGCGCGTTGGTCACCGGTCAACTCGGCCACAAATACGCCGACGAGCTGTACGCGATCCATATCGGCTCGGGCCAGAAGCTGACGCTGTTCGAGGGCGACCGAGCCTGGGATATCAGCGGCGGGCGTCCCATTCCGGACGGGCTGCCCGATGAGGTCTATGCCCGAATCATCGAGTTGGAGCACCGTTTCGGCGTCCACCTCACGGCGCACGTCCTCGAACCGAGCACCTTGGCCTTCGGCCTGTCCGATTCACCCGCGGGCATGCTCGCCTGGATACTCCAGCGCTGGATGGCATGGAGTGACGACGACGGCGATATCGAAACCGTCTTCACCAAGGACGATCTGCTCACCCACGCCATGATCTTCTGGGCCACCAATTCCATCGGCACCTCGATCCGCACCTACGCCAATAACAACCGCTATCCCTGGACCCCGTCGCACGAGCGCCACCCCGTCATCGAGGCGCCCACCGGCATCACCTTCGTCGGCTACGAGAATCCGCCCGGCGTCACCACCGCCGACCGCGTCGAGCACTTCCGCGCCAGCGATCGCGGCCCCTGGTACAACCACGTCAACCTGACCGCCCACGACCAGGGCGGCCACTTCATCCCCTGGGAAATCCCTGACCTCTGGACTCAGGACCTTCGCCGCACCTTCCGCGGCCGCCGCTAGGCGGGGGCTTGCAAAGCCGGGAACCAGATGTCGGTGAGGACTTCGGCGGCCTGGTCGGTGGAGACATCGATGGTGCCCTGCATGGCCCAGCGGGTGAAGAAACGTTCCAGTTGGGCAACAAGGAGTTCCACGCGTAGGCGAGCCTCGTCGCGGCGGCTTTCGGGCCAGCGGGCGAGGTAGGAAGTCATGGCGTTGGGCAGGGCCAGGATGCCGCGGCGGGCGATTTCGCGGAATTCCGGCTCCAGTGCGGTGGCCTCGTCCCAGGCGGGCAGCAGGTCCTTGTATTCGTGGAACCAGGCGATGGCGCGGGTCACCCAGTCCACGAATTCCGCGCGGGAGCCGGTGTCGAGCACCCGGTCCAGATCCTCATAGAAGTGCAGTGCGGTCGGCGCGGTGCTCTGTTCGGCAATCGCACGCAGGATCTCGAGCTTGCTACTGAAGTGCAGGTAGAAGGTGGCGCGGCTACAGCCGACGGCGGCGGCGATGTCGTCGACCCGCACCGCCGCATAACCGCGTTCGGTGAACAGCGCCTTGGCGCCGTCCATCAGTCTGGCGCGGGTCTGCAGCTTCTGTTCGTCGCGCAGGCTCAGTCCGGGCGGATTCGACTTGGTCGGCATGATAGACATCATGTCATTCACTAGACAGTACGTCTAGCCAGTGCTAATTTGTTGCCTACGTCACTCCACGTGCCGCAGGCGGCGCGGGATGGTTCGCCGCATCGGATCCGGTGCCGCCCACGTGACGGCAATCCTTCGGACGAGGACTACGGAATTGACTCACAGCAATCTGCCCCGGGTATGCGTCATCGGCGCGGGCCCCTCCGGAATCACCGCCGCAAAACGCCTGCAGGACTTCGACATTCCCTTCGAGGTCTTCGAGGCGAGCGATGAAGTGGGCGGCAATTGGTATTTCAAGAATCCCAATGGGATGTCGGCCTGCTACCAGTCGCTGCATATCGACACCAGCAAGTTCCGGCTCGCCTTCGAGGATTACCCGGCGCCCGAGGAATGGCCTGACTTCCCGCACCACTCGCAGCTCTTCCAGTACTTCAAGGACTACGTCGACCATTTCGGCTTCCGCGACAAGATCCTGTTCAATACCAAGGTCACCGCGGCCGAGCGCCAGCAGGACGGCAGCTGGCTGGTCACCGCGAGCGATGGCCGCACCCGGGCCTACGACGCGCTGATCGTCTGCAACGGCCACCACTGGGATCCGCGCACTCCGGACTATCCGGGCGAATTCGACGGTGTGCTGATCCACAGCCACGCCTACAACGACCCGTTCGATCCGGTGGATATGCGCGGTAAGAAGATCGTGGTGGTCGGCATGGGCAACTCCGGGCTCGATATCGCCTCGGAACTATCGCAGCGGTTCGTCGCCGAGAAGCTGACCGTTTCGGCACGCCGCGGGGTTTGGGTGCTGCCGAAGTATGTCAACGGCAAGGTCGGCGATAAACAGAGTGTGCCGCCATGGATTCCACGCAAGGTCAGCCTGAAGCTCAAGCAGCGTTTCGTACGCAAGTTCCGCGGCGATATGGAGTTCTACGGTCTGCCGAAACCGGATCACAAGCCGTTCGAGGCGCATCCGTCGGCCAGCGAGGAGTTCCTGCATCGCGCGGGCTGCGGCGATATCGCCTTCAAACCGGCCATTACCGCACTGGAGGGTCCGCAGGTGCGCTTCGCCGACGGCAGCGCCGAGGAGGTGGACGTAATCGTCTGTGCCACCGGCTATCACATCAGCTTTCCGTTCTTCTCCGATCCGAAGCTGGTACCGGACGAACAGAATCGCATCCCGCTGTTCAAGCAGATGATGAAGCCGGGTGTGGACAATCTGTTCTATCTCGGTCTGGCCCAACCGTTGCCGACGCTGGTGAATTTCGCCGAACAGCAGAGCAAGTTGGTCGCGGCCTATTTGACCGGCAAGTACCTGCCGCCGTCGGAGAAGGAGATGAATGCCGAGATCACGGCGGCCGAACAGCGCCGCACCGGACGGTATTACAACTCGCCTCGGCACACGATCCAAGTCGAGTTCGAGCCCTATGTGCGCGATATGAACCGGGAAATGGCAAGGGGCGTGAAGCGGGCTGCCGCCGCCGGCAATGCGTTGCCGGTGCCCGCCAGAGCGCTCGAGAATGCGTGAGGGCGGCCGATGACGACATCAGGATTCGGTACGGATGAATTCGCCGGTGTGCGAACGGAATTAGCCGCACAGATCGCCTCGGGTGCGGAACTCGGTGCATCGATCTGCGTGACCGTCGACGGCGAACCGGTTGTCGATATCTGGGGTGGACACCGCGATCTCGAGCGGACCGCGCCATGGACCGAGGACACCCTGGTCAATGTCTTCTCCATCAGCAAAACCATGACCGCGCTGTCCGCGCTGCTGCTGGTGGACCGGGGCGAGCTCGATGTGCAACAGAAGGTCGCGCACTACTGGCCGGAATTCGCCGCGAATGGCAAGGGCGATATCGAGATTCGCCATCTACTCGGTCACACCTCCGGGGTCTCGGGTTGGGAGCGGCCGATCGAGCTGGCCGATATCTACGACACCGAGGCGGCGAGCGCGCGGCTCGCGACACAGCCGCCGTGGTGGGAGCCGGGCACGGCATCGGGCTATCACGCACTGAACTATGGACATCTGGTCGGGGAGGTGGTCCGTCGAATTACGGGCCGCACCCTCGGCCAGTTCTTCGCCGAGGAACTCGCCGGACCGCTGAATGCCGATTTCCATATCGGCACCGCACCCGAAAACCATCACCGCATCGCACCGCTCGTCCCGCCGCCGCTGCTGCAATTCGATATGGCCGCGCTCGATCAGGACAGCATCCTGGTCAAGACGCTCACCAGTCCGCTGCTCGATATTCCGGAGGCCAATAGCGCCGCATGGCGGGAGGCCGAAATCGGGGCGGTGAACGGGCACGGCAATGCGCATTCAGTGGCCGCGGTGCAGTCGCTGGTCGCCTGCGGTGGAGCGCTGCACGGCCGAAGGTTGTTGTCGGAGAAGACAATCGATCTCATCTTCGAACAGCAGTCCGACGGTGCGGATCTGGCCCTGCTACTGCCGCTGCGCTTCGGGCTCGGTTACGGACTCCCCCAGTCGCAGACCGCGCCGGAGGTGCCCGACGGGAAGGTCTGCTGGTGGGCCGGATTCGGCGGCGCCATCGTGGTCAACGATCTCGATCATCGAGTCACCTTCGCCTACACCATGAACAAGATGGCGCCGGGACTCATCGGCTCCGATCGTGCGAATGCCTATCTGCGCGCGGTGTTTTCGGTGGTGCGCGCATGATGCGGGCATTACAGCTCACCGAACCGGGTGTACTCGAACTGCGTGAGGTCGCGGTGCCCGTGATCGGTCCGACTGATCTGCTGCTGCGGGTCGGTGCGGCGGGTATCTGTCATTCCGATCTGCATGTGCTGCATATTCCGTTCAAATTGCGCGAGGATCCGCTGACGCTCGGGCACGAGGTGGCGGGCACCATCGAGGCGGTCGGCAGTGCGGTCGACAGTCGGGTGGTCGGCGAACGCGGCATCGTCTACCTGTGCTGGTCGTGCGGTGTCTGCCGAGAGTGTGTGAGCGGCAATGAAAATGTGTGCCTCGCCGCCGGACGTACCGCCATGCCGCCGTGTCCGGGACTCGGTCCAGACGGCGGGATGGCGGAGTACATCCGCATACCCGCCAGCTCTTTCGTGCCGATCGGCGAGATGGATTTCCTGCAGGCCGCGCCGCTGGCCGATGCGGCGCTGTCCAGCTACCACGCCATCAACGGCGCGCGAGAGCAGTTGTACCCCGGTTCGGTCGCGGTGGTCATCGGCATCGGCGGACTCGGCCATGTCGCGGTGCAGATCCTTACCGCGACCAGCGCGACGCACGTGATCGCCGTTGACGTGAGCGAGGACAAACTGGCCCTGGCCGCCCGCTGCGGTGCGGCCGATGGCCTGCTCTCCGGTGCCGATACCGCGCGCGAAATCCTGGACCGCACCGATGGCCGTGGTGCCGATGCCGTTTTCGACTTCGTCGGTGTCGATGCGACCGCCAGGTTGGCAGTGGAATCGGTCGCCCCCAATGGCGCGTATCGCATGATCGGGCTCGGCGGTGGTGCACCGGAAGTCACGGCCGGACCAGCGGGCGGACCGGGCTGGCCATGGGGCGCTTCGATTCGAAAGTGCTACGGCGGCACCAAATCCGATCTGATCAACTCCGTAGCCCTGGCCCAGTCGGGCCGGCTGACCGTCGAAACCGAACGCTTCGAGCTGGCGGACGGCCGCGCCGCCCTCGACCGACTGGAGCGCGGACTCATTACCGGCCGCGCCGTACTGGTGCCCTGACCCACGAGGAAGTGCCTCCTATGACAAAGCCTTTCGACCCACAGGCAATGGCCGCACAGGCCGTTGCGCGGCTGACCGGTCCCGGTGGGCCGTTCGAGATGACGGTCGAAAATGTACTCGGCGCGCCTATTCCGGTGATCAAGGACCGGGTGCGCGCATTGCGCGAAGTGCTCGCGGCATCGGTCGCCCTGGGTGATCGCGACTACCTGGTCACCGAGGACCGACGGATGTCCTATGCCGAGCACGTGGCCACTGTCGGCGCGCTGGCTCGTGCGCTGCGGGAGCGATACGGCGTCGGAAAGGGTGACCGAATCGGCATTCTCGCGGCCAACACTACCGAGTGGGTGGTGACTTTCTGGGCCGCGCAGACGCTGGGCGCGATCGCCGTCGGCTACAACGCCTGGTGGATGCCGCGCGAAATCGCCTACGGCTTGGAGCACACCAGCCCGAAGGTCCTGATCGTCGATGCGAAACGCGCAGGCCAGGTGGCGCAGCTGGATATCCGGGTTCCCGTGCTCACCATGGAGCACGACCTACCCGCGCTGATCGCCGAGTACGGCGACGGCGAGCTACCGAACACCCCCGTAGACGAAGACGATCCCGCGGTAATCCTCTACACCAGCGGCACCAGCGGCCGCCCCAAGGGCGCGGTGCATTCGCAGCGAAACCTGGTGGCGGTCATCGACTATCACCGGTTCAACGACGCGCTCGCCGCCGCCTTCCAGGGCGGCATCGACGACGGCAGTCCGAAGGGCCGCCGATTCCTGCTCACCTCCCCGCTGTTCCACATCGCCAGCCTGCACAATCTGGTGCTGCCGCGCATGGCGACCGGCGATACCGCCGTCATCTATCAGGGCGCGTTCGACGCCGACCGGATACTGCGGCTGATCGAACAAGAGCGGATCAGCAACTGGGGGGCGATGCCGACCATGGCGAGTCGCCTGCTCGAAGTGGACCTGTCGAAGTACGATCTGACCTCGCTGGCCGCCTTCTCGCTGAATTCGGCTCCGTCCTCGGCCGCATTGCAACAGCAACTGCGCGAACAACTTCCAGTCGCCAAGACCGCGCTGGTGACCAGCTACGGTATGACCGAATGCAGTACCGCGGCGACCATTGCCGCACCGGCCGAACTCGCCGCCTTTCCGGACACCGTGGGCCGTCCCGTGATCGGAGTCGACCTGCAGATCCGCGATGCGCTCGGCGAACCCGTCGGCGAGGGCGTCGAGGGTGAGATCTGGGTGCGCAGCCCCTACGTCATGCTCGGCTACTGGGCGGATGAGGCCGCCACGGCCGCCGCCATCACGCCAGAGCGCTGGTTGCGCACCGGCGATATCGGAGTCCTCGAGCAAGGCCGACTCCGATTGTCCGGCAGGCGTTCGGATCTCATCCTGCGCGGTGGCGAGAATGTGTACCCGACCGAGGTCGAGCAGTGTCTGGACGAACATCCCGCGGTGCGCGAATCCGCCGTCGTCGGGATGCCCGATGACGATCTCGGCCAGCTGGTCGCGGCACTGGTTGTCGTCGAGAATGCCTCCGCCACAACCGAACAGGAACTGACGGAATTCGCGAGGCAGCGCATCGCGTACTACAAGGTCCCCGCACGGTGGCGGATCACCACGACTCCCCTGACCCGCAATGCGACCGGCAAGGTCGTGCGGGCCGGGATTGCCGACGCCCTTTCCGCCGCGGAGTGAAGTTATGTACGACACGATCATCAAAGGCGGACGTTGGTTCGACGGCACCGGTTCGCCCTCGGCCATCCGTCACCTCGGAATCCGGGAAGGTTCTATAGCCGCAGTTTCGGCCGAACCGCTCGATGAGACCGACTGCCCGCACGTCATCGATGCCACCGGGAAATGGGTGATTCCCGGCATGATCGATATCCATACCCACTACGACGTCGAGGTGCTGCAGAGTCCGGCGCTGGCCGAATCCATCCGGCACGGCATTACCACCGTGCTGCTCGGGTCGTGCTCATTGTCGACGGTGCATGTCGACGCATCGGACGCCGGTGATCTGTTCGGCCGGGTGGAGGCCATTCCGCGCAAACATGTGATCGCGGCAATGACCGAAACCAAGTCTTGGACTTCGGCGCACGAATATGTCGAGGCGCTGGAGGCGCTGCCGCTCGGGCCCAACCTCGCCGCCTTCATCGGACATTCCGATATCCGCGCCGCTGAGATGGGATTGGATCGCGCCACCCGCAAGGAGATTCGGCCCACGGATGCCGAATTGGACTCCATGGCAGTGAAACTCGAGGAGGCACTGGACGCGGGCTTCGTCGGCATGTCCTCCCAACAGCTGCTATTCGACAAGCTCGACGGTGAGGTCTGCCGATCGCGCACCCTGCCCTCGACCTATGCGACCACCGGCGAACGCCGCAGGCTGAATGCGATCCTGCGGCGTCGCGGCCGGGCGTTGCAGGGCGGGCCGGATGTGGCCCGGCCGCAAAGTCTGGTCGCGATGGCGGCGAGCAGCCTCGGCATCTTCCGCAAACCACTGAAGGTCAGCCTGCTGTCGGCGGCCGATATCAAGGCCATTCCCACTGTCGCCCAGATCTTTCCGTTGATCGCACGGCTGCTCAATCGGCTCGGCGGTGACTTCCGCTGGCAGCATCTGCCGGTGCCGTTCGAGGTCTACTCCGACGGTATCGATTTGCCGGTATTCGAGGAATTCGGTTCGGGCGCAGCGGCATTGCATCTGTCCCACCAGTTGGAGCAGCGCCGGGAGCTACTGCGGGACGAAGGCTATCGACGCCGATTCCGTAAGGATTACGACAAGAAGTTCGGGCCGCGGGTATGGCATCGCGATTTCTTCGACGCCGAAATCGTCGAGTGTCCGGATGCTTCGGTGATCGGCAAGACCTTCGGTCAGGTCGGGCAGGATCGCGGTGGCTTGCATCCGGTGGACGCGTTTCTGGATCTGGTCGTCGAATACGGGGACAAAGTGCGTTGGCGCACAACGATTTCCAATCACCGACCACAGGTGCTCGACAAATTCGCCGCCGACCCCGGGGTGCAGCTGGGCTTCTCGGATGCGGGCGCGCATCTGCGGAGTATGGCCTTCTACAACTTCGGGCTGCGGTTTCTGCGCCGGGTCTACGACGCCGAGCGCGCGGGGCGTCCGTTCCTGTCCCTCGAACGCGCGGTGCATCGGATCACCGGTGAACTCGCCGACTGGTACGGCATCGACGCGGGCCACCTGCGTCTCGGGGACCGCGCCGATCTGGTCGTCATCGATCCCGCACAACTGGACGAGACCATCGAGGCCTACGCCGAAGCACCGATCGCCGTATTCGACAACCTGTCGCGCATGGTCAATCGTAGTGACGCCACGGTAGTCGCGGTGCTCGTCGGCGGGGAGTATGTCTTCGGGGCGGGCGTGTCGGCACCGGTGCTCGGCACCCGCCGGACGGGCCGCTTCCTCCGGGCGAGTACCTGACCTCGCCATACCGACCGCCCCCAGACAGCTCGCTTCGCCGCCGCATGCACGCTCAGGGTGCTGCCACCTCGCTGCGCTACGCGATGGCGCATCCGGACGTGCGCCCTGGTGTTGTGCATCCCCTGACCTGGAACACCATGCGCGCGGGCGGCCAGTCCGCCCTGGCATGGTCGACACCAGACTCCCGCTGGCACCGGAGGCCCGCCGGTTGGCGCTTCCGGATGGCGTCATCTCGCGGATCGTCGCCGATCAGCTCGGCGAGAGCGGGCGGCGAAGCAAACTGCACCATTCACCACGGCTCACGGCGCATTGGGGTAGTTGCAGACGCTGAATGACCTGGTACGGGACTTCCCGACCCACGCTGACCTCGATGTTTTCACCCCCGGCCCCGGACTCTGTCGACCTGCACCATCTGGGGACGCGCAGAACCGCATGCTGTCCGCCCGCGCGGGAGCCCGACTCGACGAGACACTGCATCCACACACTCGAATTAAGCTCACGGAATGCGACCACCTGCCTATGGTGGAGGATCCAGAGAACCGTAACGAACATCATCACTACCTTTCTGTTCAGTCCAGAGGTACGGCCGTTCGGCCTTACAGAACACCCGGTCAACCCCGGATTCAGGTGTTGATCTTGTTGTTTGAGAGCGCCGAACGCGGTTACCCGAACCTCAGCCATCGAGGAAAGGGACGTCATGTTGCTACGCCGATTTGCCCGACCACTGCTGGCGACCGCGTTCGTCGCCGATGGGGTCGACGCACTGGTCCACCCCGAGCCGCGCACCCAAGCGGCATCGACCCTGGTCCAGCAGGGTCAGCAATCGCTGCCCGACAAGTTCGCCGCGAAATTGCCAGCGGATCCGGGGACGGTCGTGCGGATCAATGCGATCACCCAGGTCTCGGCCGGTGTGCTGCTTGCCCTCGGTAAGTTCCCGCGCCTGGCCTCGCTCACCTTGGCCGCGACGGTGATTCCCGCGACGGTCACCGAACAGGATTTCTGGGCGGAAAAGGATCCGGAGCGCAAGGCGGCCAAGCGCAACGCCTTCCTCAAGGATGTGAGTCTGCTCGGCGGTCTGATGATCGCCAGCGCGGATACCGAGGGCAGGCCGTCGCTCGGCTGGCGTGGTCGACGCGCCGCGAGCAATGCCACGGCGGCGGTTTCGGCCGCATTGCCGTTCACCGCAACGGATTCGGCGACCGGCGAGGCACTGCGACGGCATGCAGTCGATGCCGCTGTGCGGGCCCGTGAACTCGGCGATGTCGCGGCGACGCGGGTCGCGGGTGTCGCGCAGGAGCGGGGCTCCGATATCGCGGATACCGTCAAGGAGCACGGTCCGGAATGGGCCGAGTCGGCCAGAGAACGCGGTGCGAAGTGGGCGGAAAAGGCGGCCGAACTCGCCGAGCTCGCCAAGGAACGCGGGCCCGAACTCGCATCGACGGCGCGTGAGCGCGGTGCGCATCTCGCCGAAATGGCTCAGCACCGCGGGGCCGAGCTCGCCGAGCTCGCCAAGGAACGCGGACCGGAATTCGCTTCGACCGCGCGCGAGCGCGGCGCCGAACTCTCGGAGAAAACCCAGAAGCGTAGTACGCGCTTGGCGGAGAAGGCCCAGCACCGCGGCATCGAGCTCGCCGAGCTCGCCAAGGAACGCGGGCCCGAACTCGCCTCGACCGCACGCAAACGTGGCGCCGAACTTTCGGAGAAAGCACAGAAGCGCGGTGCGCGTTTAACCGTGAAGGCGGAGCGGCAGGCCAAGAAGGCGCAGCCGCGGGTCGACAGGGCGCTGCGCCGTCTCGATAAGGCTCAGGAGCGTGCGGCTCTCGCGCAGGAACGGATCGCCAACGCACGTGCCCGCGTGGAGGCGCGGCGCAGCTGAAAGCACACGGACCCTACACCGGGGCAGCACATCCCGGTGTAGGGTCCGCGAGTGCCGCGGCCAAGGAACCGACGCGGCAGAAGTTCGTGGTGAGTCCGGTGAGCTCGATGGCCCGATCGACACAGCGCACCGTGGTGATCAAAACCATTCGGCGGTCGGCCTTTTCCGCCGCCGACTGGGCCTCGACCAGGGTCGTCAGTCCGGCGGCGGCGAAGAAGGTGACCGGGGACAGGTCGACGACCATGATCGAGCCCTGAGAACCGAAGGCGCGCAATAGCTTGTCCCGTAGTCGCGGCGCGGTCGACAAATCGACCTCGCCTGCGACGACCACCAGCGTGACATCACCACGCGGACGGCTCACGGTGAATTGGATGATCCGAGCTCCGGACACGGTCGAAATATCAACGCGCTCACCGTGTCCGGTTTTGTCACGGTCAGCGGGTCTACCTGCCGGATAAGCGAAATGGGTCGACATGCGCTGGCTCCTGCGGTCCGGTCGGACCTGTCTCACCAGTCAAGCAGGGTCGGCCGGGTCTGTACAGGGATCCTGTGCGCCGCACGGTAACGGATGCGAAAAATCTCCGGGAACCAGGGCGTGGGGCCGTACGACTAAGTGTGCATGCAGCACACAGCGGTGCGGATGCGCCCTACCGACACCGGCGATCGCATCGAAAGATCCCGCCCATGAAACGTAGCGCGGTGCTGGCCCTGGCCGTCGGCACCCTCGCCGTCGCCGGATGTTCGACCACGGTCACCGAATCGGCGACCACCGCACCCGCTGCCGCGACCGAGGGCATCACGAAATATCCCGTCACCGTGGAGAACTGCGGCAAGAGCTACACCTTCACCGAGGCACCGAACCGGGTCGTGGTGATGAACGGCGGTTCCATCGGCGAGGTTTCGTCGCTGGTCGCCCTGGGCGTCGCGGACCGCGTCATCGCCAATGCGCAGTCCTACGGCTCCTCCGATGTGCCCGGCCGCGGCGATGCCATCGCGGCTCTGCCGACCGGTGGGATAACGCCGAACAACCTGCAGGACATCCCCCGCGAGGCCATGCTCACACAGCATCCAGATCTCGTCATCTCCACCGGGGGTGGCGGCTTCTCCGCCGATCAGGGTTTCGCGACTCGCGCGGAGCTGTCGGGTGCCGGTGCCAATACCTATGTGCCCCGGGCCAATTGCGGTTCGACCGGTGCAGTCACCGGTACTCCGACCATCGAGGACAGCTATGCGATGCTCCGCGACTTCGGCACGATCTTCGATGTGCCCGGCCGCGCCCAGAAGCTCATCGACGACGCCGAGCGCAAGATCGCCGAGACATCCGCGCGGGTGGCCGGGCAGCCGAAGAAGAATGTCCTGCTCATTTTCCCGGGTATGGGTATGGGCGACGGGGGCGACTTTTCGGCCATCGCGGCGGGCGGTATCTGGAACGACGTAATCGACAAGGCCGGTGCGATGAATCCGTTCAACCACACGGACGGAACCACTTTCGTGACGATCAGCAAGGAACAGCTCGCCGTCGCCCCGATCGACGGGCTCATCGTGGTCGACTACCGCAATCCCGACATCGATGGCGCGGCCAAGCGGATCCTCGAGCAGTTCCCGCAGTGGAATGCGAGTAAGAACACCAACTACACGGTGCTCTCGGATTCGATCTACCTCGGGCCGAGCAATGACGTCGCGGTAGACAAGATCGCCAGACTCGTACACCCCGAACAATTCTCATGACCAACACGCTTCGAAGACAGCGGTTATCAGCGACGACACCGCTGCCCATCGCGATTGCCGTTTCGGTGGCAATCCTGTTCGTGGTCATGCTGGTATCCATCGGTGTGGGATCGGTGACGGTCT
Source organism: Nocardia sp. NPDC050412 (assembly GCF_044458825.1). Classification (NCBI taxonomy): domain Bacteria; kingdom Bacillati; phylum Actinomycetota; class Actinomycetes; order Mycobacteriales; family Nocardiaceae; genus Nocardia; species Nocardia sp. NPDC050412. The sequence continues at coordinate 102,525 of NZ_JBITIJ010000013.1, forward strand.
CGATTGCCGATACGTTCCGCGTCATTCTCGCCCACTTATCCGGTAACACACCGGATGTCGGGTTCACGGTCGACCAGATCGTCTGGAACTATCGCCTCCCCCGGGTAATCCTCGCCGCGCTCTGCGGCTGCGGCTTGGCGATCTCGGGCGTGATTCTGCAAGCGCTGGTGCACAATCCGCTCGCCGACCCGTATGTGCTCGGATTGTCATCGGGTGCCTCGCTCGGCGCGGTGACCGTGATCGTCACCGCGGGTGCGGCACTCGGCGGTATCGGCGTCTCAGGCGCCGCCTTTGTCGGCGCAATCGGCACCGCCGCAGTGGTTTTCGCAGTCGGACAGCGACGCGGCACGCTGGCACCGACCCGTCTGGTGCTGGCCGGTGTCGCCGTCGGCTATCTGCTGCTGGCGGCGACGAACTATCTCCAATTGCGTGCCACCCCGAATGAGCTTCGCGCGGTGATGTTCTGGACCATGGGCAGCGTCTCCGGGGCGAGTTGGACCCGACTCGGACCGGTCACGCTGGTAGTCCTCGTGGTCGTGACCGTCGTGCTGGCCTTCGGCCGTCGCCTCAATGTGCTCGGCACCGGCGACGAACAGGCCACCGCGCTCGGCGTCGACGTCCGCACCACCCGGATCATCCTGCTGGTGCTTGCCTCCCTGCTGACCGGCGTGCTCATCGCTGTGGCGGGCGGAATCGGCTTCGTGGGCTTGATGATTCCGCATCTGACACGTCTGGCCTTCGGTGTGGACCACCGTAGGGTGCTACCGCTGGCGGCACTGCTCGGCGCGGCATACCTGGTCCTGGTCGACCTGCTGTCGCGAACCATCGACGCCCCGCACGAACTCCCGCTCGGCATCTTCACCGCCGCCTTCGGCGCGCCGTTCTTCCTTTGGCTACTCCGCCGCGAGGGAGGTCCCGCATGACCGGGCAACCCGCCCACACTGGGTGCCCGGTTGCGGCACAGGGCGGCCGGATCGCCGAGTTGTCGGTGGTTGAGGTCACTATCGCTCTCGCAAGCGCACAGGTGCTGGATGCGGTGACGTTGCATGCTCCGCCGGGGTCGTTCGTCGGGGTGGTGGGACCGAATGGAAGCGGTAAGACGACGCTGTTGCGCGCCATCTATCGCTCGCTGCGACCGGAGCGAGGCATGGTGCTGATCGATGGCGCCGATATCAGTGCGATGTCGGTGCGTGCGGCGGCACGCACCACGGCGGCGGTGCTGCAAAATAGTTCGGGCGCGCCGGAATTGACAGTCGCGGAGCTGATCGGCCTGGGCCGCAATCCGCATCACGCACTGTTCAGCCGGGACTCCGCCGCCGATCATGCGGCAGTGGCGGACGCCATGGCACGCACCGGTGTCACCGACTACGCCGAACGCCCGATCGGCTCGCTATCGGGTGGTGAGCGTCAGCGGGTGCTGTTGGCCAGAGCGCTCGCACAGCAGCCGCGCCTGCTGGTCCTCGACGAACTGACCAACCATCTCGACGTGCGCGCCCGATTCGAACTGCTCGACCTGGTCCGCTCGACCGGTATCACCACGCTGGCGGTACTGCACGAATTGGATCTGGCGGTGCGCTGCTGTGACCAGCTGGTCGTGCTCGATCATGGCAAGGTCGTCGCGGCGGGTGCGGTGCTCGAGGTCATGACGCCCGAGCTGCTACGGAAAGTCTTCGGTGTCAATGCCACTGCCGAGCAACACGATGACGGCGTTGTCCGATTGCACTACGCAGCAAAGCCTTTGGCCGCCCGATAAACAGTGGCGTCGACGCTGGGGCTCGTTACTCGATGCGGCCGCGACGGCTGCACCGCGCTCACGCACCGAAATAGTGGCGCCACACCGAGGCGGCGGCGCGGCTCGACGCTCGGGATTCGTTACTCGGGGAGCCGCGACGGCTGCACCGCGCTCATGCATCCCGCCGGAATTGCGGCGGCACAACGAGGCGGCGGCGCGGCTGGACGGCTCTGGCAGTCGCGGGACGGATCAACAACGAGTTGACCGAAGTCAACCGTTGGCGCGACGCCTACCTCCGAAACGCGTTGCGGCGATGAGGTCTTCGCGGGCACGTGCGACTCGGGACCGCACCGTGCCCACCGGACACCCGCACACCGCTGCTGCCTCGGCATACGACAAACCGAGCACCTGCGTCAGTACCAGCGCCTCCCGGCGCTCCGCGGACAGATCCTCGAGTAACAGCTTCAGCTCCACGGTGTCGGCGAGCCCATCCCGCCGCGCCACCTGACGGTCCGCCGCGGCCACCCAGTCGACGCCCGGGGCGATGCGCGGTCGGGCCACGGCCATCCGCACCTGGTCGACGACGACGCGGCGCGCGATCGACAGCAACCAGGTCCGGGCGCTGGAACGACCCTCGAAGCGCTTGATGCTGCCCAACGCGCGCAGATAGGTCTCCTGGGTCAGATCATCGGCACGCGACAGCTCGGTGAGGTGGGCCAGCAACCGCCAGACATCCTTCTGGGTGGCCCGGATAAAAGCTTCCAGAGCTCGTCGATCCCCATGCGCCGCAGCAAGTGCCAGCTGAGTCGTCTCGTCATCCTCGGCGGGCGTCGGCATGAGCTCGACAATAACCTGTGCGCGCCGCGGGAACTTTGTGGTGCTGGCGGACGACAATCTGGACGTGGAGTGCAAGGTATGCCGGACCGCGCTGTCGGCCCGGATCGATGGCGAACGCGAAACCGTGCCCGCGGCGCGCGTCGACGAACACCTCGAACAGTGCGCGCAGTGCTGTTCCTGGTACGCGGCCGCCGTGGAAACCTCGCGCCTGCTGCGCGGCGGCTCGGCGTACGCACCCGACCTCACCGATGCCATATTCGCTGCCGCCGATCTGGAGCGGCCGCGCGGATCGAGGTGGCGGACATCACTTTCCGAGGTGAAGTGGACCAGGCTACTGCTCGGACTACTCGGGGTCGTGCAGTGCGCGCTGGCGATCGGCCAGTTCGCCGGATTCGACTTCGGTATGACCCATCACCACGGCGCTGAAATGGCCGAGCACCTGATGAACGAGTCCACGGCATGGAGCCTGGCAATCGGCATCGGATTCATCTACTGCGCGCTGCGACCGTACGCCACCTCCGGTGTGCTGCCGGTGCTCGGCGTGCTGGTGACAACGCTCACGGCCTTCGTCATCTGTGATCTGTATTCGGGGGTCGTGCCGATCTCTCGGGTGCTCTCGCACGGCATTCTGGTCGCCGCGCTGGTGTTGGTCGTGGTGGTACATCGCACCCGCCGAACGGAAACCTCACCGCCGACCCGCACGAGCAATCCCGCCCTCGCTGAACCCGTGCTGCCGCCCGGTGCACGATTCGGCCGCCGCACCGGCCATCTGCGCTCGACCCACGATCCTGCCGCCTGACCGAACGGAATTGAATGAATACAGCATTGCGCGGCGATTCCATGCGAGGTAGCGGTCGGACGACGGGTGGGCTCGATCTCGCCACCGTTGCAGAACGCGAAACCACCCGCATTTCGCTCGCGGTATCCGGAATGACCTGTGCCGCTTGCGCGAACCGAGTGGAACGCAAGCTCAATAAGGTCGACGGCGTACTCGCTTCGGTGAACTATGCGACCGGCATCGCCACTGTCGATGCGGCCGAGGGCATTTCGGCCGACCAGCTCTGCGCTGAAGTAGTGGCGGCCGGTTACGGTGCGGAGCCGAGCGATAGCACCGGACCCATCTCCTGCGCCCCCGAGGAGGCGGCGGTCCGGGATCTGTTCCACCGCTTGGTCGTCGCGCTACTGCTGTTCTTCCCCCTCGCTGATTTGTCGGTGATGTTCGCGATGGTCCCCGCCACCCGGATCACCGGCTGGCAGATCATCCTGACCGTGCTGGCGCTGCCCGTCGTGCTGTGGGCGGCCGCGCCATTGCATCGAAAGGCACTGGCGGGTGCGAAGAATTTCACGGCGAGCATGGACACGCTGGTGTCCGTCGGTGTGACGACCGCGACGCTGTGGTCGCTGGATACCATGTTCCTGCACGCGAATCGGACCGAAATCCCGAACGGCGTATGGGACGCGTTCTGGTCCGGTGATTCGATCTACCTCGAAGCCGCGGCGGGTATCACCACATTCGTGCTCGCCGGACGGTATTTCGAGGCGAAGGCCAAGCGTTCGGCGGGCAGCGCGCTGCGTGCGCTGGCCGCGCTCGGCGCGCGCGAGGTCACGGTGCTGACCCGCGACAATCGCGAAATGCGGGTCCCCATCGGCGAACTCGTCGAGGGACAGCGGTTCGTGGTGCGCCCCGGTGAGACCATCGCCACCGACGGCCTGGTGGTTTCCGGCGAGTCGAGTGTGGATGCCAGCGCCATGACCGGCGAATCAATACCGGTCGAGGTTACCGAGGGTATGTCGGTCATCGGCGGCACCACCGCGCTCACCGGTCGGCTGATCGTGGAGGCGGCCGCGGTGGGCGCGGATACGAAGCTGTCGGGCATGATCCGGTTGGTCGAGCAGGCGCAGACCGGGAAGGCGCGCATGCAGCGCGTGGCCGACCGGGTCTCCGCTGTCTTCGTGCCCTTCGTCTTCGCCGTGGCGGCAGGTACTTTCGCGCTCTGGTGGCTGCTCGGTTCCGGTGTGGACCGGGCCGCCTCGGCCGCCCTCGCGGTGCTGGTGGTCGCGTGTCCGTGCGCGTTGGGGCTGGCGATTCCGACGGCGCTGATGGTGGCCTCCGGGCGCGGAGCCCAGCTGGGCATTTTCATCAAGGGGCATCGTGCGCTCGAGGCCACCCACGATGTGGACACGGTGGTGTTGGACAAGACCGGCACAGTCACCAACGGTGTGATGAGCGTCGTCGCGGTGACCGTGACGGATTCGGCGACCGATGACGAGGTGTTACGACTGGCGGGCGCGGTGGAGGCAGCCTCTGAACACGCCGTGGCCGCAGCCATCACCCGGCACGCCAGGACGGTACTCGACGAACTACCGGAGGTCGAATCCTTCACGGCACTACCGGGTTTGGGTGCACGAGGTGTAGTGGCGGGTCGTGAAATCATGGTCGGTCGCCTGCGCCTGCTGAAGGATCGCGGTATCGATGTCCCGCAGACGCTGAGTCGTGCTGTGCGCCAACAGGAACGCGCGGGACGCACCGTGGTGCTCGTGGTAGTCGACGGTGCGGCCAGCGCGGTGATCGCGGTCGCCGATACCGTGAAGGACACCGCCGCCGATGCCATCGCCCGGCTGCATGCGCTCGGCCTGCGCGTCATGATGTTCACCGGTGACAACGCATATGCCGCACAGTCGGTCGCGGATGAGATCGGCATCGCTGAGGTGGTCGCCGAACTGCTTCCGGAGGGCAAGGTCGAACTGATCGCCCGCATGCAGGAACAGGGCCGCCGCATCGTCATGGTCGGCGACGGCATCAATGACGGCGCCGCGCTGGCCACCGCCGACCTCGGCATGGCCATCGGGGCGGGTACCGATGTCGCGATCGCGGCCGCCGATATCATCCTGGTCCGCGACGATCTCGCCGCCGTTGCCGATGCCATCGAACTCGCACATGCCACCTTGCGCACCATCAGGGGAAATCTGGTGTGGGCCTTCGGTTATAACGTGGTCGCCATCCCGGTGGCGGTGCTCGGCCTGCTGAATCCATTGATCGCCGGTGCGACCATGGCATTCTCGTCGTTCTTCGTGGTCTCCAACAGTCTGCGGCTGCGGCGGGTGCGGTTCCCGCGCTGAATCAGCGGCGTGACTGCGCCAACTGCTCCAGCATGGCGTTGTAGGCGACGAGGTCGGAGTCTGCGTACTCGTCGTCCTTGCGGTCGGTGCGCACCGCGGTGCGGCGATCCTGGGCCACCCACTGCGTCAGCAGCGCACCGACCACCAGCAGGATCGGGATTTCGCCGGAGACCCAGGCAATGCCGCCGCCGACTCGCTGATCAGCCATCAGGTCCATATGCCAGGTCAACTGGAGTTGTTCGTAGAAACGCTCGCCGATGATGGTGTTCATCGACATCACCGCGACGCCGAAGAAGGCGTGAAAAGGCATGATGGCGAACAACATACCGAGCCGACCCAGATGTGGCAGGCGACGCGGGCCCGGGTCGATGCCGATAATGGCCCAGTAGAACAGATAGCCGATGATCAGGAAGTGCACGTTCATCAAGACGTGCCCCCAGTGATAACGGATCAGGTTCTGGAACAGCGGTGTGAAGTACAGGCCGTAGAGCGAGAGCACGAAGGCCGTGATCGCGGTGCCGGGGTGGGCCAGTATCGCGGTCGGGCGCGAATGCAGAATCCACAGAACCCATTCACGCACACCGGGAACCGCGTCCTTGGGTGCGGCGGGGACGGTACGCAGCAGCAGGGTCACCGGTGCGCCGAGTACCAGCAGCACCGGTACGAACATATTGAGCGCCATATGCGTGATCATGTGCAGGCTGAACATGGCATAGCCGTATGTGCCGATGCCCGATGACGTCGAAATCAGCAGGGCCACACAGCCGCTCGTCCATGACAGCGTGCGCCATGGCGACCAGGTATCTCCGCGCCGCCGCAGCCGCAGCACCCCGGCGGCGTACAGCGCGATACCGGCGATACCGGCGGTACCGAGGACGATATCGAAGCGCCACATGGTCATCAGTCGCCACACATCGGCCTGCCCCGGCAGATCGAAGCCGAGGAACACCTCCTGCGCGGTGAATGAGCGGTCGGCGAACGCCGGAGCCGGTTGGACGGCCATCGACACCAGGGCGGCCGTCGCGACTACGGAAAGCGCGCCGGTTCCGGAGATCAGGACGCTCGAAACATTCTCGGCGGCAAACCTTCTCAGCATGGTCCCGATCGCGACGGCCGACACGACGACCACTAGAGCGAGCCGACCGTAGCTGGTGCTGAACAGCGCCGACCACGGCAACAGGATGGCACCGAGCACCAACCCGCTGAGCGTGGCCGCGGCAAGACACAACTGCCCGATGAGCGCGTACCGCCGGACCGCAGCCTGGGAACGGTTGCGCCGGACCTGTGCCGCCACACACCACGCCAGACCCGGCAGCACTGAGACCGCCGGTTGGAAGATGATCATCGCGCCGGTGGCGAAGTCGTGATTCGGCCCCTCCCCCGCATTGCCGACCATTGCCGGCGGCAGCACCGCGATCAGCGCCAGCACGGTCGGCACGACCAATCCGGTCCACGCCAACGTCAGCCGCGTAACCAGCGCGACGACACCGGCCAGCACCACGACCACGATCCACGCCTTCGGCTTCTCGCTCGCATCGAACAGCGCGCCGACCGCACCCCGCTCCAGCGCGGCACTCATCGACAACCCGCCTACATTCGCCGCGCTCACCGGAATCAGGACCAGCGCCGAGCCGAGCCAAACCAGACTCGCCCGCTCCGCCACCCGGACCCCGGCGTAGCCGTCCACGTCGACCCGACCACGCGCGGTGACAACGGTGCAGCACAGCGCGTAGATCAACGCGCCAAGTGTGAACGCGCCCGCCAGCGCGGCGACTACCCGCAGCACGACATAGAGCAGGACATCCAGGAACCCGGGATACGCAATGCCCGCCGACCGGTACGGCATATCACCGGCCGCGAGCACAGAGAGCAGCACGAGCGCGCCGGCGGCGAGCGCCGCGATCAGCCACACGAGCTGGTCCGAGCGCTTCACCTGCACGTTTTCCACCAATCCTCGATGCCAAGAGCTGTGACGGGCAATGGACGTGCCGGCCCTCGCACACCGGTCGGCCGCGGCCCGATGCTAGTTCCCGGGCCCGCCACGGGTGCGACGCACCTCACATCGCAGGCGTCACAGCCGGACGGCGGCGGTCCGGCTGGACTGGCCGGTTTCAGATCGCTGGCCCGCATCAGCGCGCGCATCGGTCGCGGCAACCGCAGCCTCCGGGGCGGCGCGCGTACCCGGAGCACATCCCACCGTGGTCGCAGCCGGAGTCATACCGTGGAAGCAGACATGTCGGCGGCAATGGCGCAAAGCGCGCATGTCGGAAATAGAAGAGGCGCATAATCCGGACAAGGCTGATCGGCGATCGGAAGGTGGCGACGGCCGTGGTTACGACTGAACTCGAAGTTGTTCGGCCCTATCCGCAGCGGGTCGGGCCGAAGGGCTCCTATTTCTGGAAAATGCTCACGACCACCGATCCGAAGGTGCTCGGGGTCATGTATCTGACCAGCGCGATGACCTACTTCTTCATCGGTGGTCTCATCGCGCTGCTGATGCGCGGTGAGCTGGCCCGCCCCGGTATGCAGTTCCTGTCGACCGAGCAGTTCAACCAGCTGTTCACCATGCACGGCACGATCATGCTGCTGTTCTACGCGACGCCGATCCTGTTCGGCTTCGCCAACTGCGTGCTGCCGCTGCAGATCGGTGCGCCGGATGTGGCGTTCCCCCGACTCAATGCCCTCAGTTACTGGCTGTACCTGTTCGGCGCGACCATCGCCACGGCGGGATTCGTCACGCCCGGCGGCGCCGCCGACTTCGGGTGGACCGGCTACACCCCGCTGAGCACCATCGAGCACGCGCCGGGAGCGGGCGCGGATCTGTGGATCCTGGGGCTGGCGGTCTCCGGTGTCGGCACCATTCTCGGCGGCGTCAATATGATCACCACGGTGGTCTGCCTGCGCGCCCCCGGTATGACCATGTTCCGGATGCCGATCTTCACCTGGAATATCCTGGTCACCAGCATCCTGATCCTGCTTGCCTTCCCGATTCTGACTGCGGCTCTGATGGCGCTGGCCTACGACCGCCACCTCGGCGGGCATATCTACGATTCCGGCACCGGCGGCATCGTGCTGTGGCAGCACCTGTTCTGGTTCTTCGGACATCCCGAGGTGTATATCGTCGCGCTGCCGTTCTTCGGCATTGTCACCGAGATCTTCCCGGTGTTCAGTCGCAAGCCGCTATTCGGTTACACCACATTGGTTTACGCGACGCTGGCCATCGGCGCGCTGTCGGTCGCGGTGTGGGCCCACCACATGTACGCCACCGGCGCGGTGCTGCTGCCGTACTTCTCGTTCATGACCTTCTTGATCGCCGTCCCGACCGGTGTGAAGTTCTTCAACTGGATCGGCACCATGTGGCGCGGCCAGCTGACCTTCGAGACACCGATGCTGTTCTCCCTCGGCTTCCTGGTCACCTTCCTCTTCGGCGGTCTGTCCGGCGTCATCCTGGCCTCGCCGCCGCTGGACTTCCACGTCACCGACTCATACTTCGTCGTCGCGCACTTCCACTACGTGCTGTTCGGCACCATCGTCTTCGCGACATTCGCGGGTATCTATTTCTGGTTCCCCAAGATGACCGGCCGCATACTGGACGAGCGCCTGGGCAAGTGGCACTTTTGGACCACACTCGTCGGCTTCCACACCACCTTCCTGGTCCAGCACTGGCTGGGCGCCGAGGGTATGCCGCGCCGCTACGCCGACTACCTGCCCGGTGACGGTTTCACCACGCTGAACACCATTTCCACCATCGGCGCCTTCATCCTGGGCGCGTCGATGTTGCCGTTCATCTGGAACGTGTTCAAGAGCTACCGCTACGGCGAAGTGGTCACCGTGGATGATCCGTGGGGTTACGGCAACTCGCTGGAGTGGGCCACCACCTGCCCGCCGCCGCGGCACAACTTCTACGAACTGCCCCGAATCCGTTCCGAGCGTCCCGCATTCGAGCTGCACTACCCGCACATGGCCGATCGCATGCGCTCCGAATTGCACGTCGGCTGGGGCTCGGGCAAACACGCCGCCGCGGTCGCGGAACAGGAGAAGGCGGAGGCTTCCGCTTCGGAGTCCTGATTACCGCGCCGCGGCGGGTAGCGCGTCGCGTGCCGAATGTCGCAGCGGGTCACGTGCCGAATGTCGCAGCGCAACGGCGGCTGCGCCGAACAATGCGAGCGTCAGCCAGATGTATCCGTTGTGGACGAATGTCGCGAGGTGGCTTCCCGCGGGATAGTCGTAGATGCTGCTCATGGTCGGGTCGAAGAAGGCGATCACACCTCCGGATGCGACCATCACTGCGATGAGCAGCCCGATCGACGCGACCGCACCGCGTCTGCGCAAGGCGAGGTCTGCCAGATAGACCAGCAGAGGTGCGAGCCAGACCCAGTGGTGGACCCAGCTGTACGGGGACACCGCGGTGGTGGTGAGTCCGACAAGCACCACCGCGGGCAGTTCGCATCCGGTCAGCGACAGCCGACGTGCCAGATACAGGCAGGCCACGGCAATAGCGGAAGCACCTGCCAGCCAAAACAATTGGTGCACACCCTCGACACCGACGGTGCGCGCGAGCAGGCCGCGCAGTGATTCGTTGCGCGGATTATCCGGCACACCGACGCGCTTGGGGTCGGCGAATGCACCGCTCCAGAAGGTCAGCGAGTCCTTGGGCATGGCCGCGAGACCAACGAGCACGGTCGCCGCGAATGCGGCAATGGCCGTCACGGCCGCCCGATACTTGCGGGTGACCAGCAGATAGACCACGAAGAAGGCGGGGGTGAGTTTGATGCCCGCCGCGATCCCGGTCAGCACGCCCTTCCAGCGCGAGGTATCGGGCAGCGCCATATCGGCGAGCACCAGCAACAGCAACAAGATATTGATCTGACCGAAGGCCATGGTCTCGCGCACCGGCTCGCACCACATCAGCAGGCCGGCGATCGGCACGCCGATCAGCACCAACCGCAGGTCGCGTCGGTAGCCGAGCATCGACAGTGCCGCCCACACCGACGTTGTGAGCATGGCGAAGTTGCCGAAGGCACCGACATAGGTGAAGACCTCACCGTGCAGATTGACCAGCGGGACGAACAGCAGCGCGGCGAACGGCGTGTAGACGAACTCCCAGACGCCGCGGGTGTGCCCAAGCAGCGGCGTGTCGTAGATGGAGGCACCGTCGACCACCCGGTGCCCGGCGATCTGATACACGCCCAGATCCATCAGATGCATCATGACCTGCATCGTTTCGCGCACCTGGTGGATGTAGTACACACCGGCGACCGTCCCGAGGATCGAGATCACCCAGAACGCCGAGGCGGGAATGGTGCGGCTTTCGGGCTCGGTCGGTGCCGCGGTCGGCGCCGCCGTGTTCTCGATCGTCGATACAGGCACGCTCATCTCCCAGCGATCGGGGTCCGGACTCGCCGACCTACGGTAGTGGCACTGCGCGTGCGGCGCACACCGCTGGGTAGGACCGGTATGGTCCTCGGATGCCTGCTGGCTCCTCATCGCGGATGTACGACGGACGGCCTGTCGCCGACCGCCGTGCGCAGCGGCGAGAGCAATTTCTGGCCGCCGGGGTCGTGGTATTCGGGGAAAGCGGCTACCAGAACAGTTCGATTACCGCGCTGTGCCGGGCGGCCGGATTGGCGCGCAGCCAGTTCTATGAGCATTTCGACAACCGCGAGGATCTGTTGATCGCGGTGTACGACCGGATCCAGACCGAGGCCAGGCAGGCGGTCACCGCCGGGACGGCGGCATCGGGTGACGCGGTCGGCCTGGCACAGGCGGCGGTGCGGGCTTACGCGGAAGCGATCGGACGTGACCCGCGCGTGGCCCGGATCGCGCATGTGGAGGTCGTCGGGGTCGGTGAGCGGGTCGAGCAGCGCAGGATGGAGCAGCGGGCGCTGTGGATGGACTTCTTCGAGGACCAAATGCGGCGGGCGCTCGGACCCGATTTCGAGCCGCCGGGTGGCTTCCACACGGCCGTAACCGGATACTTCGGCGCACTGCTCGCACTGGTACACCAGTGGAGCACCGGTGACGAGCAGACCGACCTCGCCGGGATCACCGAGGTGCTGACCCGATTCCTGATCAGCCTGATGACACCGTAATTCAGCGCCTCGGCCGGATATTCTCGCGCACCGCGGCGATATCCGGATAGCCGTTCACCGCCATGAGCAGATCCGCCTCCGCCAGAATCATCCGCAGCACGTGCACCAGACCCGAAACCCCGCCCAGCGCAAGGCCGTACACATACGGACGGCCGATGCCGACCATCGTCGCACCCAGGCCGAGCGCCTTGATCACATCGGTGCCCGACCGCACACCGGAATCGAAAAGCACCGGCACCCGGTCGGCAACGGCTTCGACCACCCCGGGCAGCGTCTCCAGTGCGCTCAGACCGCCATTGGCTTGGCGCCCACCGTGATTCGAGCAGAAGATGCCGTCGACGCCAGCATCGATCGCGCGGCGCGCGTCATCGGGATGGCAGATGCCCTTCAGGACGATCGGCAACTCGGTCAGCGACCGAAGCCACTCGAGATCGTCCCAGGTGAGCGAATTTCCGAAGGTCTGCACCCAGTGCAGCACGATGGACTGCGGATCGTCCGAGCCGACCATCTTCTGGAAAACGGGATCGGAGGTGTAGTTCTTCAGCACGTGCCCGCGCAACTGCGGGAAGTTCCCGATCGACAGATCACGCGGCCGCCAGCCCGGAACCCAGGTGTCCAAGGTGACCGTGATGCCGCGATATCCGGCCGCCTCGGCCCTGCTCACCAGACTCGCCGCCAGGTCGCGATTCTTCGGTGTGTACAGCTGGAAGAAGCTCGGCGTCGCACCCGCGTGACCGACGACCTCCTCCAGTGGATCCTCCATGAGCGTCGAGAAGACCGCGGGCACACCGGTTTTCGCCGCCGCCTCGGCGACCGCGATGTCGCCGTGCTTATCGCCGACCAAACCGATCACGCCGACCGGGGACATGAAGATCGGGCTGGGAAAGGTGAGTCCCCAGGCGTGCACCGACAGGTCGCGCTCGGTCGCACCGACGAGCATCCGCGGCAGCACACCCCAGTCCTCGAATGCCTCGACATTGCGCCGCTGGGTCAACTCGTCACCGGCTCCGCCCGCGATATAGGAGTGCAGCGTAGGGGGCAGTGCGGCCGATGCCTTCGCCTCGAGCGTCGCGAAGTCCATGGGGAACTCCGGGGCGTGTCCGCCGAGGGCGGCGAAGTAGATCTCGTTCTGATAGTCCGCGAACGCCACTGTTCTGCCCTTCGGTAGGGTCGATCGGAGGGGTAGCCTCCGCTTGCCGGAATATTAGACGCTAATGTCCATGATCAACGCCGGACGAACCGCGAAACATTCGACCACGGCACAGCGAAGGACTCTGTGCGATGTGCGTCACAGTTTCGTGGTGTTCGCACCGGATGACCTGCGCATCGAGGTCCGACGGCCGTACCTGCTGTAGCGCGACTAACCGCTGGAGCGACGGGTAATCCACCGAGCAGCTGACAGATTGTGAGAACCGCGCCGTGAATCTCGACTACCTCGATAGACCTGGTGACCACGACCTTCTGGTGGCCGATCAGATCAAGAGTCGTCCGCTACGCCGCCTGGTGCAGCTGGCGCTCGGCCTATCCACCGAGTCCATGGACCTACTCACGGCACTCACCGACCGATTACGGACCGCGGAGGGCGCGCTGGCCGATCCGGCGACCAGTGGCGAGTTCTAGCCTCGACAATCGAATGCGACCCTGCCGTGGCGACCACCCGGCGCAGCTGAAAAGCCGCCGCCGTATTCGGCCGCGGTGCGTTCCCGGCCGCCGATGGACAGCATGACCTCGAGGTCGAGCGCGTGCGCGGTGGGACGACGCATTCGCCCAGGCGGACAAGGCCATCCGGCTCGCCGATGACATCGAATACGGCATTAGCATCGTGAACTGTGATCACAGTGGCCAGTTGGAATGTCCTGCACCGTGTGCACGCGGAGAATTGGAGCTCCGATATCGCGACCCGCTGGCCCGATGAAGTGGCGCGCATTGCCGCGGTAACTGCCTGGATCGCCGAACGGCCCGAACAGGTCATCGCGCTACAGGAGGTCAGCGGCGACCAACTGGCGAACCTGCGATCATCGTTGTCCGACAAGGACATTCACGCCTTGCGCTATCCGCGCGTCCCGCGACCGCGCAATGGAACCACCGCACTGCGAGATCCCACCGAACATCTCGTCCTGGTCCTCGACGAACCGGGCCGAGAAATCGCGGCCGAATCGTTCGAAAACGATCCCGGCAACGGCGCACTCGCCGTCGAAACGGCGGGCGTGATCATTGTGGCAACCCATGTGACCGGTGATCTGCGCCGTACCCGCCAGCTGACCCGATTGGCCGAACTCGCGCCACCGGACCGTGCCACGGTGCTACTCGGCGACTTCAATATCGACCGCGCTGAAGTGGCATCCGCACTCGGCCCCGACTTCACCATCGCCGAGCTGCCACCGGCCTCCGCGCCGACCCGTCCGCGCACATCAGGCACCAAATCGCAGTTCATCGACCATGTCATCGTGCGTGGCACGACCGTCCAGGACGCCTCCGTCGTGGCGGTCGACGGCCTCTCCGACCACAATTTCGTCCGCGCGACCATCACCGGATAACGAGACCGCCGGCACGCCACAGCCAGCGCCAGCGCGGCAGCTCCACGATCGCGGTGAGCACCGCCAACACACTTACCGGGACGGCGAGCCACACCGGCCAGACCATCCAGGCCGCGACGACCGCCGCGACCAGTTGCAGAACTACCAGCGCGATGGTGCCCCACCCCGGTACGGCGACAAGCACCTGCTTCTTGTCACCGGGCGTGGCGAACACGGTGGGCAGCCCGATCAGCGCAATCACCGAAAACACGGCCAGCACAACCGAATGCCCAGCCAGCGCCCATGGCGTCGCGACCCAGGCGATGAGCTCGGTCGTAAAACGCAGTACTGCCGCGATCCGGCCCTGATCTGTGAGATTCGGCGATTCAGACACGGACGCCAGCGTGCCATGCAATGCGTCCCGATGCGGGGCGAAGCCCCGGGCCGAAGGGGATGGTCCGGGGCTTCACTGGAGATTATCGCGCGAACCGGTGCCTGAGTTAACCGCGCGCAATAGCGTGTTCCGGCGGTCCGGGACGTCAACAGCGAAATACGCGGCACTAGCCGCCGTGTGGGGAGACGAGGCCGTGCTTGTGTGCGTACACGACAGCGTGAAGGCGGTCGCGCACACCGAGTTTCGCGAGTACTCGGGATACGTGTGTTTTGACCGTCTCTTCGCCGACGCCGAGTGCCGCGGCGATCTCGGCATTGCTGCGCGCATCGGCCAGAAGCAGCAATACTTCTCGCTCCCGGGCGGTCAACTGCTGCACCTCTGGTGGGGTGTCCGGCGGAGCCAGCGTGCCCGCGAACCGCAGTATCAACCGTCGCGTCATCGACGGATCGATCAGGGCATCACCACGGGCCGCGATTCGGATGGCGGCCACCAGTTCCTCCGGCGGCAGGCTTTTCAGTAGGAACCCGCTGGCCCCGGCCTGCAGTGCGCGGTAGAGGTTGGCATCACTGTCATAGGTGGTGAGTACGAGGACGCGGGTGCCGCCCGCCGCGACAATTGCCGAAGTGGCCGCGAGTCCGTCCAGCTTCGGCATGCGCACATCCAGAATCGCGACATCCGGGCGCAGCCGGGCGGTTTCGGTGATGGCACTGCGACCGTCGCCCACCTCGGCGACGCATTCGAGATCGTCCTGACTGTCGACGACCGCGCGCAGTCCGGAGCGGAACATGCTGTGGTCATCGGCGATCAATACGCGGACCGGTGCGTTCACGAACCTCCGATCGGCATGGCAACCCTGGTGTGCCAATGGGTTTGCGCATCGTCCGGACCGAATCGCAGTTCGCCGCCGAATAATTCGGCGCGCTGACGAATCCCGCTGAGTCCACGGTGCTCCGCCGTATCGCCCATATCGGCGGTGTCGGCGAGTGGATTGATCGACTCCAACACCACCCGGTTCGGCTGATAGTCCACGACCAACTGCGCGTGCGCGCCGTCGCCATGGCGCAGCGCATTGGTCAGCATCTCCTGCACGATGCGATACAGCGTCAGATTCAGCGAATCCGGCAGCTCGACGGCCGCACCGCGCACGATGAAATCGGCGGCCAGACCTGCCGCGCGCACCCGTTCCAGCAGATCCTCGATATCGGCGAGCCCGGGCTGGCGCTGCCCGTCCTCCTCGCGCCCGTGTAGCAGATCGAGTTGGCGACGCAGGTCGACCATGGCCGCACGGCTACTCGATTCCACCGCGGTCAGCGATCGGGTGGCCGCGGCATTCCCGGTGTCGGCCATGGCGATTCGCGCCGCACCGGCATGGATACCGATGGCGCTGACGTGATGGGAGATCACATCGTGCAGATCTCTGGCAATGGCGGCGCGTTCCTCGGCGACGGCGCGGGCGAGTGCGGTCCGCTGCTCCTGTTCACGTAACTTGGCCTGCTGCTCCAGATCGGCGATATACGCGCCCCGCGCCGCCGTATACCGACCGACCAGCCATGGCACCACACCGACCGACACCGTCGACGCCAGCAGCAGCCGCCAATCGTGTGAGGTATTGCTGCTGATCAGCAGATGCGCGCTTGCGAAGCCCGCACTCATCGTAAAGACGGTCAGCACCGATTTCGGACCGACCATCCAGGCGCCGGCTCGATATCCCGCCACCAAGAAGCCGACGTCGGCGAAGCGTGCGGCAAAGCCGTGCCGGTGCAGCATCAGGGCCTCGGCCAGTCGCAGCGCCACCTGGATCAAGGCCACCACACCGGCGGTGCGCGGCGGCGCGGCCAATGCGAGATCGGCCGCGACTATGGCGATCAGCACTGCGGTGGCCTGCCACGGGGCCACCGCGAAGATCCCATTCAACGTCAACATCGCGGCATCGACCGCCGCGGCCGCGGCCGCGACCACCAGCGATTGGCGGGCCAGCGATCTGCTCACATCCAACAGTTCGCACCACCTTCGCACAGTCCGGGTCGAGCCGTCCGCGGGCGATCCTACCCAGCGTTCGCCCGTATTCCTCGGACCGAACTCTGCCTGGGCGCCAGCCGCAGCACATCCCCCGTCCGGGGGACCGCAAATCCCTCGTCAGCGCGATGTTTGCCCAGGCCAGCGCCCGTAACGTGGCGGTGAAGCAGCAGAGTGGAGGAGCCATCGTGATCGGTGCGCAGTTATTCATCTACGCCATACCGGCGTTCGCCGTACTCATGTTCGTGGAGTGGATCGACTATCGCCGCGATCCGGATCGCCCGGCCAACGGTCACTCCGGGCGGGATATGGCCTCCAATATCACCACCTATCTGCTCGGCCGATTCCTGAAGCCGGTGCTGCAGTATCTGATTCCGTTCTCGGCGGTGGTGGTCGCGGCCGCGATCACCCCGCTGCACCTGTCGCCGACCACATGGTGGGTGTGGGTGCTCGGGCTGGTGGTCACCGACTTCTGCTACTACTGGGCCCATCGAGCCGACCATCGGGTCCGGCTGCTGTGGACCTCGCACAGCGTCCACCACTCCAGTCAGTACTTCAATCTGTCCACTGCCATCCGCCTGCCCTGGGTGCATCCGGCCGCCACCATTGTGCGCGGATTCGCCTGGGTGCCAGCGGCTTTGATCGGCATGCCGGCGTGGATGATCTTCCTGCTGCAGACCATCGGGCTGCTCTACCAGTTCCCGATCCACACCCAGCGCATCCGGACCCTGCCACGCCCGATCGAGTTCCTGTTCAACACCCCGGCGCATCACCGCATCCACCACGGTTCGAATCAGCCCTATATCGATAAGAACTACGGCGGCGTCTTCATCATCTGGGATCGGCTCTACGGCAGTTTCGCCGCGGAGAGCGAACCCATCCGCTACGGCCTCACCAAGAACATCGGCACCGACAACCCGCTGAAAGTCAACTACCACGAACTCGGGGCGCTGATCAGCGATGTGCGCCATGCGAATACGTGGCGCGGGCGCCTCGGATACATCTTCGGCCCGCCCGGTTGGACCGAAGCGGCGCAGGTCGATCCGCAGGTCATCCCAGCCTCAGCGCGCGAGGGCTCGGTCGCCGCATAGTTTCCTTCCGCGGCGGCTTACGGCCGCCGCGGACTGCCGCTAGATCGAGTGAATGAATATGCGAATGCCGGTGATTCGTCGACTGTCAGGGGCGAAGTCGACGAATGCGACACCTTGGGCCGCGTCGAGCCGGACACTCGCACTCACCGTGCGTCCGGCCGCGATCAGCTTGTCCCACTGCATATTTCGCGCCCGATTCGTGAATTCCTCCAGCGAGATTCTGGTTCCGGCCGGGAGTTCGATGGTCGTGCGCTCGCCGAGCAGCCGACGAACCCGCGAGATATCCGTCGCCGCAGCGGCCGAGAATATCTGGGCCGCAACGCGTTTGCCCGATCGGCCGATACCGCGCAGTGCCTGCATCATGGCGAGCATGCCGTCGAAGCCCTGATTGGCGATCAGCTGCGGGCCCAATTTCAGTGCGGCGCCGAGTCCGGGCAGTCCGGTGCGCAGCAGCTGCACGATCATCGCGGCCAACTCCCAATGGGCGGCCAGCCGGGTGATCTTCCAGACGCCGTCCTCCTCGACGAGGTCGTAGCGCAGGTGCATGGGCACCGCGACGGTGGCGCCGGTCGACATGGTGGTGCGGATCAGCAGGTCGCGGACTACGGTCGACGGGCCGACGAAGTCGTGGTCGACCTGGAAGGCGATGGTATTGGGGCCGATGAAGGTGTCGTAGAACCGTTCGATCGCCGCGCGGCCGATATGTGGGCGGGAACCGACCGGATCGTTGACCGTCGCCTCGGCGGTGAACAACTCGACCCAGGCCGCCTTGTCATGTGCCGCCACCGCACGCGGTGACGCCTGGACGGCCGCGATCAGGTCCTTGGCTTTCGAATCCAGCGGCATGGCAGTTCCTCCTAGCTACTGCGTCACATGGTAGAACATGTTCTAATTTCGGCGCCGGCGGGTCGATGAGAAGTGCCTGGTCCACTCGAAATCGATCGTGCGCAATCTGCGCGGGAACGTGACGATTCCGGGGCCCTTCAATGGGGCGTTGATCGAGACGATTGCCGTGTCGTGTCCGAACCGCGGCATGGTTGTGGTCCGCGCGGCGGCACCGAACGCGGCCCGAAGCGATCGAGAACATGGCGTTACGGCGCTTGGGCACCCCACACGGCATGCGAGCCCGAATCTCCGATGCGATACACCTGTGTGGTCGCCGCACCGCCGGCGGCGATCGCCAATACCGCCGCCAGCACAGTGACCACGCGCCCCACCGGACGACCATGCTCATCGCGCAGGTGGACGACGATGAGCAAGGCCGCTACGAGCAATAGCGGCACCACGAAGTAGATCATCGTGTTGCCGAGATCCGCGTGCTCATCGATGGCGGGAGATCCGCCGAGCTTGTGCTGAAGCCACTCCCCCGCCTCGGTCGTCACCGGTGTCAGGGCGACAGTGATCGCGGCCAACGCGGTAACCAGCCAGATCAGCCGCCGGCGAGCCGGAGGCCATACTGCCGACAAGATGAGCAGCCCCGCGGTCAGCGGTACGAAGACCACGATGAGGTGCACCAGCAGCACGTGCGCGGGTAACCCGTTGATCGTCGACATGAGGCGCTCCCAGCGTTCGTGACCGCAGCAGCGGTGCGGCCCAAGTATCTCCCTCACCTCACGGATCAGCGCGGTACTCGGTTCATCCCGGCAATCGGTCCCCCTCGACGACCTCCGCCGCCTCACCGACCGGATAGAACCGATGCACCATGAGCGCCGCCGCCAGTAACCGCGAACCGTTGGGCTCACTCGGATCGATACCGGTGAGTTCGGCGATGCGCTTGAGCCGATAGCTGAAGGTATTGGGGTGCACGTGCACCTCGGCCGCAGCCGCCTTGCGATCGGATCCGTGCCGCAGATGCGCCTCCAGCGCCTCGAACAGATGCGAGCGCAACAGCAGCGGGGCAATGCGGTCGGCAAGCCGGTCCCGGGCCGGACCCGGACGGGTCAGCTGATACTCGAGTAGTAGATCATCCAGGTCGTACAGTCCGCTCGGCCGGTTGAGCAGGCGGGCCAGTTCGGCCAGATCGGTCGCCTCCTGTACCGCATGCGGCAGCAGCTCCCGCTCGACCGCGCGACGTTCGGCGAGGAAGACATCGACACCGAACTGTTCGGTGAGTTCGGCGGCCAGCCGCTCGTACTCCTTGGAATCGGATCCGCTGGGCAGCAGCGCGATTCCGGTCGTGCCGTCGAATGTGCTCAACGCCTTGGTTCCGGCGATCCCGTCCAATGCCCGTTGCAACACCCGGATTCGACGACGGGTGAGCAGATCGGCGACCACGATCGGGTGATCGTCCGGCCGGATGTGAATGGCGAGCACGGTATAACGTTCCGCGAGAACGACATCCGCGCGTGCCGCCAGTTCCTCCGCGGCCTGGCCACGCAACAGCGCCGAACACAGCGCCCGACGCGCCTCGCGTTCGGCATGGTAGATCGACTGCTCCACATCGGTATACGCCTCCACCACGGCGACATTGATATCCCGCAGCAGATCGAGCAGCCGAGCGCCGAAGGCGATCAGATCGTGCATGTCCTCCGGCGTGGCCACTGTCGCCGCCTCCTGCAGGATCACCTGACCGGAGCCGTGTACCGCATGCATCAACAGCCCCAATGGAATTCGGTCCTCGGCATGCCGCTCGGCCACCGGACCGACGAATTCGATCACCTCGGCCCCGGTGAACACCCGCTGCTCCTGGACCGCACGCAGGAAGGCCTGGCCGCATCCGGCGATCGCGGGCAGCACCTCGTCGGTGAAATGCCCGTCCGGCAGATCCGCGGCCGGCGGTGTCGAGCCCAGGCCCGCCGCGAGCATGCGTTCGGCGATTTCGGGTAACCGACGAACCAGTCGGGCGATTATCGGGGCGTCTTTGGACAGCGGGGGCAGGACCACGGGCATGACTTGCACGTTACCCAACCCAGCCATTTACTGATGAATCTCGTAATCGCTCGGTTTGTCTCTGAAGACAAGATTTCCGTGGATTCTTCTCGTCCGTGTGTAGTGACAACTCATCTCAGCATGACCCTGCTCACCTGCGCGTTCCACTGCGCTCCGAGTGACGACAGTCACCGTCGACACAGCGGTTAGGAGAAAAACACCCGCCTCAATTGTGTTTCTGGACAATTATTTTTCCCTCCCCGCATTGCTACGTTGAGTATCGGTATTCCGGCGTCATTTCAAATAAGACACTGTGCCGGTGCGCCTTCGAAAGGATGTACAGGAATGAGCGTGCAGGCCGACGCCGGAAGGGAACCGGCACACCCGGTTGCCGAAATGTTTCGTTCGGGTCGGCCACTACAACCGGAGCTGGATCGGTTCTATCGGCCGCCGGCCGGTTTCGCACGCTTCGCCCCCGGCACCATCCTGCGGACGCGTGCGGTCGAGCTCGCACTGTTCGGCCGTGTGCCACTGAAGTTTTCGGCCTGGCAGCTGCTGTACCGCACCAGCAACTTGCACGGCACCGCGGAGGCGGCGGTTACCACGGTGCTGCTGCCATGGGGTGCCGACCCGCGCGAGCCGCGGCCGCTGGTCTCTTTCCAGTGCGCCATCGACGGCGTCAGCTCGAAATGTCTGCCGTCATACGCGTTGCGGCGGGGCGCGCGGGCGCTCGGCTCGATTCCGCAGATCGAACTGCCCGTCATCACCTATGCACTGGCCCGCGGCTGGGCGATCTCGGTGCCCGACCACGGCGGGCTGACCGGACATTTCGGCGTGCCACGCGAACCCGGCTACCGATCCCTCGACGCCATCCGCGCGAGCCTGCGCTTCGCCCCGCTCGGCCTGACCGATGCGACTCCCGTTGCGCTGTGGGGTTATTCGGGCGGCGGCCTCGCCACCGCCTGGACGGCGGAACTGGCGGCCGAATACGCACCCGAACTCGATATCGTCGGCGCGGTCGCCGGCTCACCGGTCGGCGATCCCGGTTCGGCCTTCGCGCGGTTGAACGGCACCTTCTTCGCTGGTTTCGCGACGGTGTGCGTGGCCGGACTGCGCCGAGCCTACGCGGATCTGGATCGCATCCTGCGCGCCCATGTGAAGACCGAATTCCTCGATCTGCTCACCGATGCCGAAACGCGCACCACACTCCATCTGCTGTTCCGGTTGATGGGCAAGAACGTCGACGACTACAGCCACCGCACCTTCGCCGATCTACTCGCCGAACCGGGCCTGCAGCAGATCATGGCCGATATCCGTCCCGGCGTGCATGCGCCCGCCATGCCGATGCTCGTCATCCAGGGCGTCAATGACGAGCTCATCGCCGTCGACGATATCGACCAGCACGTTGCCCGCTACACGGTCCGCGGCGCGCATGTGCGCTATCTGCGCGACCGCCTCAGCCTGCATATGCCGCTGCTGTTCATCGGCGCACCGGCCACCATGAACTGGGTGGCGGATCGATTCGACAATCGTCCACTGCCCGCGGCGGGCACGAGAACGGTGTGGTCGGTCGCCTTCACGAGACGAGAGGCACTGGGCCACTTGCGTTTTGCCGCGCTTTTCGTGCGTATGCTCGCAGGCAGGCCGATCCGACAGTTCCGTCGGTAGGCGGTCCGACATGACAGTTGTCATGCCGGACCCGTGATGGTTGGCAGATTTGTCGCCCACCGTCGATCCGTAACGTCATTTCGCGTAGTGCACAGCCGAATTCACCAGCCAGGAGCACCCGTAATGACGACCACCGCACCGTCCGCGGCGGAGCCGACCGCCGCGCCACGCTTCAACCCGATCCGCGCACTGGCCTCGATCGCCCGCGATGTCGCGGTGCCGATCGGCGCGTACTTCCTGCTGACCGGCCTCGGCTACAGCGACTTCACCGGTCTGCTCGCCGGCACCCTGTTCTCGGGCGCGGTGCTGCTCATCGAGACGATCCGAACGCGGCGCCTCGAACCGTTCGCCGCGATCATGCTCGGCGTCTTCGCCTTCGGTCTGATCGGTTCGCTGATCAGCGGCGACCCCCGGATGATGATCGTCAAGGATTCCGCGGTCACCGCGATCGTCGGTATCGCCTTCCTGATCAGCACCGTGGTCGGCAAACCGCTGACCTACCTGTCCGCGCGCAAGGCAGTCGCGGCCGCCGGACCGGCCGAGCTCGCCGAATTCGAGGCGTCCTACCGGGCGAACCCGGCCAAGCGCCGCGGCTTCAACACCCTGGCCATTGCCTGGGGCGTCGGCCTCGTCGCGGAAGCCACCGTCCGCATCCTGCTGGCCTATCAACTGCCCATCCACACCATGGCCTGGCTCTCGCCGGTCCTGTCGATCATCTTCTTCACCCCGCTGATCGCCCTCAGCGTCCGCTTCGTCAAGCGCGCCCGCCGCAGCTGACTACTTCCGCCGCTGGTCCCGATATTCGAGGTCGGCGGCGAGGCCTTCCCAGAACTCGGCATAGGCCTGTTCGTGCAGGATGCCCAGGCGCAGGATGCGCGCACGGGACACCGCGCGCACCTTGTCGTTCGGGTCGATATCGGTGTATAGCGATCGATACTGCTCGAGGAGGCGACGATGCTGGGCGGCCTCACTGTTCGCCAGGGCGACCACATCACCCGCAGCGCCCAGATCGGCGAAGAAGAGCTTGAGCTGTGCCGGATCGCGGGTCTCGGCGGGCGGGCTCTGTGGATCGGCGAGCCAGCGCTTCAGTTCGGCCCGACCCGCATCGGTGAGATGGAAGAGTCGACGCCGCCGGCCGCCTTGCTCGGCCTCCTCATCGAGCAACCCCTGCTCGGCCAGGCGCACGGGAATTCGATAGAGCTGGGCATGCGGCACCGGCCAGAAGTAGTCGATGCTCTCCTCGACCTTGGCCTTCAACTCATAGGGGGTGAGCGGTCCATGCCGGGCGATAAGCCCGAGCACGATGTGGTCCTGCGGCCCGAGATCCGGCATGCCTTCTCCATCTCATTGACACCGTCTCACTGAGACTATAAGTTAATACCATCGAGACCGTATCAATGAGACTATCGAGGAGTAACGATGCGCGACTTCGGCATCACCCTGTTCGACGAATGGACCGCGATGTGGAACGGCGACTTGGCGCTCGCGGACAAGATCATGGCCCCCGAATTCACCCTGCGCTACGCCCAGCCGGGCGCCAGCCAATACGACGATATCCACGACCCGCAGACCTTCGCCGCCAGGATCGCCGAATTCCACGAACAGCGTCCCGGGGTCCGGTTCACACCCCAGGGCGAGCCGGTCGTCGAAATAGACGACACCCGAACGGGATTCGTGGCAAGGCCGTACGGTTCGGCGTTCACCGGACCGAATGGCGAGCAGGTCGACGTGAGCGGCACCGATATCCTGCGCTTCACCTCCGGCCTGATCACCGAGGTCTGGTCGGCCTCCGGCGGCGCGGCCGGCCGCGGCTACTACTGATTCAGCGCCATCGGCGGGAGATACTCACCGACCAGGGTGCGGCGCCACAATGTGTGCTCGTGCTGGAGTTCGTCCCGAGTCGCGAAGCGGTACAGGTAGATTCGCGCTCGCACATACGTCGGCGGCGCATCATGGAAGGGACAGCGGCGCAGTAGCCGCAGGGTCGCAGGGTCGTTGCGCAGCAGTCGCTCGACGAAGGCGAGCAGCCAGCTGCGGGCGTAGGAGGGGGAGATCGCGGCGAACCACATCAGCCAGTCCAGCCTCAGGTGGTACGGAGCCCATTGCCGTGGCCATCGCCGCGGATCCCCCGGCTTACCCTTGAACTCGTACTCCCGCCACAGTGTCCGGTCGGTGATCTGCGCCTCGTCGGTGCCCTCGAACACCACCTCCTCGCGGGTTCGGCCGATACTGCCGAACGCACCGTAGGTATTGACCAGGTGTAGTGGGTTGAAGGACGCATTCATGCGCTGCTGGCGCGAAATCAGATTGCGGGCGGGCCAGTAGCTCAGCAGCACCACCACAACAGTGCACGCGATCACCAGACCCGCGAACCACGGCGCCGCCGCGGGCATCGACGGCGGATCGGGCACGGGCAGAACCGCTTTCGCCGAAGGCACATCGATCACAGTGGTGGCCAACAGAATCGTCACCCAGTTCAACCAGGCGAAATTGCCGGACAGCACCAGCCACAGTTGGGTGACGATGATGAACGCGGCGGCCACGCTCGCCACCGGTTGCGGTGCGAAAAGTCCCCAGGGCACAACGAGTTGGGCGAAATGATTGGCCGCCACCTCCACTCGATGCAGCGGTTTGGGCAGGCGATGGAAGAACCAACTCAGCGGGCCGGGCATCGGCTGGGTCTCATGGTGGTAGTACAGGCAGGTCAGATCGCGCCAGCAGGTATCGCCACGCACCTTGATCAGACCGGCGCCGAACTCCACCCGGAACAGCAGCCACCGCGCCAACCACAGCACCAGCACCGGCGGCGCGACCCGATCATTGCCGAGGAAGATCGCCAGGAATCCGGCCTCCAGCAGCAACGACTCCCACCCGAACGCGTACCACGCCTGCCCCACATTCACGATCGACAGGTACAGCGCCCACAACACCGCCCACAGCAGCATCGCCACCCACAGCGGCACCAGATGCAGCACACCGGCCACCACCGCGGCCGACAGCGCCGCACCGGACCAGGCGATCGAAGCGAAGAACCGATCCGAATAGTGGAAATGGAAGATGCTGGGAGCCCGGCGAAATTCGACCCGCCGGACGAATCGGGGCACCGGCAACATCCCCTTCGCACCGATGAGCGCTCGGAATTGCCGCGCCGCCGCCACGAAGGCGATCAGATAGATGACGGCCAGGCCGTGCTGGAAAACCAGTCTGCCCAACCAATACTCGGACTCGGTGAACGATGGCATGCCCGCTCCTTCGTACCGCTACCCCCGCCGATATGGCGCCCGGCCCTTGGGTAGCAATGGCTCGGGTCGATCGGATTGCCGCGGGATCGGCAGCGTCACCGCGACCTTGCTGAGTGTCGTATCGCGACCGTGGTGGCGCAGGACGACCGAATCTCCGGACAGCAGTCGATAAGTCGCGGAATGGGGGGTGATCTCGACGGCTATGCCACTGCCGCGCCAGATGATTCGGAAGGCCAAGCGCCCGATATTCGCGGGAAGTCGTGGTGCGAAACTTAATTCACCACGGTGGTCGCGCATGCCGCCGAAACCGAAGACACAGCATAGCCATGCTCCGGCGAGTGAGGCCATATGCAGGCCGTTGGCGACATTGTGATGCAGATCGTGCAGGTCGGTCAGTGCGGCTTCGGCGAAATAGTCGAAGGCGAGCGAGAGATGGCCGACCTCGGCGGCCATAACGGACTGGCCAGCGGCCGACAGCGATGAGTCGCGGACGGTCAGTGCCTCGTAATAATCGAAGTTGCGCGCCTTCTGCCCGGGGGTGAAAGCGTCGGGACACAAGTACATTGCCAAGGTCAGGTCGGCCTGTTTGACGACCTGCTTGCGATACAGATCGAAG
This sequence comes from Nocardia sp. NPDC050412, assembly GCF_044458825.1. Taxonomy (NCBI): domain Bacteria; kingdom Bacillati; phylum Actinomycetota; class Actinomycetes; order Mycobacteriales; family Nocardiaceae; genus Nocardia; species Nocardia sp. NPDC050412. The sequence continues at coordinate 128,717 of NZ_JBITIJ010000013.1, forward strand.
TACGGGTAATACAGCATCAGCGGATACTTCTCCGGCGGCGTCGCGGCGAAGTCCCAGCGGGCATGGTCGGTGAAACCCTCGGATTGCTCGTGCACCCCGAGTTTCTCGTTATAGGGCAGGAACATACGTTTGGCACGGTCGCGCCAGCCGCGGATCTCCTCCGCATCGACATCCAACTGCTCGGCTATATCCGGCTGGCGCACACAGGCTTCGGCGGCTTCATCGAGGTTCCGCTGTGCCATCAGATTCGTATAGATGTTGTTATCGGCGAGTGCGGAGTATTCGTCGGGACCCGTCACGCCGTCGATCCGGAAGTTCCCAGCTGTGTCGTAGTGCCCCTGGCTCACCCATGAGCGCGCGGTCTCCACCAATAACTCGACACCGCATCCTCTTTCGAAATGCTTATCGCCGGTCGCGGCGAGATATCGGACCACCGCATCGGCGATATCGGCATTGACGTGCACCGCGGCGGTGCCGGTCGGCCAGTAGCCGGAACCCTCGTCGCCATTGATGGAGCGCCACGGGAACATCGCTCCGGTGTGGCCGAGTTCGTGTGCTCGCTGACGAGCCCGGTCGAGGGTGGCGTGCCGCCACCGCAGTGCGTCGCCGGCGGCCACCGGCACCGTATAGGTCAATACGGGCAATACGAAAGTCTCTGTGTCCCAAAATGAATGGCCGTCATAGCCGGGCCCGGTCAGCCCCTTGGACGGTATCGCGCGGGTCTCACCGCGTGCGCCCGCCTGTAAAACATGGAACAGCGCGAATCGGACGGCCTGCTGCAGTTCCGGATCCCCGTCGATCTCGATATCGGCGGTGGACCAGAAGTTGTCCAGATACGCGCGCTGCCGGGCCAGCAACGTATCCCAGCCGGTCTCGAGGCCGGCGGCCAATGCCGCCTCGACCTGGGCCCGCAGCGCCGGTACCGAGCGCCGACTCGACCATCCGTAGCCGAGATACTTCGTCAATCGCACGCGCTCCCCCTTGGCGACATCGACCGCGATCGTCAACCGGGCCATATCCTCCTCGGCGTGCACAGTGCACCGCGGCGTCGCGTCGACCTCGAGTTCGTGGTCCATGGCCGCAGCCATGCGCAACCCGGATCTTCGGGTGTGGTGGACGAGTACCGCGGAGAAATCCCGTGCGGTGCAGAAGTCCGCGACCAAGGGGTGATCCAGTGCGGCCGCGAGCCGGGGATCACCGTGCGAGGTCGGAACCGGTTCATTGGCGAGCAGATCCGATTGGATGACCAGCTCGAGATCGTCATCGAGCGGTTCGACCTCGTACCGGATCGCGGCCAGGGCGCGTTCGGTGAACGACACCAGTCGCTCCGAGCGGATTCGCACGCACCGACCCGTCGGCGAGGTCCAGACCGTGGTGCGCCGCAACGTACCCGACCGAAAATCCAGTACCCGTTCGTGTTCGACGGCCTCGCCGTAACGCATATCCATCGGCTCGTCCTCGACGAGCAGCCGAATGATCTTCCCGTCGGTCACATTGACGACGGTCTGCCCCTCCTCCGGATAGCCGTATCCCGCTTCGGCATAAGGCAATTGGCGCTTCTCGTAGAACCCGTTGAGGTAGGTGCCCGGCTTGCCGACCGGCTCGCCCTCCTCAAAAGTGCCGCGCAGCCCGAGGTGTCCGTTGGAGAGCGCGAAGATCGACTCGGTTCGGTGCAATGCCTCGAGATCCAGTCCGCACCAACGCAAGTGCCATGGCGCGATCTCGAAGCCACGGCAGTCGGCGGTCATTGCGATGGCCCGAGCTCGGCCAGATCGGTGACGACCACATCCGCCCCGGCCCGACGCAGTGCCTCGGCCTGCGTACCATCGCGCACTCGATCGACGCCGACCACATACCCGAAGTCACCGGCCCGACCGGCCGTCACCCCGGCGATGGCATCCTCGAACGCCGCCGCCTGTTCCGGCTTGACGTCCAGCGCCTGCGCAGCCGCGAGAAATGCGTCCGGCGCGGGTTTGCCGCGCAGACCGCGGCTGGCGATTTCGACTCCGTCGATGCACACATCGACGAACCGGGTCAGCTCCGCGACCGCCAACACCTCATGGGCATTCGCCGATGCGGTCACCACACCCGTCCGCAATCCGGCCGCTCGCGTCGCCTTCAAATAGGCCAGCGATCCCGGAAAGACGTGTACACCGTCGCGTTCGAGGAACGACAGGAGCAGCCGATTCTTCCGATTGCCGAGGCCATGTACGGTCGGCTCGCCCTCCGCCGCATCGGGTTCGCCCTCCGGCAGCGTGATCCCCCGCGAGTTAAGGAACTCACGGATACCGTCCGCCCGCGAACGGCCGTCCACATAGCCCAGATAGTCCGATTCGGTGAACGGCTGGAATGGGCCGGGGCTCCGTCCGGCCAGAAACTCGTCGAAGACGGCCTTCCACGCCCGCCGATGCACCGCCGCGGTATCGGTCAATACACCGTCGAGGTCGAACAGCGCCACCGAGATCGTTTCGGGCAATCCGAGCTCCCGGAGATCATGGCTGGGCGTCATATCCAAGCGGTACCCGAGGACGGCACCGGCAAACGGCGCGGCTACTCGAGCAATTGCTCGTCGAGGATGTCGCTATCGGTGCCGACGGATTCCAGGCGCAGTGCGACGGCGGTGACCAGGGCGTGCACCAGTCCGCTGAAGGCGGTCAGCGAGCGCAGCACGGTGAGGGAACCGGTTCCGACATAGAAGGTCACATCGGCGATGCGAGCCAGCGGGGAGGACGCGTCATCGGTGAGGGCGATGGTGGTGGCGCCACGGCGGCGCGCCGCCTCGACCGCGCGCACGGTGTCACTGCTGTAGCGCCGGATCGATACCGCGATGAGTGCGTCGCCGGGTTCGATATCGCGCAGTTCGTCGGTCAGCAGCCGGGCAGTCGCCCCGAGCTGGCGGACCCGATGACGCACCAACTGCAGCTGGTAGGTAGCGGCATATGCGATCGCCAGGCAGCGCCGCAGCCCGATGACGTGCACGGTCGAGGCATGCGCCAGCGTCTCTACCGCCCGGTCCCAATCGCCGCGATCAATGCGCGCGAAGGTACGGGACATATTGTTCGTGTCGTATTCGGTTATCGCGGTGAAGAACTCGTCGTTCGAGCTCGGCGGCGGCGCGTCGGCGGGTCTACGCACCAGATACGCCTCGGCGGCGAGTTGTCTGCGGCAGAGTTCGACCAGGCCCGGATAGCCGGGCAGGCCGAACATGGTCGCGAAGCGCACCAGCGAGGAACGGTGCACCCCCGCCAGTTCGGCGCTCTGGCCGATGCTGCGGAATGCGGTTCCTTCCGGATCGTCCAATACCAGCCGCGCTATGCGCTGTTGGCCCTCGGCCAGTTCCGGTAAGCGCTGCTGCAGGACGGCGCGTAGTTCCTGATAGGTAGTGGGAGCGCTGTCCCGCACGGTGAGCCTCGCGATCATTCGGGGTACTCGAACGATAGGCCGTCACCATAACTGACTGCCCGTCTGGTTCTAGTGCCCCCGGGCAATCACGTTCAACCCACAGGTTTCTACCAGTTTTCGGGGCTATGCGAATAGGTTCCCCTTGCTGTGAGATCAGGTTCCGCATCCTGAGCCCGGACCACGGATCTTTCACCTAACGAATATTGTCAGCCTGCCCACACGCCCGCCTACGAAGACCATGGGTTGGGTCCGCCATTCGGATCGAGGCTGTTGAAGTTGGCCAGTTGGCGGTTCGACAGCTGCAACGCCTGAAGAAGATTCGCGTCGTTCTGGTTGTGGTAGTAGTTCGTGGCCGCTTCCTGGTGCTGTAGCGCCAGTTCCCGTCCGATGTGTTGGCGAGTATCGCGCCCGACGTTGCGCCATTCGTCCGGGGTGATGGTTCTGAGCTGATGTTCGTCGCTATTCATGACCCGCCGCACGAACTGGTGATCTACGGCGTTCGGGTTCATCGGTGCAGTGGAGTGCCGCACGAAGTTGTCCGCAGCGACCACGGCCTGCCCCGCGAATGCCGGCAGCGCGGCGATGCCTTGGTGGTTCTCCACCGCATACCCCGCAGCGACCGCCTTCTGTAGGGGCGCGAAGCCGTTCGGGTTGTAGTCTTTCATGCTGGCCTTCTGGACGGCCAGCGCACGCTGGGCATCGATCACCTGCTGATCGGTCGCACCCATCGCCAGCAGAATCGGAGCGATCATCGCGTCCGGGACCTTACTGTCGCCCAGACCGTCCAGAATATTTTGGACACCCAGGGCGGACCCGGTTCCGCGGTCTATTCCGGTCAACCGCCCGGCGGCCTTGACCCGCCAGTTTCCGCGGCCAGCGTGGTTGTACTCGTGCAATTGCCGCACCATCGGCGAGACGGCGATGTTGTTGAGATCCATCCCCTTTTTCCTGCGCGCCAGCGGGTTCAACGGGCCCACCGTGGCCCCGAGGAGCCACGCGGTCGCGGGTGACGCATTGATCGTGTTCAGCATGCCCATCCCGGACATCAGCCCGCCGTGCAGCGAACCGCCGGCCCGAGCATCACCCATGCCGAGTGCCGATCCCCCGCCGCCTCCACCGCCAGGGCGCGCTCCAGACCCCTGCACGGCGAGCGCGAACCGGTTGGCGATCCAGTCGTTGCCCCGGCTGAGGCTGCGGCTCAGGCGTTTGAGCTGGGAGATGGCGACGATCTCGACGGTGCCCGCGATGACGATCACCGCCATGGTCTGCCCCTTCGCCTGCGCGAAAAGATTGCCCATGAACAGCACATAGATGCCGAGGAAGATGGTGTAGGCCGTCATCCGGCCCGCCGCGACAAAGCCGTCGACGATATTGCGAACCAGAAAGGTCTGCGTCGGTCCGTAGACGAATCCGCCTGCGGCGAAACCGAATATCGCCATGAACCCGTGATAGATCGCGTCCAGCGCGGCCTTGATGACCCGGATGCCGAGCACCACCGCGAAGACCAACAGGATGCCGCCACAGATCAACAACATCAGACCGGTGCCGACCTGCCCCATGCTCGGATTCTGGGCCTTGGCGTAGGCGGCGGAATCACCGCAGCCCTGCATACCCTTGCGGACCCGTTCGTCGTCACCAGCGGTCATCCCGGCGGACCAGGCCGACCGGCAGGCCGGTTGCTCGTCGACCACATGGCCGAAATTCCACACCTGCACCGGGCGGCGGGCGAAGTTGTCCGCCAGATCGCGCTGCATGGTCGTCACCAGTTGGTTCGGATTCGGGTTGTTGTTGCCGTTGAGCCCGGCCGCCACCGAAATTCCCAAATCCCTACCCTTGGCGAGCAATCCGTCCGAGGACAGCACATCGCCCAGCGGCTCGGCCAGGAATACCGGCCCGAGCACCGCGACACCGAGCATCGTGACGATCTGCAGCATTGCCTTGGCGTGATAGCCACGCATCCAGAACCAGGCGACGCAGAAAGCACCGATCGTCGCCGCGGTGATCAGCAGCATCGGCGTCGCGATCTGGCCGGTCAGCCGGTCCGCGACGCCGGTCAATGCCGAGCCGAACATATTGAGCCACTGGAAGCTCAGCGCATTGCCGATCAGCCAGATGGCGGTCGTCACGATGGCGATATAGCCGATGAATTCGAAGCCCAGAATGGCCCAGAGGATCGTCGACCCCGGATCCAGCACGCCGCCGTGATCGGTCGCAAAGGCGTAGTTCGCCAGCGGAACCCCGAATGAATCGCGGATGTGCATCCAGCTGAGGCCGTCGATTTCGGAGACACTGCTGCCGGTCGCGGCGGCCTGGTACTGCGCACTGGCGAGCCCGCCGACAAGTCCGGGAAAGACGAACAGCACGAAGATGACGGCCAGCACCCAGCCGACACGCCGTCGCCAACGAATTGCATGGGATACGACGGGGCGCGGACAGCACCCCTTTGGATCCTCGGATCCCCACCTCGGCCCGACCGGCCGCCTCTTCGACCGTCTGGCCATACCCTCAGCATGACGCAACTATTGTTGCGTGGCAACACTTTTGCGATACTAGTTGTTCACCTAACGTCCACTTCGTACGCTTCCCGCAGGCCATCGTGACGGCACTTCGGTGCGGGTCCCGAGGAGTCTCGCTGAAACCTCCACGATCGACGCCGAGCACACGAAAACCGCCCTCCTGCACCGCCTGGCGTCCTTGATCGCGCTCAGCGCACTGTGTGAGGGACACGCCTGAACCCTCTGGGCGCGCAGCCACTTCTCCCGCAGGGACCTGCGGGAGAAGTGGCGGGAACAACGACCGATCAGCGGGACTGACCGGCGGGCACTGGTGTTTCGACAGGTGCGCCGAACCAGCTGGCGAGCGCTTCTCGCAGCGCGGGCGCGGCGGTATCGATGGGTTCCTCGACCGTTGCCGCCCAGGCGATATGGGCGTCGGGGCGAATCAGCAGGGCGTCGGCTGGGCGGTGATCGGTTCGGGCGGTGTGGATTTCGATGCGGGGTTGCCAGTCTCGGGCGATCTCGAGGAGTTCCGGTCGATCGGCGAGGACGAGCAGCATGGGCCGCGCGGTGTGCATGAGCTCCGCGAGGCTGGTTGCGCCCTGGTCGGTGTAGAGCGGAAGGTCGGGCGCAAAGGTGCCGGTCAAGGCGTGCTCGTTGGCGTTGGGTAGCGGGTAGCGGATGTCGGTGCCCGCGATGAGGGCTCCAACGCGACGCAATGGCTTCTCGTCGAGGAGCAGTTCCTGGAAGACCTGCCGAAGCGCTTCGGCGGCCGCGTCCTGTCCGCGCCGCAGCGCCACCTGGGCCCGGGTGTGCAGCAGTGTCCGCGCGCCGGCGAGGTGACGTTCGTCGTGATAGGTGTCGAGCAGTCCCTCCGGCGCCCAGCCGTCGATGTCGGCGGCCAGTTTCCAGGCAAGGTTGACCGTGTCGAGCATGCCCGCATTGATCGCCACACCCGTTGCCGGGAACAGGTGGGCCGCATCACCGGCCAGCAGGATCCGCCCGGCACGGTACCGTTCGGCCAACCGATCCTTGAAGGTGAAGCGCGACAGCCGAATCGGCTCTCCCAGTGGTAGATCCGCGCCGAGTACCCGGCGGACGCTGTCCTGGAACTCGGTCAGGGTCATCGGTTCGTCGTCGTCGTATTCGGTGGACTCGTCTTCGGCGGTGAATAGACCGAGCAGTCCGGGAGTGGTCGACCCGTTCGCGAACATACCGCGCTCTGTTTGCGTGAAACCCGCGCGGACCTTGCCGAACCCCGGGACGTCGAGGTCGCCATTGTCGAGCACGGTCACCGAATCGTGCACGGCGACCTGAACAAGCCGGTTTACCTCCGGATACGTGGTACCGGGAAATGCGATGCCCGCCATATCGCGGATCCGGCTGCGCCCGCCGTCACAGCCCACCAGGTATCGGGCGGTCACCTGGTACGTCCCGTCCGGTCCGCGCACCTGCGCGGTCACCGTGGCGTCGTCCTGGCTCACCGCGACCACTTCATGTCCGCGGCGGATCGCCGCACCGAGTTCACCGACCCGTTCACCGAGCACGCGCTCGAGTCGATGCTGCGGGAGCGGCAGCGCGTGCAGCGGCGGATCCGGCAGGTGCGTCAAGTCCACGTGCACACCGCCGAACGGGAACCGGGGAGGCGGGATCGGATCGGTGTTGGCCGCTTCGCAGCGTTCCAGCAGCCCGCGGTAGCGCAGCAGTTCCAGGATCTGTCCGCCGATACCACCGGCTTTCGGGATGTCTCGGGGGTGCGGCGCCCGCTCCAATACCAGCGGCCGCACCCCGGCCAGTCGCAACTCGGCGGCCAGCATCAGCCCCGTCGGGCCCGCACCCACGATGATCACATCGGTGTCGGTCACATGCATTCGGTTATTTCCCATCTCCGCAGGTTCTGGCCTCGGCCAGCGATTCTGCAGCACGACCCGGGTCTTGCCACAAGCCCCCGGGTGCGTTATAAGTTGAGAAGGGAAATGAGTGGGCGCGCCCCGTTTCCTAGTTCTTGAAGCGACCAGCGAATCCGCGCAGCGGGAGATCCGCACTGGTCAGCAGTCCCGGCGGAGCAGCCACCACGGACGCGATCGCATTGAGCGCGGGCAGTCCGGTGACGGTCATGCCGATCGAGGCGAAGTTGTCCGGATTGGAGAGGTCGACGCCGGGCTTCGGGAGAATCATGTGCTTGTTGTAGATGCACGGATCGCCCTTGATCTGAGTTATGTAGCAGCCCTTGATATTCCAGCTCGGGTCGGTGTGCGGGGTCATCTGCCACTCCAGATGCGTCTCGATCCTCGCAACACCGTCGACCATGCCCTGGTACTTGATGTGACTACCGCCGAGCGAGCCCTTCGGCAGCCGGTACCAGCCCAGATCGATATCCTTGGTGCAAGCGCCGAGTTCACATGTGAACTCGACCCCGTCTAGATCCAGACCGAAGCAGTCGGCCATCATCAAGACGCTGTCGGCGAAGACACTGGTGTATTTCTCCAGCTTGCCCGAGATGCTCGGATCCTCGACCGGTAACCCGTAGCCGACCTCGATCCAGGTCTCCTTCGAGTGGTGACACGACACGTCGACGGATTCGAGGGTGATGATGCTCTCGATCTCGGCGACGTCGGCGGAGCACACCACACCGAGGATCTGGTTCAGGCCCGGATTCATGCCGGTGCCGTAGAAGGTCGAGCCGCCCTTGGCGCATGCCTCGCTCAGCAGCTGTGTAACCGGCTTGCCCGACGGGTGCGGGTGGTTGGTGTCGCGATGCCAACCCGTAATCCAGTCCGCGGTGGTAACGATGTCGATGCCCGCTTCGAGCACCTGGACGTAGAGGTCCTCGTCGGGGAATACGCCGTGGAAGGTGAGCACGTCGGGCGCGGCGGCGATGATCTCCTCGACCGAGCCGGTCGCGATGACGCCGTTCGGTGCCAGACCGGCGATCTCGCCGGCGTCCCGGCCGATCTTCTCCGGTGTGTAGCAATGCAATCCGATGAGTTCGAGATCGGGATGGTTGCCGATTCGTTTGATCATCTCGGTTCCGACATTGCCGGTGGCGACCTGGAACACTCGGATCGGCGCCTTGGTTGAGGCGTTCATCAATGCCTGCTTTCGTGCGTTGGATAGAACTGCTCGGCCCAGATGCGGATGGCGTGGAAACCCTCGTACTCACTTCCGGACAGTGCCGGTGGATCCGAGTAGCGCTGGTGCCGCCAGATATTCACGTCCTGGGTGAACTGGCGAATGACCTCCTGGGCGAACGCCTGTGCTCTTCGCTCGGCCTGCGCCGGATCGGAGCTGGGCCGACGGCCGATGTACACGCTGAAGCGAACATCGCAGGTGCCGTCGTCGACCGGGGTGACCGCCGTGATGGTCCGGTTGTCGACCATTCCCCAACTCTTGGTCACCGCGACGCCGAGTCCGCCATTGATCGCCTCGACGCCACTGTTGACATCCTCGATGGACTGTCCGTCATCACCTTCGAAGGTGATCGTGAAGTCGACGTAGGACACCGGTTCGTCGAAGTCGTGCCGGGTGAATACCGGCACGATCGGCGTCTGGTGCACGAACTTGAAATGTGCGAAGTCGACACCGTTTTCGAGCACGTATTGCGGATGCAGTTCCAGTCGTTCCCGGAACAGGGTGGCCGATGGATAGTAGTCGGCCGGGCCACTGTCGTCGCCGAATCCGGCGAACACATCGGGCACATCGAAGTAGGGCGAGCGACCGTCGATGTCGTGCCAGATGTACACAGATTCGTTGCGCTCGACGACCGGATAGGTGCGGATGCGCCTGCCCCGGTTGGGATGTTTCTCGTACGGAATGCAGACGTTGCGGCCCTCATGGTTCCATTGCCAGCCATGAAAGGGGCACTCGATGACCTCGCCCTCGACGTGACCACCGAATCCGAGATGAGCGCCGAGATGCTCGCAGTACGCATCCATCACCGTCAGCAGACCCGACTGTGCCCGCCACGCCACCAACTCCTGGCCGAAATACGTCATCCGGTGGACCGCACCGACGCCGACCTCGGCCGACCACGCGACTTGGAACCATCCCGTCGGCTTCATCGATAGCGGCGGCTTCGCCATCTCGCTGTCCTCTCCCGGCAGATCACAGTGACCGCTGTGAAATTATCACAGTGGGTACTGTGAAAATATGAAAAGCGGCTCAGCGGGCAGGGATTCGAATGCGGCCGGATCCGCTCCGCCCGCTAACATCTGGAAAGTGACCGACCGGGATGGCTATGAGCGACGCACGAATCGCCGTGGCGATGCCACCCGGGAGAACATGCTGAAAGCGGCGGTGCGCTCGCTGGCCACCGGAGACCCCGGCGCAGTGTCGGCCAGCAAGATCGCCCGCGAGATCGGCGCCACCTGGGGTGCGGTCAAATATCAGTTCGGCGATAACGACGGGCTCTGGGCCGCCGTGCTGCACTACACCGCCGAGCGGCGAGCCGAAATGCTCACCTTCACCGACACCGCGGCACCGCTTCGTCAGCGAGTCGCCGGCATCATCGACACCCTCTACGCGGGACTCACCTCCCCTGACTCCCGTGCGATCGAAAATCTGCGTGCCGCGTTGCCGCGCGATCACACCGAACTCGAACAGCTCTACCCGCGCACCGCCGCCGAGCTCGCATCCTGGGGCCACGGCTGGCTCGAAACCTGCCAAAACGCCTTCGCAGACCTCGGCGTGGACCCCGACCGCGTCGAGGAGATCGCAGCGCTGATTCCAGGCGCCATGCGCGGCATCAACTCCGAACGCCAACTCGGCACCTACTCCGACCTCGACAAGGCTCGGCGTGGACTCACCAACGCCATCGTCGCCTACCTCGAGGATTCGGGACGCACGGCGGTTTGACGATCACCCGACCCGGATCAGCAGCGCTGAACCCGCCAGAGATTCACTGGTGCGGGAGCTGGGGTGCGGCCCGGCTTTGCCCGTACACCAACAGTTTTGGTGGTGCTGACGGAAGCGCCGGGCCACGTTCGCGGCAATGCTGCATGAGCGACTACGCTCACCGCAATATCGGCATGGGTGACGTGATCAACGAGGGAAGGCGTAATGGAGGATCTCGCCGCGCGATTCGAGGAGCTGGGTCGCCTGGTACCGATCCCCCACCCATGGGACATAACGGAATACATCGCGCGGGTGGCAGAGTACCGGGGACGGCCGATCACGTTGTGCCCGATCGACATCGGCGCACTCTCGGGCAACGGATGCGGCACCGGAAGTGGCCTGTGGATTGCCCGGGAAAGCGACGACGTGATCATGTACGGAGCCGACTCCGAATGGCATGCCGATCACATCATCGCCCACGAGATCGGTCACATGCTCCTCGGCCACGGGACCGCGAGCGGTCCCGGGGCCGCCGTGGCTGATCTGTCGTTGCGCGAATTGATGCCCTCGCTGTCGCTGGAAACCATCCGCAGCGTACTTCGGCGCCAAGACTACGGCAGTGAGCGCGAGCGCACCGCCGAAACCTTCGCCGACCTGCTACTGGTCGAAGCGATGCTGCCGAAGCGGTCAGCGAGCCGGTTCCGCTCCACGTTCTTCCGAAACCGGCACCGATGAGATGACCTCCCCGATCCCGGGTCTGATCACCTGGCCCGTCCTGACAGGCCTCACGATGGTGCTCGCCGGTCGGTGGTGGCTGCTGCGCGACAGCACCGTCGACCGACTCATCAACCGCGGACTCGCCGCCGCTCTCGCCGAAAACCTGTTACGGGACGCTTGGTTCGAACAGTCACTGGCCTGGCTACTGCCCGGCGACGACACCGAAGTGGTGAACATCGCCCGACAGCTCTCACTGGGAGCAACCCTGTTGACCATGTCGAATATCTACGGCCTCGCCAAGTTGTGGGCAGGCGCCGACCCCGCCCACACATGGCGCAGGCAGCGGCGCTACTACCTCGTCACGATCACCGCCAGCACCGTCATCCTGATCGCAGGCACACCCGCCCGCCACGCCAACCAGTTGATCGACCAAACCCTCGGCTGGCCCGCTGTCGTGGTCTGTCTCGCGTTCTCCCCGCCGCTCGGCGCTACAGCCCTGCTCCTAGCCCGGGTGAGTGTGCGCGAGATGCGCACCGCAGGCGACACCACCTGGCAGGAACGTGCACTGTACACAGCGGTCCTGGGCACCATAGCGGGCCTCGGGGCGATAGCGGTCGGATACCCGCTCGGGACCATCACCAGTCTCATGACAGGCCGACCGTCATTCGATCCCGAGATGCACTGGGAAGCATGGGGCGGCTTCCTTCTCTCGGCCGTCGCCGCTCCCGCCACGATCACCGTGCCGCTGATCAGCACCCTGCTCACCCACATCGGATGCGACCGCACCGGCCGATACTGCCGCCGCCTGCGGCCGATGTGGGCCGATCTCACCGCAGCCGTACCCGAAATCGTCCTGCAGACGCGACGCGACCACAACGGCCGAACAGACCCAGCCATCCGTCTGCACCGCATGATGGTCGAGATCCTCGACAGCCTGCTACATCTCGAGCGCTACAGCGACAGCCCCGACGATCTCGCCGCCACCGGCGACGACCCACATACCCATGCCCGCCGCATCGCCGATGCCATCGCCACCAAAGCTGCCGGGCGCCCCCCGAGAGCTAGCCGGCTCACGCGCCGGCACCAAATCCAGCCGGGGGCACGCGACCTCACCACGGAACTGCGCCAACTACTCGCACTCGCCAAGGCATGGCGGCACGTCCGCGGCATGACAAAGTCGCCATCGCGTACATATGTGTATCCGCCAGCGCACGGACGCGGTGCGGCATCCTCCCCGACCTCGGCTCGGTCATCGGCCCTGGATAAGGAGCCTTGCAACGATTCCCAACGCGCGCTCGAGCACCAAATGAAAAACGGCCCGGAACATTTGAGTTCCGGGCCGTTTCCCTAGTAGCGGGGACAGGATTTGAACCTGCGACCTCTGGGTTATGAGCCCAGCGAGCTACCGAGCTGCTCCACCCCGCGTCGGTAAACACAACATTACACACGTCTATGCACGGAAGGCAAATCGCTTATCTTCCAGGGGGTTTACCCTGGTCAGCCGGGCCGGATAGCCCGTGGCGGGGCAGGTCGGGCGAGGTTGCGCAGACGGCTCCGACGGGCGGCGGCGGGCAGCTACCGAATCCATCCACCGAACCCGAGCGAGCGCAGCGGCGAAAGCCGTTTCAAATGCAACAGGCCACTCACCCAAGGGCTTCAAACGTGACCTGAGTCACTATTTCGCAGTGATCCCGAACACATAACGGTGCTATAACCGACCGACCGGAATCCATTCTTATGGCATTTGCGACCTGCGCAAACATCGATATACACGTTATTCGCTTCATACAATGGGGAAGTTATCAAGATGTGATCTGCTGAGATTTCTTCGTTACCGTCGAGCCACGGCCCGGATCAAACGTGATGGGCTCGAACTCGAACCGCCGAACACCGGCGACCCTGTCCCGCGGTCCGAGGATCCCCGACACACCTGGGGACAGGGACTCGGCATTTTGCATTACCGGGGGCGGTGGGCGCAGGGAGGGAATACAACATGTCGAAGCACCGAAAGCTCAGCACCCGCGCCCTCGGCTATGCCGCTGTCACCGGCGCAATCGTTGCCGTCCCGTTCGGTCTTTCCACCGGCACCGCAGCGGCCGCCCCGACCCACAATTGGGATGGCGTCGCGCAGTGTGAAAGCGGTGGCAACTGGGGTATCAACACCGGAAATGGCTACTACGGCGGTCTGCAGTTCTCGCAGAGCACCTGGGCGGCCAACGGTGGCCACGGTTCCGCCAATAGCGCCAGCAAGGACGAGCAGATCCGGGTGGCCGAGAATGTGCTCGCCACCCAGGGTGCGGGCGCCTGGCCGGTCTGCGGTCAGTACCTGCGCACCGGAGAATCAGCGCCGAGCCCGGCACCGGCTGTCGTCGAGCCGGAGCCCGCCGCTCCCGAGGCTGCCCCTGCCCCCGTCTCCAGCGTCAAGTCCGCCATCGAGCAGGCCCGGTCCGCGGGCTACCAGCTGGCCAAGCAGAACGGCCTCGAAGGCCAGTACCAGCAGCTGCTGGACCAGAACGGTGCACTGATCGACTCGTTCGGTCGCTGACGTAGGAATCCGACGTCACTCGGCAACGGCGCCGAGGTGGACGTCGGTTCGACGTCAATGAGAACGGCCCCGTCACCCGGATTTCCGGGTGACGGGGCCGTTCTCGTCGGATCAGCGACCGGCGTCCTGATACGCCTTCACCGCGGCGTCCAGTTCCTCCAGTGCCTTGCCGAAGTCCTGGAAGCTCCCGGACTTCATGGCATTTCGCACATTCTCGATCTTCTTACTCAGCTCCGCGGCCGCGGCATCCTTGGCGCCGGAACCAGTCGCGGGCGGCGGCGTGGTGCCCTGTGACGGCGGTGTCGCGCCCTGCGTCGGCGGCGTGGCGCCGTGATCCGTCGGTGGCGCGGTACCCGGTTTCGGCCTGCTCGCGGGATCACCGCCGAACGGCGTGGCCAGCGAACCTGTCCCCGGCAGCACCTGGTTCAGCGCATCGGCCAGGGTGGAGGCGAAGCCGACCTTGACACTGCCCGCCACATCGCGATAACTCACCAGCACCCGCAGCAGCTGCGGGAAGGTGGAGCTGCCCGCGCCGGTATTTCGCTCGTTGTAAAACGGCTCCACATAAAGGATTCCGCCGTCCGCGATCGGCAATGTCAGCAGATTGCCATATCTGATCTTGTTCGAGTTCGACAGCAGTGTTTTCTGACTGGAGACTTCCGGTGCCGTCGTCATACTGTTCTGCGTTTGTTGCGGACCCTGTGTTTGCGTATCGGTCGGCAATTGCAAGATCGTGAATTTGCCGTAGCCGTCCGGATCCGAGCGCACCGAAATATAGGCGGACAGGAACTGCCGGTTGTAGCCGACCATGGCGCTGGTCAGATTGAATACCGGCTTATTGTTCGCCGACGCATCACCCAGCAGCACGTAGTACGGCGGCTGATTGAAGGTGCCACCCTCGGTGGTCGGATCGCTCGGCACCGACCAGAAAGCGTTGTTGGTGAAGAACTCTCGCGGATTGTCCACGTGGTACTTGGTCAGCATTTCGCGCTGCACCTTGAACAGATCCTCGGGATAGCGGAAGTGCGCGCGCAGTTCCGGTGAGATCTCGCTCTCCGGCTTGACCGCGCCAGGGAACACACCGCGCCAGGCCTTGAGCACCGGGTCGGTCGGGTCCACCTCGTAGAGGGTCACCGTGCCGTCGTAGGCGTCGACGGTGGCCTTCACCGAGTTGCGGATGTAGCTGACCTCCTTGCGCGGCAAGAGCCTTCCGGTCTTCTTATCGATGCTGTCCTCGACAGCCCCCTCCAGCGAGGTGGTCTGCGCGTACGGGTAGTTGTCCAGCGTGGTGTACGCGTCGACGATCCACTGGATCCGGCCGTTGACGACCGCCGGATAGGCATTGCCGTCGGTGGTCAGCCAGGGCGCCACCTTCTGCACCCGCTCGCGCGGGCTGCGGTTGAAGATGATCTTGGAGTCGTCGCCGATGGCCGAGGAGAACAGCAGATTGCGCTCGGTGTACTTGGCCGCGAAGGCCAACCGGTTGAACCAGTTCCCGATCGAGACGCCACCCTTGCCGCTGTAGGTGAATTGCGCTGTGTCGGAATCGTATTCGCGCGGGTGCTGACCGTTGGAGGCGCCTACGATCGCGTAGTCCGGATTGGACTGCGAGATCAGCTCGCCGTAGTAGATGCGCGGCTGGTCGACCTTGATCTGCTGCTGGTCGGTCGAGTTGAACAGGTCGCTGACCAGGAAGATGGGATATCCGCTGTCGCTACTGCCGCCGGTGTTGGCATTGGGGTCCTCGTACTGCGGCCGGTTGACCCGGTTGGCGGGCGCCGCGACGAAGCCGTTGCCGTGGGTGTAGACGGTGTGCTTGTTGATCCAGTCGGTCTGGTTACCGCTCAGCGCCGACGGGTGCAGTTCACGGGCGGCCACAATGTAGTCCTGGATATCGCCGTTGAGGTTGTAGCGGTCGATGTCCAGCGACTCCGGGAAGCCATAGAAGTTCTTCAGCTGCTTGAGCTGAGTGAACGTGGGCGACAGGATATTCGGGTCGAGCAGGCGGGCATTGCCGATCGTCGCCGCATCCACCGGAACTTCCAGCGGACTCTTCGAACTGTCGCCCTTGTAGTCCTTGTACTCGATCTTGTCCGAGGTGATGCCGAACGCCTGCCTGGTCGCGGCGATATTGCGTTCGATGTATTCACTCTCTTTGTCGGCGGCGTTCGGGCGCACCGAGAACTGCTCGACCACCAGCGGCCACACCGCGCCCACCAGGACCGAGGAGAGCACGAGCAGCGCGGCCGCCATCGCGGGCACCCGCAGATCGCGCAGCACGATACCGGCGAAGAAGGCGATCGCGCAGATCACCGCGATGGACAGCAGGATCAGCTTCGCGGGCAGTACCGCGTTGATATCGGTGTAGGAGCCACCGGTGAAGGTCGGCTCCTTACGACTGCTCGACAGCAGCTCGTAGCGGTCGAACCAGTAGGCAATCGCCTTGAGCAGCACGAAGATTCCGGCGATCACCGCGAGCTGGATGCGCGCGGGCCTGGTCAGCGTGCCCTCGCGCCCGGTCAGACGCAGGCCACCGAAGACGTAGTGCGTCACCAGGCTGGCGAAGAATGCGATCACCACCGCGACGAACAACCAGTTCAGCACCATCCGGTAGAACGGCAGGTCGAAGGCGTAGAACCCGACATCCAAGCCGAACTGCGGATCCTTCTGGCCGAACGAATCGCCATTGAGGAACAACTGCACGGTGACCCAATTCGACTGCGCCACCAAACCGGAGAGCACGCCGAGCACCAGCGGAATGCCGATCCCGAACAACTTGAGCCGGCTCATCACGGTGGTGCGGTAGCGCGCGATCGGATCGTTCGGACCCGCCACCGGTATGAATACCGGCCTGGTCCGGTACGCCAGCAGCAGCGCCAACCACACGACAAGACCGACGAACAACGCGACGACGATGAACAACAGGATCCGCGTGCGCAGCACGGTGAGATAGACGTTGCGGAAACCGACCTCGCCGAACCACAACCAGTTCGTATAGGTGTCGGTCAGCCGCGGTCCCAGCAGCAGCAGCGCCGCCAGAATGATGGCCGCCACCAGCAGCACTCGGCTGCGTCGGGACAACGAAGGTAAGCCGGTGGGGGGCCGCATGCCCACGATGCCACTCTCCAAGGTCCGGCGGCGCGCGCACCGATGTTCTCGGCCGTGACACCGCAGTCCGATGTTGCAGGTGGTCCAAAGCGGACCGTTTCGGCCCACTCTACGGAATCTGAGAGGGTACAGACCGGTGGGTTGCGATTGGTCTGCGATTACGCACGCACCGAGCTATCGATTCCGAGTGTTTGATTGGATATCGATGTGACCGCAGACCTGCACGCCGAACTCGTCCTCGCCCGTTCCGTCCGTGAAGTGGCGGAATTCGTCGATGCCGAGGGCTGGGGCAGACCGCCGCAGATGTTCGCGCTGGTGCCGACCGTCGATCTGGTCGCGGCCGAGCCCGGATTGCTCGATCAGCTGGATCAGGGCAGCGAGCTCACTCCCATTGCGCAGGAGTCGTTCCCGGCGGACATCACCGGCGGATCGATGGCGCTCGACGAATTCCTCGCCACCACCAGCTGGCCCGATGCCGTGAGCGGCTGTGTGCTCGTCCAGGAGATCGTCGTGCTGCCGCCGGATGCCGAGAGCACTCTCGACGATGCGCTCACCCCGCTACTCGCCGATCACGAGGCCGCCGACGCCGCCGCGCGCGCCGCGGCCGAGACCCATCCGGGGCGACGCACGGCCCGGCTGTTCGCCGCGGTACTGCGCACCGGCGCGGAGCTGTGCCTGCTGCAGGTCAAGCCCGAGGACGATGCCGACGACTTCGGCGATCTCGACCTGCGCACCTATCCGAATCTGGCGCCCAACCTGGTCGAGGCACTGCACCACACGATGGAGTGATCAGCCGCAGGAGACGGTCTCCCGACCAGCGTTGATGTCGTTGAGTGATTGCACTGCGCCGCTGAGGTTTTCGACCTTCACCAGGCGCAGTCCGTCGGGCGTACGCTGTTTTGCCTCATTGCAGTTGGCCGCCGGGACCAGGAAGGTCTGCGCACCCGCATCGCGCGCGGCCATCATCTTGTACTGGATGCCGCCGATCGGACCGACCTTGCCGTCCTGATCAATGGTTCCGGTACCGGCGACGAACTTGCCACCGTCGAGTTCACCGGGCGTGAGCTTGTCGATCAGCGCGAGGCTGAACATGAGACCGGCCGACGGTCCACCGATATCGGCGAGGTTGAACGAGACCCGCATGGGCGGGCGCGCGCCCTCGGTCGGGGTCAGGCCGAGGTAGCCCTTGTTTGCGTCGTCGGGGCGGGCGGCCAGGGTGATGGTCGCGGTTTGTTCGGTGTTCTCCCGACGGTAGGTCACGGTGATCTGACTGCCCGGCGCCTGCGAGGACACCGCGGTGACGACATCCTTGGGCGTGGCGATCGGTGCGCCGTTGACGCTGACCAGTTCGTCGCCCGCCTTAAGCGTCTCTTTGGCCGGGCCGTCGTCGGAGACCTTTCGCACCAGCACCACCGTCGGCAGGTTCAGCAAGTGCAGCGCCGCCACCTCGGCATTGCCCTCGGAATCCTTGAAGTCCTCCTGGTTGGACTTATCGATCTCCTCGCGCGGCACACCGGGCGGATATACCTCGGCGCGCGGGACCAGTCCGTGCTCACCACTGACCCAGAATCCGAACGCCTCGAAGATATTGAGTCCGTCGCGGACCGAGACCGTTGTCATATTCAGATGACCGGTCACCGGGTCTACTTCGGCGCCGCGGACGTCGACAACCTGCTTGCCATCGACCGAGCCGAGGGTATTGAACGTGGGTCCCGGCCCGAGTGCGACGAAGGGCACAGTGAGCAGGCTGCCCACCACGCCGAGGACGAGCACCGGGATCAGGGCGGCCACCAGGGTCAGGATCCGACGATTCACCTGGACCACAGTAATGATCGCCGCCGCGCCCGGTCGTGCGAGGCGCGTATTTACCGGCGTACGCGTGCCGGAGATTTCGCGCCGCGCGAACATCGACCCCCTACACCGCGCGCGTAAGGTTTGCAGTATGAGTGACCTCCCCTTCGGATTCTCGAACCGCGATGACGACGACCGCAGGCGCGGCGACGAGCCGAGCGGTGCCGGGGCGAACGATCCGTTCGGCCTCGGCGGGGCGGGCGCGGGCGGTTTCGATCCGGCCCAGCTCGGCCAGATGCTCACGTCACTCGGCCAGATGCTCAGCGGGATGGGCCAGCCCAGTTCGGCGCAATCCGGCCCGGTCAACTACGACGTCGCCAAGCGGTTGGCCCGTCAGCAGCTCGGGGCGAGTATGACGCCGGTCTCCGATAGCACGGTCAAGGCCGTTGCCGATGCCGCGCATCTGGCCGAACTGTGGCTCGACGGCGCTACCACGCTGCCCGCGGGCGCCAGCAGAACCGCGGCCTGGACCGCCAACGACTGGATCGAGGAAACGCTGCCGACCTGGAAGCGGTTGTGCGATCCGGTGGCCGAACAGATCTCCGGCATGTGGACCGCGCAGTTGCCGGAGGAGGCACGCGAATTCGCCGGTCCGATGGTCGGCATGCTCGGGCAGATGGGCGGGCTCGCCTTCGGCTCGCAGCTCGGGCAGGCGCTCGGCCAACTCGCCAAGGAGGTGCTGACCTCCACCGATATCGGGCTGCCGCTCGGCCCGACCGGCACCGCCGCGCTGCTGCCAGCGGCAATCTCGGAGTTCAGCGCCGGACTCGAGCAGCCCGAAAGCGAGATCCTGGTCTTTCTCGCGGCCCGCGAAGCCGCCCACCAGCGCCTGTTCGGACATGTGCCGTGGCTGCGTCAGCAGGTGCTCGGCGCGGTCGAGGACTATGCGCGCGGCATCAAGATGGACTTCTCCGCACTGGAGTCGGCGGCCCAGAATATCGACCCGATGTCGCTGACCGATCCCTCGAAACTCGAGGAGATCCTGTCCCAGGGCACGTTCGAACCGCAGACCACCCCGGAACAGAAGCAGGCCCTGGAGCGGCTGGAAACGCTGCTCGCCCTGATCGAGGGCTGGGTGCAGGTCGTGGTCACCGAGGCGATCGGTGACCGTCTACCGGGTGCCGGTGCACTCGCCGAAACGCTGATCCGCCGCCGCGCCACCGGTGGTCCGGCCGAGCAGACCTTCGCGACGCTGGTCGGACTCGAGCTGCGGCCCCGCAAGCTGCGCGAGGCGGCGGCGCTGTGGCGGCGGCTCACCGCCGATGCGGGGATCGACGCCAGGGACGCCGTCTGGGCGCATCCGGATCTGCTGCCGAACTCCGATGATCTGGACTCCCCCGCGGGCTTCATCGATTCGGTGATCGGCGGCGGCGTGGACGCCTTCGACGATCCACTGACCCAGTTGGCCGAAACCGAGGCACGCGAAAAGGCCGAACGCGAGGCCGCCAAGGGTGACGGCGAATCCGGGCCGGACCTCGGCAAGGACACCGACGCGTCCTGAGAGGTGTCCTGTTGATAAACGCGAATTCCTGTGGACTACCGCAGGATTCGCGCTGATTCGTCGATAGCCCCATCCGCATACTGCTGCCATGACGACGAGGCGGATGGGCGGGCCGATGCTGGCGCCGCGGGTGACCGTGTTGGTTCGGTCGTCCGGGGTCGTGCAATTGGGGTGGGATCCAGAGCGTGCGCTGCTACTGGATCGGACCGCATTGGATACCGACACCGTGCTGGCATTCCTGCGGCTGCTGGACGGTATGCACAGTCGCCCGCAGGTCATCTGGCGGGCCGAGGAATGTGGGATCGAACCCGCGGACGCAACGGAGCTGCTGAATCGCATCGATGACGCGGGCCTGCTGCTGCATCCGGATCCGCGGTTGGGGCGGGTGCGTTCGGTGCGGGTGCACGGGCTCGGGCCGCTATCGGATGCGGTCGCGGCCGGGTTACGGCGGCTCGGGCTGCGGCCGATCCGCTCGCGCGGTTACCGCCCCGACGATTCGGTGCTGGATTGGCACGGTGAGCTCGTGGTGCTGGCCGATGCGCTCGTCATCGAACCGCGCCTGGCCAATGAGCTGGTGCTGCACGGGATTCCACATCTGCAGGTGCGCATTCGCGACGGCAAGGGCGTGGTCGGGCCGCTGGTGTTTCCCGGTCTGACGAGCTGCCTGCGCTGTCTCGATCTGACCCGCTGCGAGTACGACCCGGAGTGGCCGCAGTTGGCGAGCCAATTGCTCGGCCGGGTCGGGCACGCCTCACCGGCCGGAATCCTGGCGACGGCGGCATTGCTGCTCGGCGAACTCGAGGCGATCATGCTCTGTTCTCCCGAGCGTCAGCTCGACACGATGAACGCCACGATCGAACTCGAACTCGATACGCACCGGATCTCGCGCCGGGAATGGCCGCAGCACGACGGCTGCGGATGCCGCCGTATTTTCGCTGCTCCCGCCGGATGAGAGTGTCAATTCTTACAGGCCGCCAAGCAAAGACATCAAGATTGTCGTGGCGATCGCACGGGTCTGTCCGCCATGATGGGTTACGTGTCTGAGATCGTGCGCCGTCGCTCGTCCCGCAATGCCAAGTTAGCCAAGATTCCGCTGGGTATCGCCGGACGAGCCGCCGTCGGGTTCGGTAAGAAGCTGGCCGGTGGCGATAAGGGGGAGATCAACGCCCAGTTGAACCAGAAGGCCGCCGAGCAGTTGTTCACCGTGCTCGGTGAGCTCAAGGGTGGCGCGATGAAGTTCGGTCAGGCGCTGAGCGTCATGGAGGCCGCGGTACCCGAGGAATTCGGCGAACACTACCGCGAGGCACTCACCAAACTGCAGGCCGCCGCGCCGCCGATGCCCGCCGAGACCGTACACCGGGTCCTGGACCAGCAGCTCGGCACCCAGTGGCGGCAGCGATTCAAATCCTTCGACGACACCCCGGCCGCATCGGCGAGCATCGGCCAGGTGCACAAGGCGGTGTGGTCGGACGGCCGGGCCGTCGCGGTGAAGGTGCAGTATCCGGGCGCCGACGAGGCGCTGCGCGCCGACCTCAAGACACTGTCGCGGATGACCGGTCTGATCGCCTCGGTGATCCCGGGCGCGGATGTGAAGCCACTGCTGGCCGAGATCACCGATCGCACCGAGGAGGAACTCGACTACCGCAACGAGGCCGCCAATCAGCGCGCCTTCGCCAAGGCCTTCGACGGACATCCGGAGATCGTGGTGCCGAAGGTGGTGGCCAGCGCGCCGAAGGTGATCGTGACCGAATGGCTGAACGGCATCCCGGTCTCACAGATCATCAAGCAGGGGGTCGAAGATCCGGAGGGCACGCGTGCGCTGCGCAACCGGGTCGCCGGACTGATGGGCAAATTCCACTTCTCCTCGCCGGAGACCGTCGGTCTGCTGCACGCCGATCCGCATCCCGGCAACTTCATGATGCTGCCCGACGGCAAACTGGCCGTCATCGATTTCGGCGCCTGCGCGCCCATGCCGGACGGGTTCCCGGAGGTCCTCGGCCGGATGCTGGCCCTCGAACTGGACGAACGCTTCGATGAATTGGTCGAGCTCATGTACGACAGCGGGTGGGTGATTCCGGGGCGGACCGTTACCGATAAGGAAATCGCCGACTACCTGCGGCCGTTCACCGACCCGATCCAGACCGATTCGTTCCACTTCACCCGCAAGTGGATGCAGCGGGTGGCAGGTAAGGCCTCCGAGATCGGCAGTCCGGATATGAAAACCGCGCGGGCACTGCAGTTGCCCGCGCAGTACGTGATGATCTTCCGTGTGCTCGGCGGTTCGGTCGGCATCCTGGCCCAGCTCGATGCGGAACTGCCGTTCATGCAACTGGTGCGGGCCTGGATGCCGGGCTTCCGCGAGGAGCGCTCCGCTAGCTGAAAACTCGAAAGAGATTGGCCGAGAACGCAAACGAGCCGCCCACCGGATCTTACGGTGAGCGGCTTGTTTGCTTTCTCGTTCCTGGGCCCTGCCCGTAACCGGATAGGCCTCAGCGACCGGAGGGAGGGGAATCACAGATCTCATGCCGAGATCGCGACCTTGCGTGGACGTCCACGCGGGCGCTTGCGGGCGATCACGACACCCTGGTCGAAGATCTCACCGCCCCAGACACCCCACGGCTCGCCCCGATCCATGGCTGCGGTCAGGCAGCCCTTTCGGATCGGGCAAGACGCACACAGCGCCTTGGCCTGCTCCAACTGGACCGGGCTCTCGGCGAACCAGAGATCGGGGTCTCCGGCTCGACAAGGCAGGACCTTTGTGACCTCCCGGGGGCGGGTGGGCCGTGCCACGGTTCGGCATGTCACGTCAGTAGTGGCTTGTGGCCTCTCTGCGGTGAACACGTCGTTCTCCTTCAGCTCGTTTGCAGCGGTACGTTCGTTCGTTCCGCGAAACCGAGGCCGGTGGTGGCTGAAGGGCCGGTAAAAAATACTGGCCACGGTTTCGCTTCGGGCGATCCGTGGCCAGGAGGTCGGGGGGTGTTCCCTACCTAGTTCGACATCTCTGTCGAATCCTGATCACGGTCGCTGGGTGTGCGGTGCGGCGGAGGCGTGCTGCCCGCAGATCTGCCGGTGCATATCCGGCCTCAGCTGCGAAGACGCCAGCTTCTGCCGTAATGGCAGAGGCCGGGTGCCAGCCCGCGCTGGGCTTGTCCTGAATGACGACGCGACTCGGGGAATGCATGCTCATGGCTTTGCCTTGATCCCCGAATACGCCGACACCGGACAGACCGATCCCCTGCAAAGCAGCGAGGATCCCCCGGGAGGCCGACATGACGGGCGCAGCATTCACCGCAACGCCAGTGGCGCTGAAGTTCGTATTGCCATTCATCGGTCTGCCTCCCTCCTGTACTCGTGTCGGTAACTCTGCGCGCCGAGATGACCTCCCGGTGCGTGAATCCCACCATATGTGTTGCCGCTCATTGCGACAACCTATTTTCTACCTGCGGTTTTGTGGGCTTGACCGCAGCCGTGATGCCACTATCGACAACACCTCGGCCCCGTACTGCTCGAGCTTCTTCGCCCCGATTCCGGGTATGGCGGCGAGTGCGTTGTCATCGGCGGGCAGTTGCTCGGCGATCGCGGTGAGTGTCGTGTCGGTGAAGATCACGAACTCGCGCACCCGCAGATCCTGCGCTTTCTCCTCGCGCCACGCCTGTAGCGCCGCGAGTAGCTCGGCGTCCAGTTCGGCCGGGCAACGGCGGCAGCGGCCGAGCATAGTGGCGTAGGTGCCGATCAACGGTTTGGCACATACCCGACAGGTCGGGCGCGCACCATTCGAGGCACTGTCGGCAACAGGTGCGGCGATTCGCGAGGCCGGCGAGTCGTCGGGCACCAGGCCGTTGAGGAATCGCGAGCGCCGGCGCGTGCGCCTACTGCCCCCGCCGCGCGAGAGCGCCCAGGACAATTGCAGATACTCGCGTGCCCTGGTCACGCCCACGTAGAGCAGTCGCCGTTCCTCTTCGAGCGCCGCCTGATCGGCAACCGAGCCGTCGTCGCCGAGCACATGCGCGATCGGCAGCGTGCCGTCGGCGACGCCGACCAGGAATACCGCATCCCACTCCAAGCCCTTCGCCGCATGCAACGATGCGAGGGTTACGCCCTGGACGGTGGGCGGGTGCCTGGCCTCGGCGCGTGCTGCCAACTCGCGCAGCAAGCCGATCAGGTCGAGTGCGTCCTCGTGGTCGACCAACTCTTCGGTCAGGCGCACCAGCGCCATCAACGATTCCCAACGCTCACGCGCCTGGGCTCCCGCGGGTTCGGTTGCGGTAAGTCCGACGGGCGCGAGTGCGGCGCGCACCAAGGTAACCAAGGCCTTACCACTGCGGGACTGGTCGGGTAGATCCTCGCGAGCGGCTACCTGGCGCAGTGCGGATATGGCTTGCCTGACCTCATTTCGGGCGAAAAACCCCTCGCCACCGCGGACCTGGTAGGGAATGCCGAGTTCGGTCAGCGCCTGTTCATAGGCCTCGGACTGCGCGTTGATCCGATAGAGCACCGCGATCTCGGCAGGGGGCGTGCCCGCGGCGACCAGTTTCTTGATAGACCGCGCGACCGCATGAGCCTCGGCCGGACCGTCGTCGAATTCGGCGAATACCGGTTCCGGGCCGTCGTCGCGCTGGCCGACCAGTTGCAGCCGGGTGCCCGCGATGCGACCGCGCGCGGCGCCGATCACCCGGTTGGCCAGTGAGACCACCTGCGGCGTCGAGCGATAGTCGCGTTCCAGCCGGACCACCGTCGCCTCGGGAAAGCGGCGGGAGAAGTCGAGCAGATAACTCGGGGTAGCACCGGTGAAGGAGTAGATCGTCTGATTCGCGTCGCCGACCACGGTCAAATCGTCGCGGTCGCCGAGCCAGGCGTCGAGCACCCGCTGCTGCAATGGCGTGACGTCCTGATACTCGTCGACCACGAAACTGCGGTAGCGCCCGCGGAATTCGTCGGCCACCGACGCGTAGTCCTCCAGCGCGGCGGCGGTGTGCAGCAGCAGATCGTCGAAGTCGAGCAGTAGTCCGTCCGGTGTTGCCTTCAACTTCTCGTAGCCGCTGTAGGCGGCCGCGACCCGCATCGGGTCATACGGCGGCTCGCGGCGGTGTTTGGCCACGGCCGCCGGATAGTCTTCCGGTGCGATGAGAGTGGCCTTCGCCCATTCGATTTCGGTGAGCAGATCGCGCACGGCTTCGGTGTGCGAGGACAATCCGGCCTGATGCGCGGCCTGTGCCACGACCGGAAATTTGCGATCGAGCAACTGCCACGGCACATCGCCGACGATCTGCGGCCAGAAGTATTTGAGCTGGCGTAGCGCGGCCGCGTGAAAGGTGCGCGCCTGCACCTGATTGGCCTCGCCGCCGAGACCGAGCGCACGCAGACGGTTGCGCATCTCCCCCGCCGCGCGCGCGGTGAATGTCACCGCGAGCACCTGGTCGGCCTTGACGTGTCCGGCGGAAACCAGATGCGCGATGCGGTGGGTGATGGTTCTGGTTTTGCCGGTACCGGCACCGGCGAGCACACAGACCGGGCCCCGGGGCGCGCGGACGGCCGCGGCTTGTTCGGGGTCCAGCGAGTCCAACTCCGGGCGGGTGGGCTCGCTCGTACTGGTTGCCGACACGACACACATCATGGCAGTGCCCGCCGACAAGTGGTCGCGCAAGGGATCCGGTCCGGATCGGACTCCGCCGTTTCGCGGGCTCGGTCGCGCGGCTAGCGATCGCGTAGGCGACGCAGTGCACTGGCGAACGCGCTCGTATCGCCGTCGAGCGGGGCGAAGAATTCGTGGTCACAGTTCTCGACCGCGATTATCGCCCGATTCGCCAGTGCCACACCGGCTTCGGTGGGTACGAGGGCCTTGGCCCTGCGGTCGTGCGGATGGTCACGTCGCTCGAGCAGCCCCTTCTGCTCGAGTGCGCGCAACACCTGGGAGGTCATCATCGGGTCGGTGGCGGCGTGGGCGGCCAGATCGCGTTGCATGACCGGTTCGTCGCGTCCCGCGGCGAGGTAGGTCAGCGCGGCCAGTAGGACGAACTGCACGTGGGTGAGGTCGTAGGAAGCGAGGGCCGCGCGCTGAGCGGCCTGCCACCGGTTGGTCACCTGCCAGAGCAAGAGGCCGGGACTTTCGTCCGCGTCGGCGAATCGGCTGCGCAGGCCTCGGTCCTCACTCATCTGCCTCCTTGACCACTGGTTCGTCGATCATCGCCTGTGCGATCACGGCGAAATCGTGCGCGGTCAGTTCGACCAGTCCACGGCGCAGCACCATTCCCCAATTCGGCGCACTCGTGAGATCCAGTTCACCGCGCAGTTCGTCGATGGGAGCCTCGCGAGCATCGGTCCGATAGTGCACCGCGCGCCGCCACGGCTGGAAGCAGCCACCATCCTGCGGATCCGCCTGCCAGACCGGCCGGTCGTCGATGGTGCCGATAGCGGTGAAGGATCGGATCTGCGCACCGCTGCGCATACCCTCGCGCGGCGAGTAATAGAGGAACCCATCGCCGGGACGCATGCGTTCGAGCGGCGTCCGCTTGCCATGGTTGACCTGGGCGATGCCGAGTTCGACACCGCGGCGCACATGTTCCCGGGAGACCACCCCCAGCCAGTACTTCATACGAGCACCGCCTCCGCTGCGGCGACGAGCGCACGCAGATCGGGCTCCACCGATTCGGCGATGTCCGCGCCCATCACCTTGGTCCAGAACCAGCTCAGCGGTCCCTCGATCGAGACGGTCACCGTCACCGTTGTTCGCGCGGGGCCGGTGGCGACCTGGTGGTCGAAGATCAGGCGGGCGCCGATGAGCTTGGAGACATCGACGAACTCGCTCTCGGAAAGCCGCTCGACGATGAACGGCACCTTGGGACCGCCCTTCGGCTTCAAAGCGCCGGTGGCACCCTGCGCGAACGGCCCGTCCAGACGGACCCATTCGGTGTCGTTGTTCCATTCCGGCCAGGTGGCCATATCCGCCCACTTGGCGAAGAAGGCGGCGGGCGCCGCGGTCGACGTGGCCTGTGCGGTGGCGATCGTTGTCATGAATTTAGTATGCGCGCTTACTAAACCCTGTGCAAGCCCGGTTTCTGAGTCCGGTGGAACAGGATCAGGCCGTCAAATGTTGAACCGTCCGTGACTGACGTGACTCCCGCTCTGACGATGTACTCGACCACCTGGTGCGGCTACTGCCGACGGCTGAAGAAGCAGTTGGACGAGTCCGGCATCAGCTATGTCGAGATCGATATCGAAGACGATCCCGCATCGGCCGAATTCGTCGGCAGTGTGAACGGCGGCAACCATGTGGTGCCGACGGTGAAGTTCGCGGATGGGTCAACGGCGACGAATCCGTCGCTGGCCGCGGTCAAACAGGCATTGGCCGCGCTGGCCTGATCAGGCTGCGATCGTTCCGTGCGGACCGTGTAGCCCGCACGGAGCTTTCGTATGTCTTCGATCAGAGCGCGGCCCAGGACTCCACGATCGTGCGTGCGATGGAAATCGAGCCCGGCAGCAGTAACCGTGCGCCCTGGTTCTGGGCGGACCAGTCACCGACGGCCAGCGCCTCGCGCACCTCGGCCCGAGTGAACCAGTAGGCCTCGGCGATCTCGCCATCCGAAAAAATCAGCGGCTGATCGGGATCGGCGATGGCGGCGAAGCCAAGCATGAGCGAGCGCGGGAACGGCCACGGCTGACTGCCCAGGTAGGTGATATCGCGCACGTCGAGTCCGACTTCCTCGCGCATCTCGCGCTCGACGCATCGCTCCAACGACTCCCCTGCCTCCACGAATCCGGCGAGCAGCGAGAACAGCGTCTTCGGCCAGGTGTGCTGGCGGGCCAGCAGAACCCGCTCGCCGCCGTCGTGGATCAGGCAGATGACGGCCGGATCGATCCGAGGGAACTCCTCATGGCCGTTCTCGGTGACCCGCGACCAACCGCCCTTGGTCGCAGTGGATGCCGTGCCGTCGGCGGCATTGAATCCGGCCTTGTCATGCCAGTTCAGCAGGGCCATGGCAGAGGTGAGCAAGTCGGCGGTGAGATCGTCGAGACCGCCCGCCATGGCACGCAGATCGGTCAGCGTGCCCTGCAGTTCGGCATCACGCACGGCCCACACGTGTTTGCCGCCGTGGATGCCGAGGAACACCGCGGCCGGATTCGGCTCGGCAGACAGTTCGATCGCCGGTTCCAGTACCAGCGCACCGTCGTCGAAGCGGAACTGCCCGCGCTTGTTGATACGGAGCAACTCGGCCTCGGCCCAGCCCTCCTTCAGCGTCTGTTCGTCGGCCCGGATCTCCTCGGCCCGGTCGAGCACTGAACGCGAAAGCAGTGGAACACCATTGAGCTGAAATCCAGAGGCCACGGTCCGAGACTATCGCGCCGGTATTACCGGCCTGCGTGCCGGATGTAGAGCAGCTTGTCGGTCGCTTCCAGCGCGTCCACCTCGGCCTCGCCGACCCGGATCAACTCACCGCCGCGCACCACGCCGAGCACGATATCGCCGAGATGGCGCGGGGAGCCGCCGACCTCCGACGGTTCCACATCGCGTTCGGCGACCGCGAAGCCCTGTTCGGGGGTCAGCAGATCCTCGATCATCTCCACCACGGTCGGGGTGGTGGTGGCGATGCCGAGCAACCGGCCCGCGGTCTCGGAGGAGACGACCACCGAATCCGCACCGGACTGGCGCAGCAAGTGGGTGTTCTCGGCCTCCCGGATGGCGACCACGATCTTGGCGCTCCTATTGAGTTCGCGCGCCGTGAGACTCACCAGGACGGCGGTGTCGTCCCGGTTGGCGGCGACCACGACCGAGGCGGCCCGCTGCACACCGGCCAACCGGAGCACATCGGATTGGGTGGCCGAACCGTGCACCGTCACCAGACCCGCATTCGCCGCGCCCTCCAGCGCGACCGCATCGGTATCGACCACGACGATATCGGCGGGCTGTACGCCGTCGCCGAGCATGGCGTCGATCGCGGTGCGGCCCTTCGTCCCGTATCCGACGACCACGGTGTGATTACGCACGCTGCGCCTCCAACGCTGGATCTTGAATGCCTGCCGGGAGCGCTCGGTGAGCACGCCGATAGTGGTACCGACGAGCACGATGAGGAAGAGCACGCGTAGCGGCGTGATGATGACGATATTGGCCAGCCTGGCCTCGGCGGTCACCGGCGCGATATCGCCGTAACCAGTGGTCGACAGCGATACCGTCGCGTAGTAGAAGGCGTCGAGGAACGACAGCTCGTCACCGGAATTGTCGTGGTACCCAGCGCGACCGAAATACACCACCAGCGCCGCGGCGAACAGCAAGCCGATAGCGAAGAGCACCCGGCGCACCAGCGAAGCCCATGGGCTGTTCTGGATTTCGGGAATACGCAGCACCCCGACCAGCGCGAAATCCGGACGACTCGACAGTCCGACACTGCGTGCGCGATCACCGAACACCGCAGGCACCCGCCCCTGTACTCGCCACGGCCTCGGCCGTCTCCGGCGTTGCTTGTCCCTCCGGCACGCACGGCAGCCTACCGGGTCCCGGCAGCCACGCCTGACCCCGACGCGAACGGTTGGTGAATCTCTCCGATCATTCCGGGGGCGTCGGCGCCGCATTCCGGATCAGCTCGGCCAGTTCGTCCGGGCCGGGAAGTTCGGCGGGCGCGATGGTGCGTCCGGTGCGCACGTAATGGAATGCGGCGCCGATCCGTTGGAGCATTTCCGCTTCGGTGCCGTGGTCGCGCGCCGCCATAAGCCTGGCCCAGGCCAGTCGGTAGACGGCCAGCTGCATGGCGACCGCCGGCTCGTCGGCGGTTGCGGGTTCGGCACCGGTTTTCCAGTCGACCACGATCCAGCCGCCGCCGGGTTCGGCGAAGACCGCGTCCATCCGGCCCCGGATGACCGTGCCAGCGATCGAGGTTTCGAAGGGGATCTCCACTTCGAGCGGGCTGCGATGGGCCCATGGCGAGTTGAGGAAGGACTCCTGCATGGTGACCAGCTCGGTGTCCAGGCCCGCGTCGGCGGCAGTGTTGTCGGCCGCGCCGGGAAGTTCATCGAAGCCGAGCAGCCGGTCGGCGGCGAACCAGCGCTGCACCCAGGCGTGGAATGCGGTGCCGCGGCGGGCCAGTGGATTCGGCGGGAAGGGCAGTGGGCGGCGCAGGCGAGCGGCGAGTTGGGTTGGGTCGGCGCGCATTTCGACGAGGGCGGTTGCGGCGATCTGGCCGGGGAGTTCGACTTCCTGGGCGATGGCTTGGTCGGCTTCGAATTCGGCGAGGAGGGCGTCGACGTCGGCGGACCAGCCGTCGGGATCGGCGGGATCGGGCGCGTGGTCGGCGGAATGGTCGTGCGGCGGTGCGGGTTCGGAGGTCGGCGAGCCGAACTCGTCCGGGGGGGGCTCGAAGTTGTCGAACGGCGGCGCGAAGCCGTCTGACGGCGGCTCGAAGTCGTCGAAGGGCGGTGCAAAGCTGTCTGACGGCGGCTCGAAGTCGTCGAAGGGCGGTGCAAAGCTGTCTGACGGCGGCTCGAAGTCGTCGAAGGGCGGTGCAAAGCTGTCTGACGGCGGCTCGAAGTCGTCGAACGTCCG
>NZ_JBITIJ010000013.1:159790-213588 GCF_044458825.1 Nocardia sp. NPDC050412
CTGTCTGACGGCGGCTCGAAGTCGTCGAGCGTCCGCGCGAAGCCGTCTGACGGCGGCTCGAAGTCGTCGAGCGTCCGCGCGAAGCCGTCTGACGGCGGCTCGAAGTCGTCGAGCGTCCGCGCGAAGCCGTCTGACGGCGGCTCGAAGTCGTCGAGGGGTGGCTCGAAGTCGGGTGTGGGCGACGGGAATTCGGGCTGGCCATACGGATTCGGCGCACCGGGGGCGCTCGCGGGTGGTTCGTAGTCGTCGAACGGTGCGGGTGCGTCGGGGTAGTCGGGCGGGGGAACGTCGGCATACGGATCGGCCGACAGCGCGACCGCGGCAGGATGGTCGACCGTTGTTCTCGGATCGGCCAAGTTGTCGGTGGCAGGGTCTACAGTCGGTGTCATGTCGAGATCATGGGGCGCGCGGTCCACGAAATCGGCTGCGGCATTTGCCTTGTCGCGGGTTGCCGGCGGGCCCGCACGATTCGTCGCCGCGGGCTGTGCCGCGAGTTCGGCGAGGGCGGCGCGGACAAGGGCCGCACCCTGTTCGACGGGGTCGCGGCGGTTGCCGAGAGGGTCGCGGGGCCATTCGGCGGTTGCGGGGTTATCGGTGAAGGGGTTGACGGCGTCGACGTCGGGGGCATCGTCCCAGCGGTCGATGGTGACCGCGCCATGGGCCGGGCTGTCGGGGGTTTCGCTGGCGAGTTTGAGTTCCAGGAGGAAATCCGACGGCCCCTTCGAGGTCGTGCCGGTTTCGGCCCAGTGGTGGGCGGAGACGAACAGGACGCGTTCGGTTCTGGTGAGAGCGACGTAGAACAGGCGGCGGTCTTCGTCGATGCGGCGGCGGTCCAGGGATTCCTTGTGGGACTTGATCGCTCGTTCCAGATCGGCGCGGTCGTAGAGGTCGGCGAGATCGAGTACGGGGACGCCCTCGGCGGCATCGTCCTGTCTGCGGTCACCGCGCAGGGAGGTTGGGAGTTCGGCGAGCGCGCCGAGCCAGGTGCCCGAGGCCGCACCGGAAGGGAAGACGCCGCGGGTCACATGCGGTACTGCGACGATCTCCCATTCCAGCCCCTTGGCCGCGTGCACGGTCAGCACCTGGACGCGATCCCGTGCGACCTCGACTTCGCCCGGTTCGAGGCCGTTTTCGACGGATTCGGCGGCGGCGAGGAAGGCGAGCAGGCCGCCGAGCGAGGCGCCTGAATCGCTGGCGTAACCGGCGACTACCTCGGCGAAGGCGTCCAGATGTTCGCGTCCGGCACCGGCGCCGAGCATGGCGCGGCGGGCCTGGGTTTCCACGCCGACGCCGATGGTGCGCTCCACATCCGAGACCAGTTCGGCGAGCGGCTGACCGCTGCGCTCGCGCAATGCGGCGAGTTCTCGGCCCAATGCGACGATGCGTTTGAATCCGGACAACGAATACTGTTCCGGCGGACCGGGATCGGCGATCGCATCGGCCAGGCCCGCCTGTTCGGCCGGTTCGGGAGCCACCTCGCGCAGCGCCTCGGCCAGTGCGGTCGAATCGGTGATCTCGTTGACTTCATTGCCGTGCAGACGGCCGATCGACAGATCTCTGGCGCGGCGAGCGAGTGCGGCGAGATCGGCGACGCCGACGCGCCAGCGGGCACCGGTGAGTATGCGCATGGCGGCGCTGCCCGCACCGGGTTCGGCGATCAGCCGCAGCGTCGCGACGATATCGGCGACCTCAGGGGTGGCGAGCAGACCGCCGAGGCCGACGATTTCCACCGGAAGGCCTTGTTCGCGTAGCGCTTCGGCAAGGGGGGCGGCATCGGCATTGCGACGCACCAGTACGGCCGAGGTCGGCGACGGCTCCCCTGCTTCGCGTTTGGCCGACCATTCCGCCGCGATCCGGACGGCCACCCAATTCCGTTCGTCGGCAACGGTTTCGGTGAGTGCCAGTGCGACAATGCCCGGTTCGGCATCGGGTTTCGCGCGCAGTGCGTCAACGGTTACGCCGCCGCTATCGATGGCATTGCGACGCAATGGCTCGGCGACCAGATTCGCCAAAGCCAATGCCTCCGGCGGGTTCCGCCAGCTGGTCAGTAGCGGCAGGATCGGCGCGGGAATGCCTGGAGCGCTCGGGAAATCGGTGGCGAACCTGGGCAAGTTGGCTGCCGACGCACCGCGCCAGCCGTAAATGGACTGCATCGGATCGCCGACCGCGGTTACCGCCAGTCGCTGTTCGCCACGACTGGTTGCCCTTTGCTCGGCATCCGACCGACGCCCGCGCGTCGCATCGCCGTCACTGCGGCGATCCTCGGAGTCGGCCCGATGGGAGCCGGAGCCGCTTGCGCCACCGTCGGGCACACTCCGATAAGGGCCGGGGTCGCTTCCGCCAGGATTGAACGCACCGCGTTCGGAGCCGAACTCGCCCCCACCGGCATCGAACTCACCGTCGTCGGAGCGAGGTTCCCGGCGAACGTCGGGGTCGATCGGCGTATGGGACGACGGGGGCCGGTCGACCCCGGTGTCAGCGGTGGACTTCGATGGGCCGGTGGCCTTGGGTGAGCGCCTGGCCTGCGGTTGCGCAGAAAATCCGCCGAAAAGCGAGGCGAGCAGGATGCGTTGGGCGTGGCCGGTGTCCTGGTATTCGTCGAGTAGGACCAGGCGGAAGCGGGCGCGTTCGGCGTCGGCGACTTCGGGATGTTCGGCTGCGAGACGGGCGGCCAGCGACATCTGCGCACCGAAATCCAGTGCGCCGCGGCGGCGTAAGGCCTCGGCGAGCTGTTTGACCAGGGGCAGCAGGGCGACACGTTCGCGCTGCACCTGGACGATGTTCTGCAGGGCCTGGCTCGGTCCGCCGCGTTGGCGTGGCCCCGCGGGCAGGGTGTGGACCAGTTTTTCGAGTTCGGTGTGGGCCTCGGCGAGTTGTTCGGGTTCCACCAGATGTTCGGCGAGTTGGCCGGACAGCGCGAGAACCGCCTCGGTCACCGAGACCGGGGTGCGGTCGGTGTCGAGGTCGCCGTCCCAGTTGCGGACCACCTGGTGGGCGAGCTGCCACAGCTGGGTTTCGGTCAGCAGCGTCGCGGCGGGTTCCACCGGCAGCAGCAGGCCGTGCTGGGTGAGCAGGCGGCCCGCGTACGAGTGGTAGGTGCTGATCTCGGGTTCCGCGCCGGAAAGTTGGGCGCGCAGCTCACCACCGGTGTCGATGTCGCGCAGCAGCGGTGAACCGGCCAGCCGGGCCAGCCGGGTGCGGATGCGGGAGGTCAACTGCTGGGCGGCTTTTCGGGTGAAGGTCAGGCCGAGTACCTCGTCGGGCAGCACCAAGCGGTTGGCGACCATCCACACCACGCGGGCGGCCATGGTCTCGGTTTTGCCCGCACCCGCACCGGCGACGACCAGGGTCGGTCCCGGTGGGGCCGCGATCACCGCGGCCTGCTCCCCGGTAGGTGGTGGCAGGCCGAGCGCCTCCGCGAGCCGGTTCGGCGATACGCTCACTCGTCGGTCACCTGCCTTCCGGTGTCCTGGACGGGGCAGCTACCCGCGACCGAACAGTGCCTGCAGCCATCGTTGCGCATGGCGAGGTAGCTCGGGCCCTGGGTTGCGGCAGCGGCATCATGAATCGTGCCACGCCATTTGTCGAGCGCCTCGGCATCCAGCGGAGGTTGCATGCGCTGCGTGGCGCCCTCCTTGCTGCTGGGCTTGGCGACGTAGACCAGCCGCGCACCGCCGGGTTCGCTTGTGGTGCCGAGCGGTTCGCCAGAGCCGGTCTCGCTGATGTACGGGCCCGATTCGCCTGCGGCAGATTCATCCTGCGCGCGGCCGGATTCGGAGGTGGACTCGGCAATGGTGATGTCGAGTGCGCCCGCGGCGGCCGCCACCTGATAGGTGGCGAGCTGGGCGTGGTCGGCGGCGGCCTGTTTGGTGACCGGCGACTTCCCGGTCTTCACATCGACGATGACGAACCGGCCGAAGGCATCGCGCTCCAGTCGGTCGACTCGGCCGCGGATCCGCACGGCGGGTTCGTCTTCCGTGCGCGGTGGCAGTACGCAGTCGACCGGGACCTCCACACCGGCCTGGGTCAATTCACCCCGGGTATTGCGCACCCAGGCCATGAAGGTCTCCAGCATGGCCTCGGTACGGCGCAGTTCCTGGCGGGAATGCCAGCCGGTGCCGGGATCGATGGCCTGCCACGCCTTGTCCAGTGCGGCGCGGACCTGCGATTCGGGCACCTTGCCCGCCAGCGCCTGGACGAGGGTGTGGACCAGATTGCCCTTGACGGCGTGCGGGTTATCGCCGTCGGTGCCGCCGTGACGTTCCAGCGCCCAGCGCAGCGGGCAGGTGCGCAGCAGTTCGACGGTGGACGGGGACAGGGCGACGGCGGTGTCGTCGTCATCCCAGAGCGAACGCGACGAACTGAGATCGGCTGTGCCATACCATTCGTCGGGATGCGTACCCGGCACACCGGCGTGAGCCAGCCGGGCCAGTTGGTGGGCGGCGCGACGTCTGCGTTCCGGTTCGGCCTCGGAATCGCAGACCACACCGCGCAATTCGGCCACCAGCGCATGCATGACCAGGGCGCGGCCCGGATCGGCGACCGGAAGCGCGCCGGGTTCGCTGTCATCGTCGTGGCCGAGAAGTTCAGCGAGGAATCGGGACGGCACAAGATCGCGTTCGCCTGACACCGACTCCACGGCGGTGACCAGTAGCGAGCGCCGAGCCCGGCTGCACGCGACCAGCAGCAGTCTGCGCTCCTCGGCCATGATCGGGGCCGCCCGGCTCACCACCGCACCCGCGTCGACAATGCCCGCAGTGAGGTCGACCAGATCCTCGGTCTGCAGCAGGGTGCCGCGCGGGCGCGGATTCGGCCAAATACCTTCCTGCACAGCGGCAACCGCGACCACATCCCACTCCCGGCCCGCGGATGCGTGCGCGCTGAGCAGTGCGACCGCCTCCCGTGGCGCAGTCAGCGATCGAGTGTCATGCGGAATCTCCTGCTGCACAAGGAATTCGACAAAACCCTCAATGCTCGCGCGCGGCAGTCGATCCACATAAGCGGCTGCGGCATCGAATAATCCGACGGCGGCATCCAGATCGCGATCGGCCTGCATACCCGCCGCCCCACCGCGTTCGGACTGCGCCACCCACCGGCGCTCCAACCGCGACCCGGTCCACAGCGCCCACAGCACATCCTCGAGACCGGCACCACGCCGCCGAGTCTTGACTGCCCGATCGAGCGCGTCGAACACCCGCTTCAGCGGTG
This sequence comes from Nocardia sp. NPDC050412, assembly GCF_044458825.1. NCBI lineage: Bacteria > Bacillati > Actinomycetota > Actinomycetes > Mycobacteriales > Nocardiaceae > Nocardia > Nocardia sp. NPDC050412. Next base: position 164,999 of record NZ_JBITIJ010000013.1, read on the forward strand.
CCGCCTCGACATCGGTGAGCCGCTCCACGATTCGGCGATCTGCGCGGCCGACCAGCAGGTCACGCAACACCTCCGCCGAGGATTTATCGACATACCCGCGCCATTCCGAATCGCTGTCGTCCGGTTCAGGTGCCGAAGAGTCCCCTTCCTGGTCGCCGCTGCTCCGTGCGGAAGCGACTGTGTCTCCCCGATCGGTTCGCAGTGAGTTCCGTTCGGCCTCGCCCGCACCCAGCTCAGCGCCATCCGTACTTCGCCCCGCATCGTCGACGTCCCACTCGGCGCCATCCATGCTCCGCCGGGTCTGGTCGATGTCCCGCTCCGAGGCATGTGCGCCCAGTTCAGCCTGGTTCGTGCTCGGTTCAGCGTCATCAGCGCCTCGCTCGGCGGCGGCATCCACGCCACGCCCAGCGCCCTCTGCGGCCAACTCGGACTCGCCCCGGCCCCGTTCGGAGACATCTGCACGTCGATGTACTGCTCCCCCGTGTCCAGGGTCATCACTATCCGGAGCGGAATCGTCGATGTCCGATCCGGACTGGTCACTCTGCCATTCCAAATCTCGGCTACTGAATTCCGGCTCGATGCCGTACCAATCGGCATCGTCGGTAATCCGCTCGACTCGGCTGATATTCCGTTCGGACGTCGTCACGTTCCGTTCAGAGCTGTCCGCTCTTGACTCGAAGCCTTCCTGCTCCAGCGGAAACGCTTCCTCCTCCGGTGGGAAACCCTCTGCGGTCCAATCGGGTTCATCGCCCGTCACGGAACTCGCACGCGCCTGTGCGGCCTTGGCTTCGCTGCGTGCGGACTCCAGCACACTGCGCCGAATACCACGACGCAACCGACGCAGAGTTATTTGATCGGCACCGCCGAGCGGCCCTGCCAGCAGATCCAATGCGTCTTCGGCCGAGAACATCGCCTCGGCCGCACGCCGACGCCCACGACGCTGCGCATCCTCCGCGAGTACCGCGCGCAATGCGAGCAGCATCCAGGCCGCGCCGCGACGCCGGGCCAATGGCGCGTCCAGTGCGGGCTGTTGTACGGGCACTCCGGCCGCCAATAGGGCGCGGCGCAGCGGAGCCAGTGACAATGGCACCGAGCGGACGATCACCGCCATGCGCGACCACGGCACACCATCGGTGAGATGGGCGCGGCGCAAATGGTCGGCGATCAGGGCTGCTTCCTTCGCGGGAGTGGCCAGCACCCGCACGCGCACCTCGGTGTCGTCGTCCTTCGGCGCCACCGTGTGATCGGGTGCCGAAAAGCGTTGTGGCGCACTTCCGGGCAACTTGGCCGCGATCCGCGCGACGGCCAGTTCCACCGCGCCGCCGGATCGGTGGTTGTCCCGCAGGATGATTCGCTGTCCATCGGGTGCGGCCAGGTCCGCGACGAAGCGCGAATCCGCGCCGCGGAAGGCGAATACCCCCTGGTCCGGATCGCCCGCCACGACCGCCGTATGCGCGGCCGTGCCCATCACCCGCACCAGCAGTGCGGCCTGCGGATCCAGATGTTGGGCATCGTCGACCAGCAGGTATCGGATCCGATTGCGTTCCGCGGCAAGAAGTTCGGCATCACCGGCCAGCGCATCCAGTGCGGCTCCGACGAGCTCGGCCGCATCCAGCGCGGGCGCGGTCGCCTCGGGTGCTTCCACCCCGACCGACCAGCGCAGCAGCATCGACTGCTCGTACCGGACCGCGAATTTGCCCGCCGCCACCCATTCCGGCCGACCGTGCTCGCGGCCGAGCCGCACCAGATCCTCGGGTCCGAGTCCGCGTTCGGTGGCCCGCAGCATGAGATCGCGCAACTGTTCGGCGAATCCGCCGAGGCCCAGAGCTGGTTGTAGTCGTTGCGGCCACAGTCCGCTCGCCCCGGCCGCGATATCGATCAGGTCGCCGCGCAGCATTTCGCGCAGTTCGGCATCCTGCTCGGCACCGGTCAGCAAACGCGGCGGCGGATTGCCGTGTGCGCTCGCATGTCTGCGTAGCACCGAGAAAGCGTAGGAATGCAATGTGCGCACCAGGGGTTCCCTGGTTGCGCCGGGCACCCCGCCCTCGGCGGAGTTCGGATCGGTCAACCGCGCGGTAATGGCGTCGCGCACCGTGCTCGCCGCCTGCTTCGAATGGGTCAGTACCAGCACCGATTCCGGATCCGCGCCCGCCGCGATGCGCTCGGCGGCCAGATCGATCAGCAGTGCGGTCTTGCCGGTTCCCGGTCCACCGAGCACCTGCCACGGCCGCCAGTCCGGTCGAATCGGGCCGACCGCCGCCACGGCGTCGAACAGCGCGCGAACATCGGCACCCCAGGTCCGAGCCGGGGGTGCCGCCACATTCCGGCGAACAAGTCGCACCGCGCTATCCGATCGCACCACGCGGGCTATTGCAACAGACACCTCCGACACGCCACGCGGGCGATTCACCGATCGGTGAGGTCGGACACAACGCCTGGATCTGCGACGGATTTCCAGATGCGCCAATATGAGACCTGTGTCGCCTCTCAATGTGTACCGGTTCGGACCTGACGACGGGCCGAAGGTCCTGGCCCTGCACGGTGTCACCGGCCACGGCAAACGCTGGGAGGAGCTTGCCACCCGACATCTGCCCGAGGTCCGCCTCATCGCCCCCGACCTGCGCGGACATGGGCGCTCGACCGCATTGCCACCGTGGAACTTCGAGACCATCGTCGAGGATCTGGTCGAACTGCTCACCGCGGAGACCGACGAACCGGTGGTCGTCGTCGCGCACTCCTTCGGCGGCGCCTGCGCGCTGCACCTCGCCCACCACCATCCGCACCTGGTGCGCAAGCTGATCCTGCTCGATTCGGCGATCGCGCTGGAGGCGGAGCGCCTGATGGATATCGCATTGTCCAGCCTGGCCTCACCGGACTACGACACGGTCGAGCACGCCCGCCAGGACAAGATCGCGACCGGCTGGGGCGAGGTGCAGCCGCGCCTGCTCGAGGCCGAACTCACCGAACATCTGATGCCAACCGCCGACGGCCGGGTCGGTTGGCGGATCAGTCTGCCCGCCATCAACTCCTACTGGGGTCAGCTGGCCAGGCATTATGTGCTACCGCCGGTCGATCTGCCGACGATCCTGGTGCAGGCCATGAAGGTGGTGCCGCCCTTCGTCACTCCGGAGTTCCGCGGCGCACTCACGGCGCACATGGGCGCGAATCTGACCGTGCTCGAATGGGACTGCGATCACATGGTCGCCCAGGCCCGCCCGGCCGAGACCGCGGCGCTGATCCGATCGGTCCTGTAATGCCCACCACCGATGCCGAGGTCGAACGGGTGCGCGCGCTGGTCGCGGCCGTGCCGCCGGGCCGGGTGGTCACCTACGGCGATATCGCCGCGGCGGCCGGATTGTCCACCCCGCGCACGGTCGGCTGGATCATGCGCACCGACTCCGCCGATCTGCCGTGGCATCGGGTGATAGGCGCGGGCGGTAAGCCCGCCGCGCATCTGGCCGATCGGCAGTTGCACCTGCTGGCCGCCGAGGGTGTGCCGATCCGCGAGGGCCGAGTGGACCTGCGCGCCGCGCGTTTTCCGCTCCCGTAAACGCCCCCGCCACCCTCGATCGGCGGTTAACGTTGAATCATGTCCACCCGCCTGGCGTGTGTCGTCTTCGACGCAGACCGGCCCCGGTTCGTCGCGAATTTCTGGGCCGAGTTGCTGGGTTGGTCGGTGACGGTCGACCGCCCCGACGAGGTCGATGTGGCGGCCCCGGATCCGGAGGGCCTCGATCTGGCCCTGACCTTCTTGCCCACCGCGCGCGCCAAGGACAGCAAGAACCGGATGCATCTGGATCTGGCCAGTCGCTCGCTCGATCATCAGCGGGTGCAAGTCGACCGCGCACTGGCGCTCGGCGCTCGTCACGTCGATATCGGCCAGGGCGCGGTGCCGTGGGTGGTGCTCGCCGATCCGGAGGGCAACGAGTTCTGCGTGCTGGAGCCGCGCGAGGAGTATGTGGATACCGGCGCGGTCGCCGCCATCGTGATCGATACCCACGATCCGGCGCGGCTGGCCGAGTTCTGGTCCACTGCCTCCGGCTGGCCGCTCGCCTCCGGCGGCGCGCCGGTGGTCGGCCTGCGCTCGGCGACGGGGCTCGGTTCGTGGCTGGAGTTCGTCCATACACCGAATGTGAAGAGCGGCCGCAATCGAGTGCGCCTGGACCTGGCGTCCTTCCCCACCGACGATCCGGCCGCCGAGGTGGCCCGACTACGTGCGGCCGGCGCGACCCCGGTCGATGCGGACGGCGCGCCCGGGGTGGTGCTCGCCGATCCGGAGACGAACGAGTTCTGCCTGCGCCGACCGGCCCCGGACTATTCGACGATTTAGACCTGCGACCGCTGGAACCAGACCGCCCTCCCCGGATCTGTACACCCGACGAATTAGCATGTCGGCCATGCCCTCTCTCGCGCCAGGCGCTGACCGGTGACCACCGCCGACGCGATCGTGCTCGCGGGCGGACGCGCCAGCCGCATGGGGGGCGTTGATAAGCCCGCCATCGTGATCGGCGGTCGATCCATGCTCGATGCGGCCCTGGCCGCGGTTGCGCGGTGTGCGCGGACCGTGGTGGTCGGACCGCGTCGGCCCGAATTGGACGCGCGGATCGTGCAGGTGCGGGAGGTGCCGCCGGGTTCGGGTCCGGTCGCCGCGGTGGGGGCCGGGTTCCGCGCGCTCGGCCCGACCGCCGCCCCGCTGGTGGTGGTGCTCGCGGCGGATCTGCCGTTCCTGTCGCAGGTGACGGTGACGGAGTTGATCCGGCACGGCTCCGAATCCGGTGCGGATGCGGTCTTCGCGGCCGACGAATCCGGTCGGCCGCAGTATCTGATCGGCGTGTGGCGACGGACGGCGCTGGCGGCTGCATTGCAGCGGCTGGATTCGCTGATCAATCAACCGATGAAGGCGCTGATCCCGGCCGATACGGTCACCGTCACCATGGCCGGTATCGCCGATTGCGATACCGAGGAGCAAGTGCGAACGGCCCGGATGGCTTGGGACGCCGGTGCCGTCGGTGAGTATCGTCCCGCATCTGCGGCTGCGGTTTCCGCAACGCCGCTGCCGCTGGACGAGGCACGGGATATCCTGCGCACCAATATCTCTCGGCTCACCGAGTACCGAGCCGAATTGGGTTCGGTGCGCGGCGCCGCGCTCGCCGCGCCGCTGACGGCGGTCGGATCGCTGCCACGCTTCGACGTCTCCGCGATGGACGGATACGCGGTAGCCGGTGACGGACCGTGGCGTCTGCGGCGTGATGTCGGCTTCGCGGGCGGTCGGCGGCCGGTCGGGCTGCTGCCCGGTGAGGCGGTGCGGATCGCCACCGGGGCACATGTGCCCGACGGCACCACGCGGGTGCTCCGTGACGAATTCGCGCGGATCGAGGATGACGAAATGCTGTACCAGCATGAGGATTCCCCGGCGCGCGACGATATCCGCCGCCGCGGCGAGGACCGGGCCCCTGGCGACCTCGTCGCTCCCGAGGGCACACCGGTCACGGCCGGGCTGATTTCCGCCGCCGCCAGTGTGGAGGTGACCGAGGCGGTGGTGCGCGGCCCGGTGCGGGCCCGCATCATCATGACCGGTGACGAGATCCGCAGCACCGGCCCGCTGCAGACCGGTCAGACCCGCGACTCGATCGGGCCGATTCTGCCGGATGTGCTGTCCGGGTACGGAATTCGTGCGGTCGATCAGGTGCACCTGCGCGATACTCCGCGCGGCTTCGACGAAGTGCTCGGTGCGGCGGACGATTGCGATCTGCTGGTAATCGTCGGTGCGACCGGCGGTGGCGCGGCAGACCAGCTGCGCGCGGCGATCGCCCGCGCCGAGGCTCGAATCCTGGTGCACCGCTTGAAATTACGTCCGGGCGGTTCCACTATTGTCGCCGAATTGTCCAGCGGTACAACTGTTCTCGGCCTGCCAGGAAATCCCTTCGCGGCGGTTGCCGTACTTATGGCGCTGTCGCCCGCACTCATCGAGGGCCGAACCGGCAGCCATCGGCTGCGACCACTGGTCGGGCCACTGCGCAATGCGAGCGCGATCTCCGGACCCGTCCCCCGCATCGTCCCGGCGCGTCTGGCCCCCTACGGCGGTTGGCTGGGCGATCCGCAGATCCGCACCACCCATCTGGGCGGCCTCGTCGACCGTGACGGCCTGGTCGTCGTGCCCGCCGAGGCCACCGACGACGACCTCGTCGAATTCCTCCCGCTCCGGGTGTAAAGAATCGATTTCTTCTTCCACTGAAGATGTCCGCTCGCTATTGTGTGATGGTTAGGCGAATACAACATCACTTCGGAAAGGACCGAGTGGAGATGGCTGAAAAGTCGAAGAAAACGCCTAAGAAAATGCCCAAGCAGATGGAACGGCAGCAGCAACAGCAGCGCCAGGACCAGGGCATGAACCGATCCGGCCCGATCAGCGATCGCGACAGCGATCAGCGAGGCCAGGGTTCAGAGCGGCGAGGCGCTGACCAGCGCCGAACCGGACAGCACTGATCTGAAACGGGCCGCCGGTTCCTCCATGTGGGCCGGCGGCCCGGCTGTGCGTGGCCCGCTTCGTTCCACTTCGGCTTCCCGTCCGGGATCGACTGCGAACGATTCAGGCCGGTCCAGGACCGAGTTCCGTATCGTCCGGCACATTATTTGCGTCATACATTTCGGCCGACCAACCAATAAAATTCGAAGTGCCCATCGAACGCCCATACGCGGCTCGAATTGCACTCAAGGACGCCCACCCCGGAAAGTTACTTTTTGCCACATGAATTGTGCGCACTCATCGCATGACTACGTTCGGCGAACTCGGGTGGAGGGGTCAGGCGCAGTAGCGCCGGGTGACGGCGGAATCGGGGCTGCGGACTGCCTTCAGGAGGTGGCGTGTGTAGTCGACGCGGGGAGCGGCGAATACGTCTGCGACGGGGCCGGTTTCGACGACAGGCCCTCGCGTAGGACCCCGACGCGGTCGGCGACCTGGTGGACCACCGCGCGGTCGCGGCTGATGAACAGGCAGGCGACGCCATGATCGGTGCGTAGGTCGGCGAACACGCTGGCGAAATTAACAGCCGCCCCACCATGCGGTCAGCGTTTAGGCGCACGGTGCGCCAAAGGCTGGTGACCTCGGCGGGTGGCGGCTTTGACTGCCATGATGCCTGTCGGATCCCATGCTCGCGGTTATGAAGGTTTCACCGGCGCCATCGGGCGCACCACCGCTGACTCCACACCCGAATGGACCTATCCGCCCACCGCCCCCGAGGGTGCGCCCAACATCATCGTGGTGCTCATCGATGACATGGGATACAGCGATATCGGCCCGTTCGGCTCCGAGATCGAGACCCCGACTCTGGATCGGCTGGCCGCCAATGGTCTTCGGCTCACCAATTACCACACCACCCCGCTGTGCTCGCCCTCGCGCGCCTCGCTGCTGACCGGAATCAATGCGCACCGTGCCGGTTTCGGCTTCGTCGCGAATGCCGATCCCGGATATCCCGGTCTGCGTCTGGAACTCGCCGACGATGTGCTGACCCTGCCGGAAATACTGCGCGCCAACGGCTATGCCACCTATGCGGTCGGCAAATGGCATCTGGTCCGCGATGCCACGATGAACCCTGCGGCACATCGGGATTCGTGGCCGACCCAGCGCGGCTTCGACCGCTACTACGGTTCGCTGGAAGGACTGAACTCCTTCTACTATCCGAATCAGCTGGTTTCGGACTCCTCGGTGGTCGATATCGAGGAATATCCCGAGGGGTACTACCTCACCGACGATCTGACCGATAAGGCGATCAGCTATATCAAGGATCTGCGCGCACACGATGCAGCCAAACCGTTCTTCCTGTATTTTGCCCATGTCGCCATGCACGGACCGTTGCAGGCCAAGCCGGAGGATCTGGCCAAGTACCGCGGCCGCTACCGCGAGGGCTGGGACAAACTGCGACAGACCCGCTTCGCCGATCAGCTTGCCGCAGGCCTTTTCCCGGAAGGGACAAAGCAGAAGCCGCACAATACCGAACCGGGATACGAAGCCGCGGAATGGGATTCGCTCACGCCCGAGGAGCAACGGCGCTTTGCCAGGTATATGGAGGTTTACGCGGGCATGGTCGACAGCATCGACCAGAGCCTGGGCCGCATCCTCGACACCCTCGAGCAATTGGGCGAACTCGACAACACCATCGTTGTGTTCACCTCGGATAACGGCGGCACCGCGGAGGGCGGACCGGAGGGCACCCGCACCTATTTCGCCGAATTCGCCCATATCACCGATCCGGACTGGGTCGGTGACGTACCGCATGACGAGGAGTTGATCGGCACCGCGAAACTGGGTGTGCACTATCCGCGCGGCTGGGGCCAGGCCTCCAATACGCCATTCCGCTTCTACAAGGGCCAGACCTTCGCGGGCGGGGTACGGGTGCCATTCCTGCTGTCCTGGCCGAGAGGACTGCCGCGCACCGCGGCCGATGACGGCATCCGGCACGAGTACACCTACGTCACCGATCTCGCGCCCACCCTGCTGGAGCTGGCCGGGCTGCGGCGACCGAGTGTGCGTAACGGCTTGCCCGCCAAGGATTTCGATGGCATTTCCGCGGTCGAGACGCTGCGCGATCCGCAGGCGATTTCCAAGCACACCGAGCAGTACTCGGAAATGGTCGGCAATCGGGGCTTCTACCGCGACGGCTGGAAACTGCTCTCGCTCTATGAGCCCGGCACCGATATCGATGCGCCGCAGTGGCAGCTGTTCGACGTTCGCACGGATCCGACCGAACTGCACGATCTTTCGGAGCAGTTCCCGGATAAAGTCGCCGAACTCGCCGCCGCTTGGGACGAATCCGCCTGGGCGAATACGGTTTTTCCGCTTGTCACCCGTCAGGATCTCGCACAGCGCCGACCGAAAGAGCGGCGCTTCTCCGCGCCGGTACGACTGCTGCCGGGCACACCGACTCTGGAGCGCTATCGCTCGCAGCGACTGATCGCCTACCGCGACTTCACGATCGAAGCCGAAATCGGCGGGTACCACCCCGGTGACGAGGGTGTGCTCGTCGCGCACGGTGATCCGCTCGGCGGCTATGTGCTCTACCTCGAGAACGGCCGAGTCATATTCGGGCTCAACAGCTATGGCGTCTACAACGCCGTGACGAGCGAGCCGCTCGCGGCGGGTGTCCAGCGGATCACAGTGCGCGCCATCGTGCGTCCCCGGTTGCGCTCGGATTTCGTCATCGAGATCGATGGCGTACCCGGTCCGGAATTGCGCGATCAGGTGCAACTCGTCGGCATGTCACCGTGGACCGGTATCTCCGTCGGCGTCGATGCCCGCGGCCCGGTCTCCTGGGAGCTGCGCGAACGCCGCGGCGCCTTCCGCTTCACCGGCGACCTGCGCGCGATCACCTACACCCCCGGCCCGATCCAGGTGCGCCGGCAGACCATCGACGCGGTCGAGCGCGAGGCGGAGTTCATCGCGGAATGAGCCAGCTGCTCCGACGACTCGGATTTCCGGCGGCACCGCCCGTCCGATACCGTTGACCAGGGACAACACCCCACTCCGCACGACCGAAGGACGCACCTGATGGACGACAGTTCCCTGATCTGGGACGACGGTGCGCTGGTCACCATCGACCAGCGCGAACTGCCGCACGAGGTGCGCGAGCTGCGGCTCAGCACGGTCGACCAGGTCATCGACGCGATCAAGACACTGGCCATCCGCGGTGCCCCCGCGATCGGCATCGCCGGTGCGTTCGGCGTGGTCATCGCCACCGCCGCGCATACCACCGATGGTGTCGTAGATGTGGCGCGCGCCGAGGCGGATGCCGCGCGGATCGCGGACGCCCGGCCCACCGCGGTCAATCTGGCCTGGGGTGTGCGGCGGGTACTGACCAAGGTGCCGTTGGGTGCGGATGCGGTACTCGCTGAAACCCTGGCCATGCTGGCCGAAGACGGCAGGGTCAACCGGGCCGCCGCCACCCATGCCGCCGATCTCGTGCAGCGGCTGTGCCCGGACCGGCCGCTGCGGGTGCTCACGCACTGCAACACGGGGCGGCTGGCGACCAGCGCCTTCGGCACCGCAATCGGGGCGATGCGGGTGCTGTCGGAGCGCGGTGCGATCGAGAACGTCCTGGTCGACGAGACCCGACCGCTATTGCAGGGTGCCCGGCTGACGGCCTGGGAGCTGGCCGAGGCTGGTATACCGCATCGGCTCACCATCGATTCGGCCGCTGCCTGGGCGATGGCGACCGGTCAGGTCGACTGTGTGCTGGTCGGCGCGGACCGGGTGAGCGCCAATGGCGATGTCGCGAACAAGATCGGCACCTACGGGCTCGCGATCGCGGCCCATCACCATGGCATTCCGTTCATTGTGGTCGCACCCGAGTCGACGCGTGATCCGAAGATGGCGACCGGTGCCGATATCGTCGTCGAACAGCGGGCCGCGGCCGAGGTGACCGGATTCGGTGGTGTCACAACGGCTCCCGTCGGTACCGAGGTGTTCAATCCGGCCTTCGATGTGACGCCTGCGGAGTTGGTGACGGCGGTTGTCACCGAGATGGGTGTCGTGTATGGCGCGAACACCGAAGGTGCGGCCATCGCCGAGGTAGCCCGCGAGTTGTATGGGCGGGGCTGGATGCCGGGCACGGCGGGCAATATCTCGGTGCGGACCGGCGATACCGCGGTGATCACCGGCAGCGGTTTGTCCAAGGGCGAATTGACCAGCGCGGATATGGTGACCGTCCGCATTGCTGATTCCGCGCCGACGCCGAATCAGCAGCGGAAACCCTCGGCTGAGACCACAATTCACACGGCGGTATACCGAACCACCGATGCTGGGGCCGTTGTCCACATTCATCCGCCCTACGCGACAACCGCCGCGACGCGCTCCGGCTCCCCCGACGCACTGACCACCCTGCGGATCACCGACTACGAACTCATCAAAGGGCTGGTGGCCAAGGAGCCGGACGGCACCTATCCGACCGTCCTCGACCTGCCCGTCTTCCCGAATTGGCCCGACGTCGCGCGCATCGGCGCGGATATCGAGGCATATTTACTCGAAAACCCCGCTGCGGCACCAGTATTGGCTATCGCCGGTCATGGGGTCACCACATGGGGAGACAATCTTTCCCAGGCACGCGACCGCGCCGAATGCCTCGAGGCCCTGTGCGAGCTGGTGACCCGCACCGGCCAACAGCAGGCCTTCACCGCCAGCGATTGCTTGCAGGTCGCTCGAAACGATCAGCGTGCAATCCGAACGAGATCCGCGAGATTGGACTGACATCATGACGTTGTTGCAGGTTATGGCCGCCGACGATGCCGACAGGGTACTGCTGTGCACCACCGACGATGCGGTGATCGGAGCCGAATTGGCTGCCCGCGGTATTACTTTCGACCGCTGGCCGGTGCTGGACAAGGCCACCGAGACCGCGTCGGACGAATTACTCGCCGAATACGACGAGCGCGTGGCCGAATTGAATGCCTCCGGCCGCTACAAGCATATCGATATCGCCCGCATCCATCCGGACGACGCGAATCCGGAGTGGCCGCAGATCGCCGAGGGCGCGCGGGAGAAGTTCCTCAACGAGCATCGGCATGCCGAGGACGAGGTGCGGTTCTTCGCGGCCGGACGCGGCTGCTTCTATCTGCATCTCGGTGACGAGGTGGTGGCGACGGTATGCGAAGGCGGGGACCTGCTTTCGGTCCCAGCGGGCACGCTGCACTGGTTCGATATGGGCACTCGGCCCGATTTCATCGCCATCCGCTTCTTCGAGGAGGAAGACGGCTGGGTCGGCGATTTCACCGGTGACCCCATCAGCTCCGGTTTCCCGACCCTCGATCAGCTGCTGACGGCCTCGTGATCACCACCATCGTCGTCGATATCGAGGGCACCACCAGCCCGACCAGTTCGGTGCGCGAGGATCTCTACGGCTACACCCGCGCCCGCCTGCCCGTATGGCTGGCCGAAAACCGCACGGCTGCGGCCGAGCCCATTATCGCGGCCACCCGCGAACTCGCCGGCCGCCCCGATGCCGACACCGACGAGATCGCCGCGATCCTGCGCGACTGGCTCGGCTCCGATGTGAAGGCCGAACCGCTCAAGGCCGCGCAGGGCATCATCTGTGCCGAGGGTTTCCGCAATGGCGCGCTGCACGGGGAGTTCTTCCCGGACGTCGCGCCCGCCCTCGCCGCCTGGCACACCGCTGGTGTTCGGCTTTACGTCTACTCCTCGGGATCGGTACGCAACCAAAAGGATTGGTTCACCTTCGCCCGCGGCGGCGAGCTGGCCGCACTGATCAGCGGCTATTTCGACCTGTCCAGCGCGGGCCCGAAACGCGAACCCGCCTCCTATGAAAAGATCGCCGGCGCCATCGGCACGCCCGCCGATCGCATCCTGTTCCTGTCCGACCATCCCGACGAACTCGATGCCGCCGTCACCGCGGGCTGGTCGGTGACCGGTGTCCACCGGCCCGGCGAACCGAATCCCGCGCGCCCGCCGCATCATTGGATCTCATCGTTCGCGGAACTGACTCTATTCTGAGAGTCTGCACGCCGATCAACGGGAGGACCACGCTAGGCCGCCGTGCTGGTCAGTGATCGACACACCGACTCGGGATGCCGAGGAAGAATTGGATCCTGCCGGGATGATTACCCGAATCCACCCGGAACAGTTGGACATCGAGGCGATGGCACTCCCCGGACCCCAGATCCCGCAGATGCATGGGCCGATCCCGACCGTAGGTGGTGCCGCCCGCGGCCCACATTCTGCGGAAGTCCGGATACGCGCCGAGTTCGTCGAGGAATTCGATGGACCAGGCGGTATCGCCGGACTGACCGATCAGTCCGCGCAGCCAGTCGACGGTGAGCGCGGCCTCGCGCTCCCATTCGACCATGACCTGTTTGGACAGCTCGTTGCCGAAGAACCAGCGCAGCACATTCACATCGTCGATCAGACCGGGAAATGCTGCCGCGTAGGAGTCATTACAGGACAGCACATTCCACCGGGTATCGACATAGCCCGCCGCATTCGGCTCGTGCAGGCGCAGTCCATCGCGCATATCCGCGCCGATCTCATTGCGCAGTTCGAGTACGGAGGGAAATCGGTCCACGCCCAATCCGGCCAGATCGAAAAACAGTCTGCGTTCGGCATCGGTGAGCGGCGCGATCCGATCCAGATATCCGACCAGCGCATTCACCACCGTCCTGGTGGGATGTTCGCGGTCGCCGGCCTCCAGGTGGGTGATATAGCTAGTGCTCACGCCCGCGGCGAATGCCAGCTTTTCCCGAGAAATGCGTCGATCGTCGCGCAGTCTGCGCAACTCGCCCCCGAACGTGGGCGGGCGCACTCGAGCCCCGTCGGCGCCATCGGTCGACCTGCTTGGCACAGCAATACACTCCCATGAAACTGTAGATGTATCAACAAAGTTGGCAGTCTGCACAGAAGGCGAGCCGATCCAATATTAAACGACGTGTTTGCTCTAATTTCCGACCCGGTGTCCGTTTGCCGACCGCCACACCCAGCGCGAATGTCGTAGAGCACCAATAACATTCACGCCACAGCCGCGAAGCTGGTGCCGCCTCCAGATAACTTCCGCCGTATCGAGCCTTGGTTCGGAGGGTTCCGAACGCAGCCGAATGGTGGTCGCCCGCGCCGCGTCGACCGCCGCATGACTACGCTCGGCGAGCAGCCGAAGCGGGTGACGGAGCAGGCTATCTGGACAAGGCGCTAGCCCGCCCGCTTCTCGATGCGGCACACCGGGCGGGACGCCGTACTGAGGCCGGACCCGCGTGAAGCGGGATGCGACGGCCACCCCGAGCGCCGCCGCGGGCACCGCGACCTACGCACCGCCGCCGCTGCGGTACTCGATGGCCCCTCGAAGCGCTCCATGCGCCGAAGAATAATCGGGCGAGATCCCCATCGCCGAAACCATTGGCAAACCGACAGCGAATGGATCCGCAGGCCGCAGAATGACTTTGCGCGAGGCGGTTCGAGCACCGCGCGCGGGTGCGGAATCGACCTCTCGAGCCCCCGCCGGACGTGTTAACAAATGTAAACCGCCTGAGAACCGGTGGTTTCCAAAGCATCACCGGCTAGTCCCCGAAACACCATCCGCAAGCCGCATTTCGGCCGGTCAGGGCGGATCAGCCCTGGTCACATCGATGTCTTCGGCATTTCGCGGCAATCGCGCGGTGACCGCCACGTTGCGTCGACCTCACACCTCACGATCGATCGGTGCGGGCTGTGAGAGATTCGTTTGGACGTGCGTCGCGACCTCCTTACAGTCGGTGCAACAGCCCGATTTCACAGCTCGAAGGGGGCGTCGTGGTTAATTCGCGCACTCAGGCTTCCGCGTCCTCCGATTCGGCCGATCGGCAATCTACCGACGCGAGTGACGCATTGCTGCGTCTCGGCAAATATTTCCACCGGGGCGAGGTCTCGGCGGATCAGCGCAGCCTGCACCAGGTGGGCGGGCGCAGTGCCGACGAGTTCTATCGGGACCGCTGGTCGCACGACAAGGTGGTGCGCTCCACGCACGGGGTCAACTGCACCGGGTCCTGCTCCTGGAAGATCTACGTCAAGGACGGCGTGATCACCTGGGAGTCGCAGCAGACGGACTATCCCTCGGTCGGTGCGGACAAGCCCGAATACGAACCGCGCGGCTGCCCGCGTGGCGCGTCCTTCTCCTGGTACACCTACTCCCCCGCGCGGGTGCGCTATCCGTATGTGCGCGGCGTGCTGCTCGAGCTGTACCGCGAGGCGAAGGAGCGGCTCAAGGATCCGGTACTGGCCTGGGAAGCGGTTGTCGAGGATCCGGAAAAGGCCAAGCGCTACAAGTCCGCTCGCGGCAAGGGCGGATTCGTGCGCGCGGAATGGTGGGAGGCCGCCGAAATCGCGGCCGCCGCACACGTGCACACGATCAAGAAATACGGGCCCGACCGGGTGGCCGGGTTCTCCCCCATTCCGGCCATGTCGATGGTCAGCCATGCCGTCGGCGCACGATTCATTTCGATGCTCGGCGGCTCGATGCTGTCGTTCTACGACTGGTACGCCGACCTGCCGGTGGCCTCCCCGCAGGTCTTCGGCGATCAGACCGATGTGCCGGAATCGGCCGACTGGTTCGACGCGGGCTACCTCATCATGTGGGGTTCGAATGTGCCGGTGACCCGGACCCCGGACGCGCACTACATGACCGAGGCGCGCTACCGCGGTCAGAAGGTCGTGGTGGTCTCGCCCGACTATGCGGACAACACCAAGTTCGCCGATGAATGGGTGCCCGCGCGACCGGGAACCGATGCGGCCCTTGCCATGTCGATGGGTCATGTGATCCTCAAGGAATTCTTCGTCGAGCGCAGCACGCCCCGGTTCCTCGACTACGTCAAGCGCTACACCGACCTGCCGTTCCTGGTATGCCTCGACGATCCGGAGGGCTGGGACGCCAATGGCAACTACCACCACGACGGTGCGCTGCCAGGCAAATTCCTCACCGCCGCAGACCTCGGCCACACCGACGAGACCGCCGAGCACAAAATGGTGTTGCTCGATGCGCAGGGCAATCCGGTGGTACCCAATGGTTCACTCGGACATCGCTTCACCGAGGGTGATGCGGGCAAGTGGAATCTGGACCTCGAGGGCGTCGATCCGCTGCTGACCCTGCACGACCGCGCCGACCAGCGCCCGGTCGCGGTGCAGCTGCCGCGCTTCGATACCGATACCGCGGGCGTGCTGGTGCGCGGCGTGCCGACGATCACCGTCGCGGGTAGGCGGGTCACCACGGTGTTCGATCTGTTGCTCGCGCAGTACGGCGTGGGACGCGACGGGCTGCCCGGCACCTGGCCGACCGGCTACGACGATGCCGCGGAGCCCTACACCCCGGCCTGGCAGGAAGTAATTACCGGCGTACCGGCCGCACAGGCGCAGCGGATCGCCCGCGAATTCGCCGATAACGCCGATAAATCCGGCGGCCGCTCGATGATCCTGATGGGTGCGGGCACCAATCACTGGTTCCACTCCGACCAGATCTACCGCTCCTTCTTCACGCTGACCCTGCTCACCGGCTGTCAGGGCGTCAACGGCGGCGGTTGGGCGCATTATGTCGGCCAGGAGAAGTGTCGTCCGGTAACCGGTTGGTCCACCCTTGCTTTCGGGCTGGACTGGCAGCGACCGCCGCGTCAGATGCAGGGCACGGTGTTCTGGTACCTCAGCAATGACCAGTGGCGCTACGACCCGTTCACCGCGCAGTCCTTCGCCTCACCGCTGGGCACCGGGAAATTCGCGGGCCGCACCGCCGCGGACAATATCGCGCTGGCCAGCCGCCTCGGTTGGATGCCGAGTTATCCGACCTTCGACCGCAATCCGCTGGATCTGGTGGACGAGGCCGAGGCCGCCGGCAAGACCGCACCCGAACATGTGGTGGACGGGCTGAAATCCGGTGACCTGCGCTTCGCCTGTGAGGACCCCGATGCGCCGGAGAACTTTCCGCGCTGCCTGACCGTGTGGCGGGCGAATCTGCTCGGCTCCTCCGGTAAGGGCAACGAGTACTTCCACAAGCACCTGCTCGGCGCGGACTCCAATCTGCAGACCACCGATGCCGCCGGTGTGCGGCCGCAGGAGCTGGTCTGGCGCGAGGAGGCACCGAGCGGAAAGCTGGATCTGCTTTTGTCGCTGGACTTCCGGATGACCAGCACCACACTGTTCTCCGATATCGTGCTGCCCGCGGCAACCTGGTACGAGAAGCACGATCTGTCCTCCACCGATATGCACCCGTTCGTGCACGCCTTCTCCCCCGCGATCTCCCCGCCGTGGGAGGCCAAGACGGACTTCGAGGCGTTCCACCGGATCGCGCGCGGATTCTCCTGGATGGCCGAGAAGCATCTGGGCAAGCGCAAAGATATCGTCGCGGTACCGCTGCAGCACGATTCGCCGGATGCGCTGGCGCAGGCCGGTGGACGCGTACTGGACTGGAAAGCCGGTGAGTGCGAGCCGATTCCGGGTAAGACCATGCCGAAGCTGGTCGTGGTCGAGCGGGACTATCCGAAAGTCGCGGAGAAGATGGCCGCGCTCGGACCGCTGATCGATACGCTCGGTGTCACCACCAAGGGCGTCACCACGCACCCGAACGAAGAGGTGGCCTACCTCGCCGGGGTGAACGGCACCGTGGTTTCCGGTGTGGCCCAGGGGCGTCCGTCGCTGGCCAAGGACACCCACGCGGCCGAGGCGATTCTCTCGCTGTCGGGCACCACCAACGGCCGGCTTGCGGTCGAAGGCTTCCAAGCGCTGGAGCGGCGCACCGGAACCGAGTTGGCCGATCTCGCCGCTGAGCACGAGGGTAAGCGAATCACCTTCGCGGACACCCAATCTCGGCCGGTACCGGTAATCACCTCGCCCGAGTGGTCGGGCAGCGAGACCGGCGGACGGCGGTATTCGCCGTTCACCATCAATACCGAACGACTCAAGCCGTGGCACACCCTGACCGGGCGCCAGCACTTCTACCTCGATCACGACTGGATGGCCGAACTCGGCGAGCAACTGCCGGTATTCCGGCCACCGCTCGATATGAGCGCGCTGTTCAGCGAGCCAGGGGTGGGGTCCGTCGGTGACAACGGCGTCACCGTTCGGTACCTGACCCCGCATTCCAAGTGGTCCATCCACTCGGCATACCAGGACAACCTGCACATGCTGACGCTCTCGCGCGGTGGGCAGTCGATCTGGATGTCCGATAGGGATGCCGCGAAAATCGGTGTGTCGGACAATGATTGGATCGAGGCGGTCAACCGCAATGGCGTGGTTGTCGCGCGAGCCATTGTCAGCCACCGGATGCCCGAGGGCACGGTGTTCATGTATCACGCCCAGGACCGGGCGGTGGATGTCCCGCGCATCGAGGGTGCGCCGGGCGGATTCGATTGGGGCGCACCGGATAAGCAGCCGGGCAAGGGTAAGCGCGGCGGCATTCACAACGCGCTGACTCGCATCATGATCAAGCCATCGCATCTCATCGGCGGTTATGCGCAGCAGTCCTTCGCGCTGAACTACCACGGGCCCACCGGAAATCAGCGCGACGAGGTTACGACCATTCGACGGCGCAACCAAGAGGTGGAGTACTGACATGATCCGACGAGGTCACGACGCTCCGCTCGATGGGCGCAACCAAGAAGTGGAGTACTGACATGCGTGTCATGGCACAGATGGCCATGGTGATGAACCTGGACAAGTGCATCGGTTGTCACACCTGCAGCGTCACCTGCAAGCAGGCGTGGACCAACCGCGGTGGCACCGAGTACATGTGGTTCAACAATGTGGAAACCCGTCCCGGACAGGGTTATCCACGGCAGTACCAGGACCAGGAGAAGTGGAAGGGCGGCTGGACGCTCAACAAGCGCGGCAAGCTGACCCTCAAGTCCGGTTCCCGCCTGAAGCGGCTGCTCAATATCTTCGCCAATCCGGATCTGCCCACGGTTTCGGACTATTACGAGCCGTGGAGCTACGACTACGACAACCTGCTGTCCGCGCCCGCCATGGACACCAGTCCGGTCGCGCGGCCGAAATCGCTGATCACCGGCCAGGATACGAAGATCACCTGGGGCGCCAACTGGGATGACGACCTGGGCTCCGGACCGGAGCAGGTCGGTAAAGACCCGCTGCTGGCCAAGCTGTCGGACCAGGTGAAGCTGGAGTTCGAACAGACCTTCATGTTCTACCTGCCGCGGATCTGCGAGCACTGCCTCAATCCGTCATGTGTGGCCTCGTGCCCGTCGGGTGCGATCTACAAACGGTCCGAGGACGGCATTGTGCTCGTCGACCAGGACAAATGCCGTGGCTGGCGACAGTGCGTCAGCGGCTGCCCGTACAAGAAGATCTACTTCAACCACAAGACGGGCAAGGCGGAGAAGTGCACGTTCTGCTACCCGCGCGTGGAAGTCGGTATTCCGACGGTCTGTTCGGAGACCTGCGTCGGTCGGCTGCGCTACATCGGCGTCATGCTGTACGACGCGGATGCCGTGGAGGCGGCGGCCTCGGTCACCGAAACCAAGGATCTGTATCCCTCGCAGCTCGGAGTGTTCCTCAATCCGCATGATCCGCGGGTTATCGCGGAGGCCGAGCGGGCCGGGATCTCGCCGGAATGGATCGACGCCGCGCAGAATTCGCCGGTCTATAAATTGATCGTCGATTACCAGATCGCGTTGCCGCTGCATCCGGAATACCGGACCATGCCGATGGTTTGGTATGTGCCGCCACTGTCGCCGGTGGTGGATGTGCTGTCCGAGACCGGCCACGATGCCGAGGACGCGTCGAATCTGTTCGGCGCCATCGACGCGCTGCGCATTCCGGTCGAATACCTGGCCGAATTGTTCACCGCCGGTGAGATCGGGCCGGTGCGGGCCGCACTGCAGCGGCTCGCGGCCATGCGGTCGTTCATGCGGTCGGTGAATCTCGGTGTGGAGCCGGATCCGTCGATCGCACCGTCGGTGCGGTTGGAGCCGGAGGAGATCGAGGCGATGTACCGGCTGCTGGCCATCGCGAAATACGAACACCGGTATGTGATTCCGCACGGCGCGACTTCGCAGGCACACGAACTGGATTCGCTGGCGACCGGATGCAGCCTGGATACCGATGGCGGGCCGGGTATGACGGCATTCGACACGATGGTGGAGAAGTTCCATCTGACCGATACCAATGGCGCTACGCCGGAGGAGAAGTCGAATCGGATCAACCTGTTGAACTGGGATGGGCGCAGCACCGACGGCCTGCTGCCCACCACGCGCAACGGCAACGGGGCCAACGGGCACGGCACCAATGGTTCGGCGAAAAGCGGTGCGGCCACAAATGGTTCGGCCACAAAAGATTCGGCACTGACCACGAATGGCTCGACGAACGGTTCGGTCACGCAGACGCCGACCGGAGCGACCAAATGAATCCGCTGACACCCGGAGGCGCACGATGGCACTACTGAAGGTGCGCCGCAGGCCCGAACCCGTCGCTCAGCTATCCGAGCGCGATTGCCGTCTGGTGTGGCGGATCGCCGCGCTGCTGCTCGACTATCCGAGTGAGCAGATGTTGGCGACCGTCCACCAGATCGATGATGCCGCAACGCAATTGCCGGATGCGGTAGGTGCGCCGCTGCTGGAGTTCATCCACCATCTGCGCGCCACCCCACCGCTCACGCTGGCCCAGCAGTACGTCGAAACCTTCGATATGCGCCGCCGTTCCAGCATGCACCTGACGTTCTACGCCTACGGTGACACCCGCAAACGCGGTATGGCGCTGTTGCGGTTCAAGCACGCCTACCGGCACGCCGGTGTCGAACTCGGTGACGAGGAATTGCCCGACCACCTGCCGGTGCTGCTGGAATTCGCCGCGACCGTCGACCCGATCGGCGGTGAACGCCTACTCGGCGAACACGTTCCGGTGATCGAACTCCTGCGACTTTCCCTGCTGGACAACCAATCCCCGTACGCCGCGGTGCTGGCGGCGGTCGTTGCCACCCTGCCGCCGCTGACCACTGCCGATCGGCGTCGCATAGCCGAACTCGCCGCCCAGGGACCGCCCGAGGAAGAGGTTGGTCTCGACCCCTTCGCCATGGACCCATCGCTGTTCGACGGATCGGAAGCCCGCCGATGACCACTGCCTTCTGGATGACGCTGCCCTATGTGGCCTTCACCTCGTTCGTGCTGGGCCACCTGTGGCGCTACCGCAACGACCAATTCGGTTGGACCACACGGTCGTCCCAGATCTACGAGAGCCGACTGCTGCGCTTGGGCAGCCCGCTGTTCCACTTCGGCATGCTCGGGGTCATCGGCGGACATGTACTCGGTGTGCTGATTCCGGAATCCTGGACCGATGCCGTCGGCATCTCCGAGCACACCTACCACGTGGTCGCGGTCGCGGCGGGTTCGGTCGCCGGACTCGCGGTCATCCTCGGCGTCGGCATCCTGCTCTACCGCCGGATCACCGTCCCCGCCGTGCGCAAGGCCACCACACGCAATGACCAGCTCATGTATGTGCTGCTGGCCGCCGCCCTGGTCACCGGTCTGCTCAATACCTGGGGCAGCAATCTGCTGTGGGGCACCTACAATTATCGCGAGACCGTATCCCCGTGGTTCCGTAGCCTTTTCACGGTTCATCCGCAGCCCGAGCTGATGGTCGGCACTCCGTGGACCTTCCAGCTGCACGGTCTCGTCGTGTTGACACTCATCGCCATCTGGCCCTACACCCGCTTGGTCCATATGTTCAGTGCGCCCGTCGGCTACCTGATCCGGCCGTACATTGTGTACCGCGCCAAGGAATCCAACGCACCGGACAAGCGTCGCTACGCGCGCGCGTGGGACGCCCCCGTCACGCCCGAAACCTGGCGCTGACCCACGAGTTCGGGTCCTCTCACCCGATGCCCCACAGCCCCGTCCGCCCTCATCGGGCGAGCGGGGCTGTGTTATTTACCAGCAAACACACCCGGCGAATACCAAGGACGCGCCACCAGCCGTGATAGGAATTCGACCCATGTACCGCCCTGTGCCCATGGTTCGCTCGCCGCGCTCCGCTGTGCCCATGGTTCGCTCGCTGCGCGCCCTTACGCGATGCTTGGTTTTCTTGTTAGCGGTCTGCGCCGCGACCATCTCCGTAACCGCCGGAGCGGATTCCGGCTCCCAGATTCTCGATGTCCGGCCGCTGGGCGGCCGACAGCTCGAGGTCGTGGTCCATTCGGCGGCGATGAATCGGCCTATCACGCTGTGGATGTCGCATCCCGGTCCGGGTGCGCCCGCGCTGTACCTGCTCAATGCGGCCGACGGCGGCGAGGACGGCGGCCCGTGGACGACCCGCACGGATGTCGCCGACTTCTTCGCGGACAAGAACGTCAATGTGATCGTGCCGATGAGTGGGCGCGCGAGCTACTACACCGATTGGCTCAACGACGATCCGGTCCTTGGCCGCAATAAATGGACGACCTTCCTGACCCAGGAATTGCCGCCGCTGCTGGGTTCGCGATTCGGGATGACCGGACGCAATGCCATTGCGGGCGTGTCGATGTCGGCGACCTCGGCACTGAATCTGGCCATCAACGCACCCGGCCTGTATCAGGCGGTGGGCGCCTACAGCGGCTGCCCGCGCACCAGTGACCCCGCCGCCAATGCCTATGTGCACGCCGAACTCGCGATCTTCGGCGCGAATGCGGACAACATGTGGGGTGCCCCGGACAATCCGGCCTGGACCGAGAACGATCCCATGCTGCACGTCGATCGGCTGCGCGGTTTGGCGCTCTACGTCTCGTCGGGCAGTGGCGCACCCGGACCGCACGAAATCCTCGGCGATGTCGGCATCGACGGTAATCCGATCCGCCTGCTCGATCGCATGCTGGTCGGCGGTGTCATGGAGACCGTCATCGACGGCTGCACTCGCCCCTTCGTAGACCGGCTGGCCGCGGCAGGTGTTCCCGCCACCCTGAATCTGCGTCCGGCGGCTACACACGCTTGGGCGTACTGGCAGGACGACGTCCACCAGTCCTGGCCGCTGTTCGCCGCCGCCTTGGGCGCGTAACAAACGTTTCGTCACGAACTTGTCGGTGCCCTGGTCGACAATGCGGTATGGCATATGACAAGGTGCTCGCCGACCGGATACGGGAGCTGATCGACCCGACGCCGGAGGTGAGCGAGAAGAAGATGTTCGGCGGCCTCGCCTTCCTGATCAACGGCAATATGGCGGTCGCGGCGAGCAGGCAGGGCGGTCTGCTCGTCCGCGTCGACCCGCAGGAGAGCACCACCCTGCTCGCCCGCGAATACGTCGGCGCGATGGTGATGGGCGGTCGCGAAATGAACAACTGGCTGCGGGTCGACGGCGCGGCCGTCGCCGACGACGAAGCGCTCGATGAATGGGTCGACCGCGGCGTCAGCTACGCGCGTTCGCTTCCGCCGAAGGAGAAATAGCGGTCAGTGGACCAGGCGGCGGAAGGTGAGTTTGTCGAATTCCCGACCGTATTCATCCACCGCGACCACATCCATTTCGCTGGCGAAGATGCCGGGGCGGACGTCCACGCGCAGGAACGAGTAGTTGCGGAACCGCACCCGCGACCAGGGGGCCGCCTCGTCCTGTTTGCCGCCCGATGTGGTCCAGACATAGCTGTTCGGGACCGTGGTGTCCGGTAATTCGTGGCCGCGGAAGGTTTCCTGCGAACCCGGTTGGAAGTCGTAGCGTGGGCGACCGCCACCGCCGACGGTGTAGTAGACCGTGCCGTCGGTGTCGGGATAGACGATCGAATTGTCCGCGGCGATCCTGGTCGCGGCGCCACCGCGGATCGGATCGGTGCGTTCGTAGACATGATTGTGGCCCTGCAGCACCAGATCCACCTGATACCGGTCGAACAGCCCGGCCCATGCGTCGCGCACGCCGCCGTCGCTGGCATGGGAGTCGGTGGTCGAGTACGCGCAGTGGTGGAAGAAGCAGACCAGGAAGTCGATATTCGGGTCCGCGCGGTAGGCGGCGAGAGTGCGCTCCACCCAACTCGTCTGCGCCCCACCGGAATACCCGGTATTGGCCTTGATCTCATAGCTGACGTCATTGGCGTCGAGGGAGAGCACCGCGACATTGCCGTAGGTGAACGAGTACGCCGACGGGCAGCCCGCCGGACCGTTGCCCGGAAAGTCCAGCCGCGCCAGATGTCCGCCGTAGCCGTGCTGGCCGTAGGTCGCTTCCATATCGTGGTTGCCGGTGGCGAACATCCACGGTGTCTCGGCGGCACTGCGTTCGATGGCCCCGAAGTAGACATCCCAGACGTAGGGGTTGTACTTGTCGAAACCGGTTTCGAGCTTCGCACCGTTGGCCACGAATTCGTTCGGCCTGCCGCCGCCGGACGGGTCGGCATAGGCGATATCACCGGCGAGAATGTGGAAATCCGGTTTGGCGGCAGCGATTTGGCGCAGCACATTGCTCGCGTGTGGTGCGTTCGGATCGTTATCGGACTTGTAGTACTTGTCGTCGTAATCGCCGGGCACGGTGCCCTGCGGCAGCGCCGGAGTCTCGTCGGTGCCCTGATCGCCCATCATGGTGAAACGGAACGGCAGGATCGCACTGCGCGCACTCGGCATCGCGGGCGCGGCGGCACGGATGTCGCCGGTGAATCCGTCGGAGGTGCGCCAGCGATAGAAATGCGGCACGCGTCCGGGTAGGCCGTCGACCGGGGCGTGCACGTAGAACTGTTCGGCCGCGAGGACACCGCCGTCGGCGGAAGGGACCTGGGTGAGCAGATTGCGCACCTCGGCCTCGACGGTGCCGCCGAGCGCGGGCGTCGGGCCGTGGTCCAGGAAGACCTTGGTACCGGCCGGTGGCCGGGAGAGCTGACCGGCGAAGCGGAGCTGACTCGTCGCATCCGGCCCGTATCCCACGCGTCGACCGCCGACCGCGAGTTGCACGTCCTCGGCGTAGGCGCGCCTACCGAACGGTGAGGTACCCACAGCCGCGACCGCAGCGGCCGCCGCAGTACCACGCAGCACATTGCGCCGGGAAACCGTGTGTCGCCGTAGATAGTCCCGATGCCACTCGTGCTGCTCGTCCATGGTCATATGGGCGGCCTTGGCAGCGGGAATTCCGGTATCCGGCAGATCGCCAGCGGGGTTCATCGGATTCGACGGCACGGCACCGATGCTCTACGGCCCCGGCATATCACGCAACCCGACACCGCTTCCCACCTACGAACAGTTCATGAACTCTGGTCTGGAGTACGGCAACGCCCGAGACCGCGTCTGATGGCCGGGCGCCCGACACAGCGGCGCCTGGCTACGACAACGGGCGCCCGGATGTGCCGGCGCGCAGCGCTGGTCGACACGACAGCCGCACAATTCGCACAAAACGAACGAATACCCCAGCGACAGAGGCAATCTCACCCTTTCCGAACCGCGCCTTCGGGGGCTACGCTGCGGCGATGACGCCAATTACGCGTGCGGCGGCCGCCGCGGTCGTCTTGGGCGGTTCCGTATTCGGTGCCGCGACCGCACATGCGACGCCCGGTACCGATATCACCGCGGTCACCCTCGCCCAGGCACAGATCCCAGCGGGCCTGCTGCCGTTCGTCGCGGGCACCGACCTCGTTGTCCGCGAAATCACCATCGCCCCAGGCGGTTCCACCGGCTGGCACTATCACTACGGTCCGGTCTTCGGCTTCGTCCGCTCAGGCACCCTCACCCACCCAGGCCCCGACTGCGTGGCTCCGGTCTTCCACACCGGCGATTTCATCTACGAACCCGAGGGCGCCTGGAACGTGCACATCGGCCGCAACCTCGGCCCCGACCCGCTCGTCCTCGACGTCGTTTACGCCCCGCCCACCGGCAAGCCGCTCTTCGAAGACGCCGACGCCCCCGACTGCGCCTAAGGCCTGTCTCGAAGTCACTCTCCGAGGCCACCATCCGGCGTCGAGCCGAGCCGGAAGGCGGTTCCGGACAGTGTGCGGTACCGCCATCCGACTCGGCTCGATGCATGTCCCGTCACTTCGAGACAAGACCTGATCAGCTCGGCCACCGCTGCCGCACTAGCGGCAGGTACACCTCGTCGACGATTTCGATGAGCACATCATCGGGTGCGGCGGGAACCCCGCGCAGCACGAATCCGTTGCGCAACAACACGATTGCCACGATGGCGACCCGTGGCGGCGCTATCTATCCGGACCTGCCATGGGAACCGAAGGCCGCGTTCCACACCCTGGCCGATTTCTACCGAGAGTACTGAAACGACCGAGTCGCCCGCACCTGGAGCCGCGAGGTAGAATCGAACATAAGTTCGAATCGAGGGGAAGCCGGATGCGGTCGTTACGTCGAGCCGAGATTGCCGGGTTGCTGGCCAGCGATATCGTCGCGCACCTGGCCACCATCGATGCGGCCGGATATCCGCATGTCACGCCGATGTGGTTCCTGTGGGATCAGCGGGCCTTTCGGCTGACCAGTTGGGCGGAACGGCCGCATTTGCGGCGGATCCGGGCGAATCCGAGGGTCGGTTTGGTGATCGATCGGGAGGTTGTGGGATCGCGCGATGGTGGGCAGCGGCCGAATCGCCAGGTACGGGTGATCGGGGATGCCGAGCTCACCATCGACGCGGATGGTGTGTGGACCCAGCGCATCTGGGAGAAGTACGGCAGTGGGCCGGTGCTGGGTGAGGTGGAACGCGCGCGGGTGCTGATCACGATCACGCCCGATCGGTTCATCGCCGTCGCGAGCGTCTGACCCGCGCGAGAAATTTCTTCAGAAAATTTCGCGAAGATATGTCGAAGACGTCGAGGCAGCTCCGACCGAAGGATGACAGCAGGTCATCACCAAGCCAAGGAGCCCATCATGTCGGTCAACACTTTCTTCTGGTTCGACAGCGACGCCGAGGAAGCCGCCACCCGCTACACCGCGCTGATCCCCAACTCTCGCATCGTGGATGTCAATCGCCACCCCGATGGCTCGGCGTTCATTGTCTCGATCGAACTCGACGGTCACGCGTACACCCTGATGAACGGCGGTCCCGGACATCCATTCACGGATGCCGCATCGATCCAGGTGATCGTGGATACCCAGGCCGAGGTCGATCGCCTGTGGGACGCCCTGATCGATGGCGGCGCGCCAGGGCCGTGCGGCTGGCTCACCGACCGCTACGGCCTGTCCTGGCAGGTCGTCCCCGCAACCCTGCTCACCCTCATGAACGGTGCGAACCCCACCAAGACCGGCGCCGCCGCCGCGGCGCTGCAGTCCATGTCCAAGCTCGATATCAAGGTTCTACAGGACGCGTACGACAACGCCTGAGACCGGGCACCCCGTCTGACAGCCGGGCACCCAACATACGGGGTGCCCGGCTAAGGCAAGGGGATGGGGTGTGCCGCGCCTGCGCACTCGAGAGCGGCGAGAACGCCGTACTCATAGCCGAAAGCGACTACAACTCGCTGATGGAAACGCTATACGTTCCGCGCACCCATGGCGGCGTGAAGCTATTCCAGTCCGCCGAGGATGCCCGCGCGGGACGCACCGAGGCACACGAACTCATCGACCCCGACCAGGACTGAGCCTATGGCCGACCGGAAACTCACGTTCACCGCTCAAGGCTGTAAGTCCTACACGGACTGGCTGACCACCAACCGGGCCATGCTGAACGGCGCGAACAAAATCGTCGACGCCACACTCCGCGACCCGTTCGAGGGGATCGGCAAACCCGAGCCGCTACGCCACCACCTTGCTGGCACTGGTCACGGCGAATTACCCAAGAGCATCGGTTGATCTACTACGTGACAGACACCGAAATCGTTGTGGTACGAGTCGGTTCACACTACGAAGACTGATGGCTGAACAACAAGGCTTCGAAGCCCGCCGCATTCGACGCACTCCGGAATGTCGCCGCCGACCGCCGTCGTAAGGCCCGATCAGGATGCCGAAACCACCTCCGCGAACACAGTGTCGAGGTTGCTCGCGGTGAGTCCGAAGATCTCCCGGGTGGTGGTGTCGTCGACGGTGAACTCGCGATGCGACATGTGGTAGGTCTCGAACAATTCGGCCCAGAACGGGTCGGTGTGGCCGAGCAGAGTCAATTCGCGGTCGCTCATCACCTCGAGTCGCGGATGGGGGGCATCCGCTGCGGCGGCGAAGCGCTCGGCCGCGGCACGCAGGGTGCTGGTGATCGTCGGGGCGAGCCAGGCACGTCCCCAAGCGTTTTCGCTACGCGCGACCGCTACGAGTGCGGCGGCCGCGTCACCGATCGCGGTGTAGGAGTGCGGCAGGTCCAGGTCCTGCGGTACCAGAGCGAGTTGGTCCGCAACCACTTTCGGCTGCACCAGCAGCGAGAACAGCGATACCGCACCGCGGCCGAGGAATTGGCCCGCCCTGACCTCGGTGACCCGCACCCGGCCCGCATCGTGCGCCGCCTTGGCATCGAGCCACATCTGCGCGCGCACCCGCCCCTTGGGCCCGGTGGCAGCCAGCGGTGTGTCGTCGGTGACCACACCGTCCACCGGGCCGTAGCCGTACAGATTGCCGAGCATCACGTAGTTCGCACCGGACTGCTCCGCCGCCGACAGTATGGCCCCGAACAGCGGCGGTACCGCCTCCGGCCAGGTGTGATAGGCGGGCATCGCGGTATTGAATACGGTGTCCGCGCCCTTGACGAGATCGGTGAGCGCGGCCGCGTCCACAGCATCGGTGGCGATCAGCTCGATATCGGGATGCCGCGGGCCGGTGCCGCTGCGGCTGATCATCCGCACCTGGTCGCCGGATTCGGCCAACCGGATCGCGGTTGCCGCGGCGGTGGCGCCACGACCGATGATGACATGCGAAGGCATGCTATTCCCTTCTGAGACAAGAGGTTTCACGCATCAACGGCGGGTCGCCGATCGCGTGCCGTCAACATTGCCCGCTGCGGGAGCGCTAGACTAGTGGCCGATCAGCCAGCTATCCCAAGGATCCAGCCATGAAGACCGTGGCCGTTGTCGCCGTCGCGCCGGTGAAGCCCTTCGAACTCGCCATGCCCGGAACCATGCTCGGCGGGGTGACGGTCGATGGCGAGCCTGGTTACCGGATGGTGGTGTGCACCGCCGAACCGGGCGTTGTTCCCGGTGCGCTGGGCGGTTTCGATGTCGTGGTGCCGCGCGGACTGGATGCGCTCGACGAGGCGGACACTGTCATCGTGCCGAGCACCGGCAGTCGTGGCACCGCCGACGCGGCCACCATCGCCGCACTGCGCAGGGCCGTCGATCAAGGCAAGCGCGTCACGTCGATCTGTAGCGGTGCATTCGTATTGGCCCAGGCCGGGCTGTTATCCGGACGCACCGCGACCACGCACTGGGCGTTGGCCGACGAACTCGCCGAGATGTACCCGCAGGTGACCGTGCGCACCGACGCATTGTTCATCGAGGACGGACCGGTGACCACAGCCGCCGGTGCCGCCGCCGGCATCGACCTGTGCCTGCACCTGATTCGCACCGACTACGGTGCGACGGTCGCCAATGCCGCGGCCCGCGCCGCCGTCGTAACCCCGGTACGCCCAGGCGGCCAAGCCCAATTCGTCGACTCGCCACTGCCGCCCGAGAACGGACTGACGCTCTCAGCCACCCGCACCTGGGCCTTGGAACGCCTCGACACTCCCCTATCCCTGGACGATCTGGCCACCCACGCCCGCACCAGCGTGCGCACCCTCACCCGTCGCTTCCACGAGGAAACCGGCCTCAGCCCCCAGAAATGGCTACTGCACCAACGCATTCAACGCGCCCGCGAACTCCTCGAATCCACCACACTGCCCATGGACCAGGTGGCCCGCCACAGCGGCATCGGCTCCGCGGAATCCCTGCGCCAACACATGATCCGCCATGTAGGCCTACCCCCGAGCGCCTACCGCGCCTCCTTCACCCGCACCCCATCATCGGCGAGATGAACCCGCCATCCGGCATCGGCGAATGCCAGATCAGCGAATCAGGCCCGCGTCGGCGAATGCCGCTGAACCGCGCTGGGGCTCAGCCGAATCCGGTCGATGGGGCCCCGCCTCCATATACCAACCGCCGCCGAGTGCCGGTGTCATGGATGGTCGGTAAAGTGAGCTCGACCGCTATCCAGGCTGTACCAGGAGGCATTCGGTGAATGCGAAATCTTTCGTGAACGGCTTCAACTCGGTGACGCTGACCTTGACGAATGCACCCCTGGTGGGCTCGCTCATGCGCAAGAGCTTCGTCGAGATCAGTTATGTGGGCCGCCGTTCCGGCAAAACCTTCAGCACGCCCGTGAACTACCGCCGTTCCGGCGATTCGATCGTCATCGGAGTTGCACTCCCGGATCGAAAGAAGTGGTGGCGCAACTTCACCGATGAAGGCGCCCCGATCACGCTACACCTCGAGGGCGGCGACCGTCACGGTCACGCGCTCGCACATCGTGACGAGCGCGGGCGAGTCACGGTGCGTGTTCGCCTGGACGATTCGCACTGATCACCCCGTACCCCCTCCCCCAACGCCACTGGCGAAGATCATCTGGCAACCCGACGCTGGCTGCTGCGCAGCTTTTCGCACGCCACGCACGAATTCGCAGGGCGAAAACGTGCGCGGCGTGCGAATCGGTGCGCGAGAGCAAAAGTCCGAGTCAAATGGCACGCGCACGGAGCAGCTCGCGTGCGGCGGCGCGGTAGCGGTCGGCGATCAGACGGACGACCGCCGGGTGGACGCCGATCGGCTCGGCGACACCGTCCGCTCCCGCCTCGTGCAGGCGCTGCTGGAACAGACCGTGGGCCAGCAGGTACGAGGCGACGAAGACACGCTGCGCACCCGACTCACGAAGTTCGGCAACGACTTCCGGGACGCGCGGGGCTCCGGTCGCGACGTAGCCGATGCGAACCGGGACACCGAGATGCTCGGCCAGCATGCCTGCCGCACGTCGAACATCCTGGCGCGCACGGGCATCCGATGATCCGGCTGCCGCGATGACCACCGCGTCACCGGGACGCCAGCCCGCGGCGCGCAGTCGCATGGCCATGATCCGGGCTAATGCCGGATCCGGTCCCATCGCGGGTGTCACCGCGACCTCGGGATGGCCGCTCTCGGCGACCTCGCGGGGCACATCCTGATACACGTGGTATCCGGAGGCGAGGAAGGCCGGAACCACAACGGCGGGAACCGATTCCCCCTCGGCATCGGTCAGATCGCGCAATACCTCGGACGGCGATGGACCCAGCACGTCCACGAAAGCGGTACGCACCCAGGGCTTCTCGGCGGTCTCCGGCCCGCGAATAACGGTGCGGTGTTCACAGACCGGAGCTGCGGAAGTATCGGCGTCGCGCCCCGAAACCGCGGCGCCGATTTCACCCGCCCCGCTGGCTGCGATCCCCGTGAACTCCTGCACTACCGCCTCCGCGAGCGCGGCGATCATCTGCACACCCCTGGTACTTCTGGTGCCGTGTGCGACCAGGACCAGGGCCGGAGCCGTCACCAGCTCCCCGCAGGCTGTGCGTACCTCGGCGCGCGGGCCGGGGTACCGATACCCGCTACCGGCGCACGGCCGGTAGCGACGGTGCGCGGAAAGTCATCGGCGCAATCCGCGGCGTCCAGCGCCAGCCGGTAACCCCGTTTGACCACGGTCTGAATGGCTTTCGGCGTGCCGAGCCCGGCGCGCAGCCGCGCGATCGCGGTCTCCACGGCATGGGTGTCGTCACCGCCGCCGGGCAGCGCCGCGAGCAGATCCTCCCGGGACACCACCCGGCCGGGCTGCCGCGCCAGCGATCGCATCAGGGCCATCGGCGCGGGAGCGAGCTGGCGCACCGAACCGTCTACCACCACGCACGCCCCGCGCACACTGATGGTGTGTCCGGCGGCCTGAATTCGATTGGCTCGCCGCGGCAATTCCTCGGCGACGTGCCGGGCCAGCGCACCGAGGCGCGCCCGTCCGGGCATCGAGGTCGCCACACCCAGCTCCTCCAGCGGAGCCGCGGTGATCGGTCCGACACAGGCGGGCAGCACCCGTCCGCGCAGCGCGTGCAGCACACCCTCCAGCAGCCCGGTTTCCTTGGCGCGCATCAACATCGAGGCCACGGCGGGCGCGCTGGTGAAGGTGACACAGTCCAGGCTGGAGGTGATGATGGCCTCGATCAGATTGTCCATCGGACCCTGATCATCCGGCGGCACCCAGCGGTACACCGGTACCGGAACGACATCCGCACCGGCACAACGCAATACCTCGCAGAAGTCGGGTACGGGTTCCCATTCGGTTGTCGCGCCGTGCAATTGGACCGCGATACGCACACCCTCCACGCCTTCGGCGAGCAGGTGGTCGAGCACCTCGGCGGAGGACTCCGACGCGGGCGACCATTCCTCGCGCAGTTCGGCGGCGCGGATAGCGCCCTTGGCCTTCGGCCCACGCGCCAGCATCCTGGTGGATGCCAGCGTCATCCGCAGGTCCTCGGCAATGCCCCAGCCCTCGGCCGCTTCCATCCAGCCGCGAAATCCGATGCCGGTGGTGGCCACCACGATCTGCGGCGGATCGGCCACGAGTTCGCGGGTCACCCGCTCCAGTTCGGTGTCATCGGCCAGCGGAATGATCCGGATGGCGGGAGCGGCGACGATACCGGCGCCCCGTCGGGTGAGCAGCGTGGCGAACTCATCGGCCCGCCTGGCGGCCGTGACGCCGACTGTGAAACCGGCCAGACAGGCGCCCGTATCGATTGTCGTCATGCTTATCCACCGTCCGCGGCGACGAGAGCGGCATCGACCGGCTCATTGGAAACCGAAACGATGCCGTCCTCGACACGCACCGCGTATACCGGCAGCGTCGCCGAATTGTCGTCCAGGCAGTGCCCGTCCAGCAGCGAGAACGCCTGCTTCAGCAGCGGTGAGGCCACGACCGGAATACCGCCGCGGTCACCGACGATCCCGCGCGACATCACTGCCGCGCGGCCGATCGGATCGATATTGCCGACGGCGGCGAGCGTGCCGTCGGTCATCAGGAACAGGGCGGCCTGGCGGCCCCCCTTCAGCAACACCGCGACGCCGCGGCCGGGAATCAGGTAGTCGAGTCGGCACGCCTGCGTCCAACCCGAAGGGGATGGCAAGTCGGCGGAGCCGACGGGGTGAGTGAACACAGTGGTAGTTGCGGCAATGCCGGGGGTATCCATCACGGTCATCGGTGTCATCCTCCAAACGCCTTACTCATTGGTACAGGCGCCCTGTTTCTTCGGGGTTAAGCGGCTATTGCCCGCGTGTGGCAACCGGGATTTCCGGCATGCCGAGCAACACAGGGACCTTCCGCTCCCCGGTCTCATCGAACGAAATGGTCGGATCGGCCTCTTCCGGGGCGTTGACGAAGGACACGAAACGCGAAAGTTTCTCCTCGTCCTCGAGCACCGCGGCCCATTCGTCGCGGTAACCGGCGACATGCTGGGCCATGGCGGCCTCCAGATCCTCGGCGATGCCGAGGCTGTCCTCGCACACGACCTGCTTGAGGTAATCGATGCCACCCTCCAGCGCCTCCTGCCACGGCGCGGTGCGCTGCAGCCGGTCGGCGGTGCGGATGTAGAACATCAGATACCGATCGATGTACTTGATCAGCGTCTCGTCGTCGAGTTCACCGGCGAGCAGCACCGCATGCTTCGGGGTCAGACCGCCGTTGCCGCCGACGTACAGGTTCCAGCCCTGCTCGGTGGCGATCACACCGACATCCTTACCGCGCGCCTCGGCGCATTCCCGGGCGCACCCGGAGACGGCCAGCTTCAGCTTGTGCGGCGAACGCAGGCCCCGGTAGCGCTTCTCCAGTAAGACGGCCATGCCGACCGAATCCTGCTGACCGTAGCGGCACCAGGTGGAGCCGACGCAGCTCTTCACGGTACGCAGCGACTTGCCGTACGCGTGCCCGGATTCCATGCCGACATCGACGAGGCGCTGCCAGATCTGCGGCAGCTGTTCGACGCGGGCGCCGAACAGGTCGATGCGCTGACCGCCGGTGACCTTGACGTAAAGGTCGAATTCCTTGGCGATCTGACCGATGGTGATCAGCTGATCCGGGGTGACCTCACCGCCGGGCATCCGCGGCACCACCGAGTAGGTGCCGTTCTTCTGCAGATTCGCCAGGAAGTGGTCGTTGGTGTCCTGTAGCGCGGCCTGTTCACCGTCGAGGATGTGCTCGCTGGAGGTGGAGGCCAGGATGGAGGCGACCGTCGGCTTGCAGATATCGCAGCCGGAGCCGGTGCCGTACTTGGCGATCAGGGCGGAGAAGGTGCGGATACCGGTGACCTGGACGATCTGGAACAGCTCGGCCCGCGACTGCGAAAAGTGCTCGCAGAGCGCCTTGGACATCTCGACACCGGACTGCTCGAGCAGCTTCTTGAGCATCGGAACGCAACCGCCGCAAGAGGTTCCGGCGGTCGTGCACTTCTTGATACCCGCGATATCGCAGGCGCCCTCGTCGATGGCCCCGCAGATCGCCCCCTTGGAAACATTGTTGCAGGAGCAGATCTGGGCATCATCGGGCAGCGAGTCGGCACCGAGTTCGGCGCCGGCCGGCGAAATCAGCGCGGCCGGTTCTGCGGGCAGCGGGCGCCCGACCAGCGGACGCAGTGCCGAGTACGCGGTCGCATCGCCGACCAGGATGCCGCCCAACAGGATCTGCGCGTCATCGGAGACGACGAGTTTGGCGTAGGTACCCTTGGCGGCGTCGTGCAGTACGACCGATAGCGCGCCCTCGGTGGTGGCGTGCGCATCACCGAAGCTGGCCACATCGACACCGAGCAGCTTGAGCTTGGTCGACATGTCGGCGCCGGGGAATTCGCCTGCGCCGCCGAGCAATCGGTCCGCGACGATCTCGGCGGTGGTGTAGCCGGGGGCGACCAGGCCGTAGCAAACACCTTCTACCGCGGCACATTCGCCGATCGCGTAGATATTCGGATCGGAGGTCTGCAGACCGAGGTCGGTGATGATGCCACCGCGCGGGCCGACCTCGATGCCGCTGTCGCGGGCGATCTGGTCGCGCGGTCGGACACCAGCGGAGAAGACCACAAGTCCGGCGTCGATCACCGTGTCGTCGGAGAGCGTAACCTTCAGGCGCTCAGCCGATTCCGCATCCGCCACGGTTTCGATCGACGAGGTGCCGACACCGGTGTGCACCTGCAGTCCGAGATCGGTGACCAGCTTCTCCAGGATGGCGCCACCACCCTCGTCGACCTGGGCGGGCATCAGGCGGGGATTGAACTCCACCACATGCGGCGTCATGCCGAGCAGGCGCAGCGCGTTGGCCGCTTCCAGACCCAGCAGGCCACCACCGACGACGACACCGGCCGCACCGGGTCCGGCCGCCGCGGCGGCTGCGCGGATGCCGTCGAGGTCATCGATGGTGCGGTAGACGAAGCACTCCGGCAGCTCGTGACCCGGGACCGGCGGCACGAACGGGTACGAACCGGTCGCCAGCACAAGTGCGTCGTAGGCGATGGTGTCGCCCGCCGAGGTGGTGACCTTGCGCGCATCGCGGTCGATGGACTGCGCAGTCTGGCCCAGGCGCAGCTCGACCAGCTCGTCACCGGCGTATTCGTTACCGGGCAGCGCCAGCGCGGCGGCATCCCAGCTGCCGACGTACGACGAGAGTCCGACGCGGTCGTAGGCGGGCAGCTGCTCTTCGCTGAGGATGACGACCTGCCACTGGCCTGCCTCGTCCCGGGACCGCAGCGCCTCCACGAACCGGTGCCCGACCATGCCGTGGCCGACGACCACGACGGTCTTGCGCTGGGTGGGGTCGACTGTCGAGTTCATGACTGTCCTCCGTTGGTGATTCGGCGTCAGGCTCGGGCCGACGTGCTGGTGGACTGGGACGGGCTGCCTGCCTCGGCTTCGAGGACGAGCGCCTCGGCCTCCGCGACGACCTCGGAGTCGACGACGCCGCGTGGGCGGCGCAGGAACACCAGATAGGTCACCGCGGCGCAGGCCACGTAGAAGGCCATGAAGACCCAGAACGCGGTGGTCGCCGATTTGGTCGAGGCGTAGGAGGAGCGCAGGACGAGGTTGATCCCGACGCCGCCGAGCGCACCGATCGCGCCGACGAAACCGATGAGCGCACCGGAGGTGTTCTGCGACCAGGCGGCCTGGGCGGTCGGACTCGCGTCCAGGCTCTTGGATTTGGCGTCGAAGACCGACGGGATGATCTTGGTGACCGCGCCGTTGCCGATACCGGACACCACGAACAGCGCGATGAATCCGGCCACCAGCGCCGTCATCGCGGCGCCGCTCGGCACACCGCCGCTGCGGTCACCCGCGGTACTCGCCACACCGACCAGCACGGCGGCCGCGGTCATCACGGCGAAGGTGTAGAAGGTCACCCGGCTGCCGCCGATCCGGTCGGCCAACTTGCCGCCGTACGGCCGGGCCAGCGAACCGAGCAGCGGGCCGATGAAGGCGATCTGCGCGGCATGCAGTGCGGCCTGCGCGACGGTGTCGCCACCGGCCTTGAAGCTGATCTGCAGCACCTGGCCGAAGGCGAAACTGTAGCCGATGAACGAACCGAAGGTGCCGATGTAGAGGAAGGCGATCGCCCAGGACTGCGGCACCTTGAGCGCCGTGATCATGTAGGAGAGATCGGCCTTCTGGTTCTTCAGGTTGTCCATGAACAGCGCGGCGCCGACACCGGCCAGCGCAACGAGCACGAGGTAGATCGCGCAGATCAGTGAGGCGTAGCCATTGCCGAGGGTGGCGATGACCAGCAGGCCGACCAGCTGGATGACGGGCACGCCGATATTTCCGCCGCCTGCGTTCAGGCCGAGCGCCCAACCCTTCAGCCGCTGCGGGTAGAAGGCATTGATATTGGTCATCGAGGAGGCGAAGTTGCCGCCACCGAATCCGGCGAATCCAGCCACCACCAGGAAGGTCGTGTACGAGGTACCCGGCTGATTGATGAAGTACAGCGTGAGCAGCGTCGGAATGAGCAGCAGCGTCGCACTGAAAATGGTCCAGTTGCGACCGCCGAAGCGCGCCGTGGCCACGGTGTAGGGAATGCGCAGAAACGCACCGACCAGCGTCGGCATGGCGACCAGGAAGAACTTGCCCGCCGGATCGATGCCGAACTTATCGGTGGGCATGAACAGCACCATGACCGACCAGATGGACCACACCGAGAACCCGACATGCTCGGCGAAGACCGACCAGATCAGATTGCGCTTGGCAATGTCTTTGCCACCGGCCTCCCAGGCCGCGACATCCTCGGCATCCCAATGCTCGATGTTGTGGTTACGCGTCAGCGTGCTCAACAGGGGCCTCCCAAAATCGGTTAGCCCCACGGTAGGAAACCGGTATTGCCGAAATGCTGCCCCAAATGACCGTCAAATCAACGGTTGCTCACGATTCCCGGGAAAGCAGGGTGAGTTTCAACGAAATGTTTCGGGCAGGTGACACACCGGTTTCCGCACGTCACAAACAGCCGATCTTCGAAGTAATAGCCGGTGAGGTGGTGACGCGCACCCGTCACGGTGTGCTCTGTCGCACACAGCATGGCCGCCTCCGCACAGCCTCGCAACTCGAGCTGTGAGAAGGCGGACTATTCAATTCCAGGTGTCTTCGAGCATGCGCGGCTTGCATGCCTGCCATGCGCCGGTGAGGAGCACCAGTACCGCGACGACGAGCATCGCGAAGGGCGCGGCCCAGCCCTCGGTCGCGCTGTGCAACATGCCGAACAGCACCGGACCGACGCAGGCCACCGCATATCCGACGCCCTGGGTGAAGCCCGACAGCGCGGCCGAACCCTGCGGGGTCCTGGTGCGCATATTGATCAGTGTCAGCGCCATCGGAAAGGTGCTCGGGCCGAGGCCCAACAGCACGACCCACAGCAGCGGCATACTCATCGGCGCGATCAGCAGACCGGCGAACGCGGTGAAAAAGAAGACGGCACAACCCACTACGAACGGGAACGGATTGCGGAACCGCGCCACCACCGTCGGAGCGGTGAACGCCGACACCAGACCGACCAGCGCGAACACGCCGACCATGGTCCCGCCGAATGCGGCACTCGCACCCGCCTCGGACAGGATCTTGGGCAGCCAGGTGAACATGGCGTAAGTGGTCAGCGAGGTCATGCCGAACATGCCCGCCATGCCCCAGGCCACCGGCGAACGCCACACCTCACCCTTGGGCTCCTTGGTCCGCGGCGGCAGCGCGGTGCTGTCGCCGCGATCGTGGCCGCGGCGATCGCGCAGCACACCGAG
Source organism: Nocardia sp. NPDC050412 (assembly GCF_044458825.1). Taxonomy (NCBI): domain Bacteria; kingdom Bacillati; phylum Actinomycetota; class Actinomycetes; order Mycobacteriales; family Nocardiaceae; genus Nocardia; species Nocardia sp. NPDC050412. The sequence continues at coordinate 202,602 of NZ_JBITIJ010000013.1, forward strand.
CCACGGCAGCGCGGCCGCGAAGCCGAGAATCGCCCACAGCCCCAACGAGATCCGCCAGCCGTGCGCCTCGGCAACCGGCACCGCGATCAGCGCGGGCACCACGGTGCCGAGCTGGACCATGGTGATGTACAGCGAGCTGACCACCGCGAGCCGGTCCGGGAAATAGCGCTTGACCAGCGGCGGGATCACCACATTTCCGATGCCCATACCGCCGAGGGCCAGCGCGGAGAAGATCAGCAGTTCGGCCGTACCGCCGACCACCGCCCGGATCAGCATGCCGAGTCCGGCCATCAGCATCGCGACGAGTGCGGTGCGCTCCAGCCCGATTCGGCGCACGAAAAGCGGGGTGAGCAGACCGGAAACCGCGAACATCAGCGTCGGGATCATGCCGAAGACACCGACGACGGCCGTCGAGTAACCGATATCGGCGCCGATGCGCTCGGCCAGCGGCGAGAACGCGGTGACGGCGACCCGGAGGGTGAGCGCGGACATCACAATGGCGGCGAGGACGAGCAGTCGCCCTTCCGTCAGTGCGCGTTTGCGCCGCTCGACCCGGACGTATTCCGGGCCAGTCGTGGTTTCCGGGAGAGCTGCAGTCACCGCGAAATCATAGGATGACCCCATGATAGGAGGCAAGGATTTGTGACGGGCGGTACTCTGATGCCGTGCAACCCGTCCGGCGGACCAGCCTCATTGCCCAGGTAACCGAGCAGCTGCGTGCCGAAATCCGTTCCGGCCGTTGGTCTATCGGCTCCCGAATCCCTACCGAACCGGAGCTCACCGAGCTCACCGGAACCGGGCGAAATACGGTACGCGAGGCCGTGCAGGCTCTCGTCCACTCCGGGATGCTAGAGCGTCGCCAAGGCTCGGGCACCTATGTCATAGCGGCCTCGGAAGTCGGCGGCACCCTCGCGAAGTACTTCGCCGATGCGGAGGAACGCGATGTGCTGGAGCTGCGCATGGCCCTGGACACCAATGCCGCGGCACTGGCCGCGCGTCGACGCGACGAGACCGATATCGCGAATCTGCGGCGGCTGCTGGAGGAACGTAGCCAACAGCACTGGGACGAACAGAATCTCGCGGCCATCGAAGCCGATGTGGAACTGCACCGCGCGATCGTCGTCGCCAGCCACAACGCGGTATATCTCGAGTTCTACGATTCGCTGCTGCCGATTATCGAACAGGTGATCCGGGCACGGTCCGCGAAATCCGACGATGCCTACGACGCCGAGCACAATGAATTGGTGCAGGCCGTTATCGATGGCGATCCGGACCGAGCGGCGCAGGCCGCACAATGCTTCCTCGCCTCGCTGATCGCCGAATACCCGGACCGCTAGACTTCTGGTCAACCGACCGAGAACGTTTGCGTCCGACGAGGTAACCAATAGGTCACCGAGCGGCTCGCCACCATGTGAGTCGGATTTGCCTGGAACGTCACTCGGGGCCATTCACACGCAACAACCAGCTCATACCTTTGTCTCGACCGCAGCTCGGCGAACCCACCGAGCCAGATCGAGAGGAAGCCGATGACTGCCGCAGTAGCTGCCACCGGCCAGCAGTCGGAAACCCCAGCATTTACGCACCAGAAAAGGGGCCGCTGGCTGGATCACTGGGAGCCGGACAACACCGAATTCTGGGAATCGGGCGGCAAACTCACCGCCCGCAAAAACCTGATCTTCTCCGTCTTCGCCGAGAATCTCGGCTTCAGCATCTGGGTCATCTGGGGCACCGTGGTGACCAGCATGGGTCTGGCGGGCTTCGACTTCCTGGCCGGGCTCGGCAAGGGCAATCCGACCGCGGTGAGCAATGCCCTGCTGCTGACCTCGACCCCGACGCTTGTCGGTGCGGCACTGCGCATTCCGTACACCTTCGCCATTCCGAAGTTCGGCGGACGCGCATTCACGGCGTTCAGTGCGGCCATGCTGCTCATCCCGACGCTGGGCCTGGCCTACTTCGTCAACCACCCCGGCACCCCCATGTGGGTGTTCATGATCCTGGCCGCGCTGGCCGGCTTCGGCGGCGGCAATTTCTCCTCGTCGATGGCAAATATCTCGTTCTTCTTCCCGGAAGGGAAGAAGGGGGCGGCCCTCGGTATCAACGCCGCGGGCGGCAATCTCGGTGTGGCGCAGACCCAGTTGGTGCTGCCACTGCTGATCACCCTCGGCACGCACATCATGGCCAAGGATGCGGCGGGCTACCGCTTCGGTATAACGCTATCGGTGCTGGTCTGGGTGCCATTCATCCTGATCGCCATGTTCGGTGCGCTGCGGTATATGGACGCCATCAGCACCGCCAAGGCCGACGGCAAATCCTACAAACTGGCGCTGACCAATAAGCACACCTGGGTGATGTCGTTCCTCTACGTCGGCACCTTCGGTTCGTTCATCGGCTTCTCCTTCGCGTTCCCGACGCTGATCAAGGCCAACTTCCCGGATCTCGCCAAGATCGGCTGGATCACCACTCTCGGTAACCTCGCCTTCCTCGGCGCGCTGGTCGGCTCGTTCAGCCGTCCGTTCGGCGGCTGGATATCCGATAAGGTCGGCGGCGCCAAGATGACCATTTATGTCTTCGGTGGCATGGCGGTAGCGTGCGTGCTGATCATGGCCGGATTGCAGGCCAAGAGCTTCCCGCTCTACCTGATCGCCTTCCTGCTGCTGTTCGTGCTGACCGGTATCGGCAACGGCTCGACCTACCGGATGATCCCGTCCATCTTCAGCGCCGAGGCCAAGAAGTACGCCTCCGAACACGGACTCGATCTCACCGACGCCACGGCTTCGGCCAAGCGTCAGGCCGGTGCCGCGATCGGTGTCATCGGCGCGATCGGCGCGTCCGGCGGCTACCTGCTCCAGCAGGCACTTCGCCTGTCCAACATCAACTTCCACAGCATGAACCCGGCCTTCTGGGCCTACGCCGGCGCCTTCCTGGTCATGGCCGCGGTCACCTGGTTCTTCTACCTGCGCTCCTCATTCGCCATGACCCGCGTACCCTCCCTGGCCTACGCGAACGTATAACCACATCACCCGCAAGACCCGAATGCCGCGCTGGAAGAGGTCCCCAGCGCGGCATTCGGCCGTCGGTGTCGAATCACATTGCTATGGTGGATATCACGCCAAGTCAGTAGGCAGCACGAGGGGGCTCCGGCGAGATGGCACACATCCGCATCACCACCCGCGACTGAGTAGGGATCGCATTTGGCGGTCTCGGTCCGTCAACTGCGCCAGCACTTTACGCTGGAAAGCAGACTCACACCGGGAGAGTGAGCATTGGACAAATCCGAGGGGGCGGGGGAACCGGTGTTCCGGACCGCGCGATTGGCCGATCTCGACGATATCGCCGCGCTGGAGCGGGAGCACTTCGGCGATCTGTGCTACCCATATGTGACGCTGCGGCAACTGTTCGACCTGCACGGACCCGATTGGGTGGTGGCCGAAATCGGCGGCAGAGTGCGCGGCTACGCACTCGTCGGCGTCGGCACCCGCCGACGCGGCTGGGTAATGGGTCTCGCGGTCGCACCGAACTACCGCAACCGCGGCCTCGGCCGCGCGCTGCTGGATCGGGCGGTGACGAGTTGCCGCACCGCACAGGCGGATTCGGTGTACCTCACGGTGCGACCTACCGACCAGCGCACAGTCAAGCTGTACAAGAACGCCGGATTCCGTTGGGCCGGACATGAACAGCGCTATTTCGGCGCGAACGAACCGCGAGATGTGCTGGTGCACCGCATCGATCATTGGCCGACCACCTCGCAATTCCCCGGACCGAACGACAAGCGGTGGCTCAAGGGGGGTCGCGCACCAGATTGATAGTCGAATCACGTTGGTATGGTGGATATCACGTCGAAGGCGACGGCTGCTCCCGGGGGAATACACGATGACCGAATACGCGGGCCTATCCCAACTACCAGCTGCGGTCAATTCGATGACCATGCTGATCGATCGACACGCCGACCGGTACGCCGGTGAGATCGCCGAATACTTCCAACAGGCCGGAGCCGGATCCGAACAGCGGCTCCTCGACTCCTTCAACACCCACGTCGAGACATTGGAGCTCGACTACGACCCGGTGAAGATCTCTCAGCCCGGTGACAGCCTGGTCTTCTCCCATATCTACGCGGCGGCGCAGGAACCCGCCGCGGACGGCGACGGAGCGCTGCGCGCCCTGACGGCGCTGCTCGCAGCCGAGGTCGAATTCCGCGGACCACGACGGCTGAGTCGCACCCAGAACATCCGGATCGCCGAGATCTATGAGCATCTCGGCCGCGCGCTGGTCGGCGCCGACCTGCCCCAACATGCCGTACTGGCCTTCAAACGCGGGGTTGGACTGCACCGGGTCGAGGAGGACTTCGACGCGCAGGACCGCTGCGGGCACGCCTTGGCGCAGGCGCGCTGCCGCGCCGTCGACCCGGTCTGGAAGCGGATCCCGCATTGGACCCTGGAAGTGCTGTGCGGCTATGGCTTTCGGCCGTTCCGGCTGCTCGGCTGGATCGCCGCCGTGCTACTCATCGGCACCTTCGTACTGTGGACCACCGACGGCCAGCCCATCCCGACCGCGCTGCACATGTGCCTGATCAACTACCTGAATCCACTCGGTCTCGGCGATCTCGAGGACATCAGGGGCGCCGGACGGACACTCCTGGTCATCGAGGCCTACGCCGGACTCGTGCTCAACTCGCTGTTCTTCGCGCTGCTGGTCCGGCGATGGTTCCGGATCTGATGCCGCCGCGGCGGCTAGTCCGCGCTGTAGTCCTCGGTGCCGATCCTGGTGTGGCGCACCGCATCCAGTGTCGCCACCAGCACCCGATTGTGCAGCTGATCGATCAAGGCCCGCCGTCCCGCGGTGAAATCCGGATCGGTGTTCAGCTGCGTCCACAGTCCACGCAGCGCCGGTGGTGTATGCACGCCGGGGACCCACAGATGTGCCAGGTGGTGCAGCACCGGGGCCAGCACCGCCACCGACTCCGGACTGCCCGGTGCGAACAGATCGGACTGCTCCAGCGCCGCGGCGGTGACCGACAGCAGCCAATCGTGCACCGCGAGATCCTCACAGAACCGCTGCACGTCGGCCAGTTCCGCCTCGGTGCGCACGGTGATCAGCGCGGTGCGCACCGTATCGTTCTGCAACCGGAACCACACCACCGGCTGCGCCGGATCGCCGATCCGCGCCGCCCAGCGCAACCTGGTCGCCCCCGATTGCACCGGCGTGTTCTGGTCCAGGCGATGATCCATCCGGATGCGGCCGAGCAGCCGATTGGCGATCGACGCGAGATCGAGGGTGCCCCCCGGCGGCGGCCCCGCGGCCAGGAAGCCTTCCGCCAGCCGGGCGCCGGTTTCCGGAGTGACCTTGGTGATCACCTCGGATACGCCGACCTGGCTCAAATAGTGCGACCACGTCCGGCGCTGATCGCCCGCGGCTCGAACGACCCTGGTCCGTGCCGAACTCTGCAATACTCGCCCACCGACCACAACCGCATGCGTCGCCACCGTGCCGATCGCCCGCACATCGGTATGCGACGGCGCCGCCAACCGGCAATCCACCCCCTCGGCGGTGGTGGGCGAAACCGCGAGCGACATCGGCCGCTCCCGCCACAGCATCGGACGGCCCGGCACCAATTCGAGCAGTTCCTCGAGATCACCGCGCGACAGCGGCGTCGCCGCGGGCAGCAGGCAGGTGTCCACCTCACCGAACACGATGAGCGGGCCGACGGGAGTCCTGGCCTGTGCCGCACCGGCACGCACCAGCAGGCGCACGGCTCGGCCGCGGCGCAGCTGCCGCAGGTGCGGCGTCGAGCGGGCCGCGCGCATGCGGCGCGCGGCCGCATCGTTCGGTTCGTTCACGTCAGGATCCGTCCAGCAGGAAGTGGGTGAGGCGTTCGGTCACCTTGCGCGATACGTCGATTCCCTCCTCATGGCCCCTGGCGACGATCTGATCGACCACTTCGTCGTCGAGTTGGATGTGATCGAGTATTACCCGCACCGCGTGCTCGATACCCAGATATCGCTGCGGCAGCAGCGAAAGTGACCGATATGCGGCAAATGGTTTGGCCCGCGGATTCAGCTGGACCACCGCGGGCATCTCCCACCAACTGCCGGGCCATGGCATATCCGGCTCCCACAACTGCGGCTCGACCACCGGCATACCGTCGAAACGCAGCATGCCCATTCGCAGCAACTGCCAGATGGCGGCCAGATACGGGCAGGACCATTTGGTGAAGACTTCCTTGCGTCCGTTCACCTTTCGGGACTGCTTACTCCACATTTCGACATCGAGAAAAATCGAATGCTCGCGCCGCCCGAACTCCTCGGCCGGTTCGTACGGTTCGTCGTGCATGGCCTGCTCCGAGGGATCATCGGATGCGCGTCGCCCATTGCACAGCCAGCCGGATTCCGCGGTGGGTGGCCTGCGGCCGTTCGCACCCTCGGGCGGTTCGGCCACGATACGGGCCCGGACCAACTCGGCCAGTTCGATACGCGGCGCGCTCACCGCGCCGTATTCGGCGGCCGGCACCTCCCAGCAGCCCGCCTCGCGCGCCAAATAGTCGATGGTCAAACCACATTCGTCGGCATTGCGCAGCAATTTGTCGAGGATTTCCCCGGGATTGGTATCGGATCGGAAATAGTCGTCGACCAGAAAGCAGGTGCTCACCCGGGCACGTGGCCCGAATTCGATTTTCGTGGCCTCGGTGAATGCCGTAACGAGCGGCACTATCCGACGAAACTGCGCGCGAATCTTCTCCTCACCATTGGCCAGATCGTGCATATAGAAGTGTCCGACCTCGATCGACACATGGGAAAGCGGCACCTTGGCGACGCGCGGGTGCTCGGTGGCCTCGCTGTAGCCTGCGGCATGCTCCATGTGCTCGAAATCCCTTTCCTCCGATGGTGTTCTCGAGTTCGGTCGATTCAGATTCGGCGCCAGGTGGCTGGATCGAGCACGCGATCGGCGAGCGTGTCGAAGGCCTCGACGGTTGCCTTGTTGGCAATTTCCTTCTGCACGTCGATATCCAGAATCAGCTGTTCGCGCCATTGCAATACCGGCTCGACCGGGGTCTCGCCGAGCATCGCGCTCGCACCGACCTTGTTCGTCGATGCCAGCCGTTTCAACATGGAGTCCTGTTGATGCAACCAGGCCGCCTGCGGCCCAGGGGATTCGGTCGCCTCGTTCAATTGCGGCACCGCGGTGCGCACGTACCGGATGTTGTCCAGCAGTATCTCGGGATCGTGGCCCGCGCCCGCGCCGCAATCGAGCAGTCCGTACCGGCCGCGTACCAGACCGTGTGCGGCGATGATGTGCTGACGGGTCCAACGATGAAATACCAACCAGCGCACCGTTCGCGCAGCCAGCTGCGGCAAGGCCGTTGCCTTGAGCGCGATTTCCATCGCCACCGAGCGCCCCGCGCTGAGATCGACAATGCAGACGTCGAAGTCCTGATCGAGCTCGAGCAGCAGCTTGGCACAGTTGTCGAGGGTGCGGTCCTCGATTTTGGTGAATTCCGCGCCACCGGCATCGCCGGGCAACAGGAACAGTTTGCCGGTGCGCGTGCGCATCTTACGTAGTTCGCGTCGATCGGTGTTGTCGCGCACATCGATTCGCGTCGCGACACCTGCCCTACCGAGCAAATAGGAATGCAGCCCGTCGCCGCTGGAGATGCCGCGCTCCGCACCACTGATCTCGAAAAGCGCACCCGCGGTCGGGGAACCGAAATCGAAATCCAGATAGGCGACCCGCTTACCCCGCACACACATCCGATACGCGAGATTGCAGCTGGTCACCGAGCGGCCGGTGCCGCCCTTGTCGGAGGTCGCGAACACGATCATGCGCTAGGGGTTCCTTGTCGCATCGCGGCGGGCGGCGGCCAGTCGGTCCAGTTCCCGCAGGGCGTCGAGGGCGTGCACAAAGGTGGTCGCGGAATCCTCGCGCACCAAGCGCCTCGCCTGGTCGATATGGTCCTCCACGCGATCGAGCGCGGCCCGATTTCCCGAGGTGTCATCGATGCTCACACCGAGCATTTCCTGATCGAACCGATGCTCGGCGGTATTCAGCATGACCCGTGCGACGTCCTGCAGATCCGGCCAGTTGGGCGGCGGTTCACGATAGGTCCGGTCCGCGGCCACCAGGCATTCGATGACTCGTTCGGTCATGTACCACGACGGCTTTGTGACCTCGGCATCACCGTTCTCGCCGAACGCGCCCGCCGGATCGTCCCATAGTCCGGGCGCTCCGGCCCGTAGCATGCGCCGATCCAGATGCTCCATCACCGATCTGGCCAATTCCATCAGCTTGTCACGGGCCGCGACATTGTTGGACAGCCTGGCCGCCTGCAGCATTCGCTTGAGCAGCACCGCCGAGAAGTCCGAAACCTCCCACTGCAGCGTCGGTCCGTCATCGATGCCCTCACTGCCCCGCAGGGTCAGTCGCACGCCCGGAGTGTGCAGCGCGACCGCGGGGTCCTCGCGCATGGTCCGGCGAATGATCCTGCCCCGGCCGGCCAATTCGTCGAAAATGGCCACGGCCCTTGTCAAGTCGTCATCGGATGCGGTGCGCGCGACCAGATCCTGGATCAGTACCGCAGAGACGATGAGACTGAAGTAGTCCGACTGCTCGTCGTCGGAGGTACGCCACGGAATATCCTCCAGTGGCCAACTGCCGGAGCCGAAGCGCGCGACCGTCGACCAATAGCGCTGGGTCAGCTCCCATCGGGTGCGCAAGGCCTGGGCCAGCCGATGCTGTTTCTCGTCGAGCAGACCGAGCTCACCGGTGCGCGGGGAGACCAGGTCGTTGATGCCGTCCAGTGCGACGACCGTGAAATAGAGGTACGGGCGCGGATCGGCGATCCCCTTCTCACTCGCGATCTGCGCCTCGACGAAGTCGACCTCGGTAGCGTCGCTGGCAATCCCCCAACTCCACCCGCATTCGAACAGCAGATTCTCGTCCTCGAGCTCCTTGACCGATTTCTCCTGGCCCAGGGTGACATCGCTGCGCAACCGCGCCCGCACCCGTTCCAGACTGCGCCGCACACCGTCGACCATGGCCTGCTCGGGTTCGCCGGTCTGGTTCAGCATTCCCAGAATCGCCTGTCCCTCACGCGATTTCGGCTTAACGGTATTGACGACGAAGCTGCGGACCAGTCCGGTCATCGCCGCGGTGAGCCGCGCACTGAGCTGACCGGAGAGATAATCGATCCGCTCTGTCAGCTCCCCGGGTCGCGCCCAACCGCGGAAGGCGCGCAGGAAGCGCAAGCCCGCCATACAGACAGTCAGCGACATCGAATACGAGTCGACGACCTCGATGCCGCGCTGTGCCGCATTGGGTTCGCGCTCATCGGCGGAGCGCAAATAACTGCCCGCGGAGAAATTCGGCTGCCCGTCGTCACGGGTGTTCTGCTCGATATAACGCTCGAGCAGCCACACAACGAAGCTGCCGATCTGCTTCGGACCACCGAGCGGTTCGAGGACAGAACTGACGTCGTCCTCCATGCGATCCGGATTGTCCAGTGCGAAGATATCTATCTCGGTAGCCGGATACAGCAGGCAGAGCAACTGTTCGGAATCGCTGATAGAGTTGGCCTCCATCCGACCGCCCCAGCGCCACTCCTCACCATCCCAGCACGCGGCGAGCATGGCGCGCCACACATCCAGAATCTGTTGTCTCGGTTGGATTCTCACCTGCCGCCGTCCTCACCCCAAGTCGCAGGCGCGCCGCTCCTCACCGCGTCCACGAACGTCAAATTAGCACGGGCACAACGCTTACGCTGGCTCCACGAGAGTCCGATCCGGTTCCATTCCGGCATCACCTGAATCGGTCGCAAAGCCGTCCGAGCACGGGCAACCACACAGCATCCGATAGCCCGCAAAGCAGGTAAAGCAATCGCCACCTGATGGCGGTCGTCCGAGCATAAAGCAGCCGATGCGGCACACGACGCAGATCGAGTAACAGGGCGGTCGCGCGGTTGAGACGAAACTCAGAGCATCAGACGAACCATATCCGCAGTCCGCGCCAACCCCGGAAACGCTTCGGGGGTCGAGCGCGGGTGCAGCGCATGTACAGCAAGCCGAAACATGACCGCGCGCAACAACATCTGCGGCCACTCGGGTAAATCGGACCAGCGGTCGAGAAGGCCGTCGTCGGCGCCGCCCCAGGCGAGTGCGTCGATGACAATGACACCGGCAGCCCAGGCTGCCGGGCGCCAGTACGGGGTGATGTCGGTGAGGCCGGGGGTGAAGACTCCGGCGAAAAGTACCGTGCCGAACAGGTCTCCGTGCACCAATTGCGCAGGGGTTTGGACCGGCTTGCGCAGGGTAGCCAGTTGGCCGATCAGTTCCATGCTGCGCAGGCCGTCGGGAGAAGTTGCCGGAGTGATGCCACCGGCGCGCAGGCTTCGCAGCGGCACCGCCTCCCAAGCGGCACGATCGGCGGCGACGAAAACATCGACATCGACCCAGGGTGCGACCGGCGGCTGGACCAAGAACCGTGGTCGTTCCAACTGCGCCGTGGCCTTGTGTAGCCGCAGCGATACCGAGACGACCTCGTCATAGCGTGGCTCGGGCACACCCTCCAGATAGGTATCCGCGCGCCAACCGGATACCACGTAGCGGCCGTCGGTGGCGCGCACGGGGCGAGCCAGGCGTAGACCGTCCACCTTCAGGGTTTCACGGACCTTCGCCGACCACGCCGCCCTGGCGTGATCGGCGATCGGGCTCAGCACCACGTCGCCGAGCCGCCAGCCGCCATCCCAGTCTCCCAGCGAAACCGGGGTCACTTCGCGCAGTCCGAACGTGGCGCGCACGTGCTCGGGGGGTTCCACAGAAGTCACGGCCGTACGGTACCTGTGTTGAATTTGGCACGCCTGCGGCGCGCCGTGGGCTCTGTCTTTGGCCGCGCCTGCGGCACGGCGGGTTCGCGGCCCCCTGGTGTCTCGCGGGCCCGCCCCCCCCCCAGCGCCCCTGGGGGCGGGGGCCTGGGCGGGGGGGGCGCCCGGACGGGCCGCCGC
>NZ_JBITIJ010000014.1:0-207332 GCF_044458825.1 Nocardia sp. NPDC050412
TCAGTGACGGGAGCTCGCGTCTGCGGCGCATGCGCTTCGACGGCTCGGACGCGAGACGGGCCGCGAACGGGTCGCTCGTAAGACTCGCTCCGTCGCGGTTGCGTCAGTGACGGGAGCTCGCGTCTGCGGCGCATGCGCTTCGACGGCTCGGACGCGAGACGGGCCGCGAACGGGTCGCTCGTAAGACTCGCTCCGTCGTGGTGGGCAATGTGGGTGTGTCCCGGATCAAACACAGTTGACCAGGGTGGAGATCGTTTCTCGCATATCCGGCGCCATCGGTAGATCGGCGAGCGTGGCGGCGTCGATCCAGGCGAAGGCGTCGTGTTCGCCGGGGGCCAGTGCGACCTCGCCCGGTTCCACCTCGACGATGAAGCTGTACTTGCGCACTCGGGGCTTGGTCCTGGTGGCGTAGTCGAAATCACCCAGGAACTCGGTGATTGCGCGCACCCGCAGCCCGGTCTCCTCGAAGAGTTCGCGCACCACGCATTCGGCCAGGGTTTCCCCGGATTCGACTCCGCCACCGGGCAGTTCGTACTTGCCGCCGTGGTAGTCGTCCGGGACGCGACGCACCACGAGGAGTTTGCGATCGCGGAATACCGCGACACCGACCACGAAATCGGTGATCCCGTCGCGCTGCGCCGCATCGCGGAGTTGCTGTTCGATGCGCGCGAGCACCTCGGTTCGCATCCGTTCGTCACCTCCGATTCCTTTGTGGCACATGATGTTACGAATCCGCTGTGTGCGCGTATAGACCCCCGACGTGCGGTGGCGGGCCGTGCCGGCCGCCGACTCGACTAACCGGTCGGTACTGCTCGCCTGTCGTTCACCCGCAGCCGCGAGTGACTCCCTCGCACGTCACTCGCGAAGATCAGCTCGCGTAAAATGCCGAGTGCAGGACAATTTACTAGGAATTCGGAGCACCAACGTCGTAAGTGCTCCTACCCTGAAAGGCGATCGGTGCACGGTCCCGAGAGGAGGACCATGATGTCCACACTCACGACACCACACATCGATATCCATCGCGGCGGCGATCGCATGAAAACGCGCGTGTCCTGGCTGGATTCGAAGCACTCGTTCTCCTTCGGGGAGCACTACGATCCCGACAACACCCATCACGGGCTGCTGCTCGTCAATAACGAGGATATTGTTTCCCCTGGTCAGGGCTTCGAAACCCATCCGCACCGGGATATGGAGATCGTGACCTGGGTACTGGGCGGCTCGCTGGTGCACCAGGATTCGCTCGGGCACACCGGCGTCATCTATCCCGGTCTGGCACAGCGGATGAGTGCGGGCACCGGAATCCTGCATTCGGAGAAGAACGACTCCTGGCGCCTGGACCACGGCACCGAACACGACCAGCCGGTCCATTTCGTGCAGATGTGGGTGGTGCCCGACGAGCCGGGCCTGGAGCCGGGGTACCAGCAGTTGGAGATCGACGACGAATTGGCGCGCGGCGGCCTGGTGACCGTGGCCTCCGGCCTGCCGCGCTATCGCGATCGGACCGCGATCGCCATCGGCAGCAGTCATTCGGCGATGCATGTGGCACGGCTGGTGGGTAGCGGGGAAACCGAGCAGGCGATCGACCTACCCGACGCGCCGTATCTGCATCTTTTCGTCGCCAGGGGCGAGGTGGAGATGGAGGGCGTCGGCCCGCTGTACTCGGGTGACGCCGTGCGCATGACCAGGTCGGGCGGCCAGCGGGTGACCGCCCACCAGCCCGCGGAGATCCTGGTCTGGGAGATGCACGCGCGGCTCGGCTCGAACTAACGCGCTCGGCGATTAACGTCCCCGCTGCGGGAGTGCGATCAGATGGCGAGCGCAAACGCAGGCGCATCGGCTGAGAGGAAGTCCCATGGCGCAATATCCGCCGCCCGGTCAATATCCACCACCGGGTCAGTACCCGCCGCCACCGGGTCAGGGGCAGCCGAACTATTGGCAGGAATCCCCGAAGCGCAAGGGCCTGGCGATCACCGCACTGGTGCTCGGCATCCTGGGGCTCCTGAGCTGCTGGACGCTGATCGGCGGCTATTTGTTCGGTTTTTTCGCGCTGATCTTCGGCATCATCGCGCTGGTCAAGATTCGTTCCGGTAGCGCGGGCGGCTCCGGCATGGCGATCACCGGATTGATCCTTGGTGTGCTCGCGCTGGTCGCCGCGGTCGTGCTCAGCATCGTCGGCTGGAGTTTCTTCGTCGACTCCGGCGGCAAGGACTATCTGGACTGTCTGCAGAAGGCGGGCGACGATCAGACCAAACAAAACGAGTGCCGGGACAAGTGGGAGCACAGTATCGAGCAGAGCTTCAGCGTGACGCTCACTCCACGCCCGACCCCTTGACAACACCCTTGATGCCCTTGACCACCGACCGACCGCCGCTATTCGCGCAGGTTCGGGTGGCGGCGATGACATCGCCGAGCTCAGGGCGGTAGTCGCCCTCCGGCGGTGCTATCCAGATCCGGTAGCCGCTGAGCTCATCGGTCGGTGATGGCAGCACGATCCGGGTGCCGGGTAGCGCGACCGAGGCGCATACCCGGAACAACTCCGGGAACAGTGTCATATCCAGGTACGAGTTATCGGTCGGACCGGTCAGGAAGGACCATCGGCTGGAGCGCGGATGCGCGATGATCGGTCCGGTCCGTCCGTAGGTGGCCAGCAGGTGGGCGCGCACCCGCTTGCCGAGTTCGGCGGGCATGACGACCGCGCCGACCGCGCCTACTTCCAACAGAATTCGCCCGAGTGCCGGATCGACGACCCCGTAGAGACCGTTGTCCTTGCGATAGCGGCGACATCGCGCCAAAGCGTCCTGGGCCGCCGCGAAATCCTGGGCTGCCAGGTAGCTACCCGATTCCATTCGCGACGTACTCATGAGGAACCTCGCCTCGACTCTGAGTGGATCGACGTAAAAACCAAAGTTGCCGGTGAAATCGACACTAGACCCGCACAAGTTCCTTGACAATAGTCACACGCCCAGTAAATTTCCGGCGTACCATCTCCGGCCATGGTGCCCGTTTCCCCAACAGTTGCTCGCTGGGAGCTGGTGCTGCGCCTGCGCGAATTGCGCGAACAGCGCGGCTTCGATTCGGCCACCTTCGCCAAGCGGGTCGGTTTCACCCCCGCGAACTGGTCGCACGTCGAGAAGGGGCGACGGGTGCTCACCACGAACACCATTGGCCCGGTGCTCGAACTGCTGGAGGTGGATGCCGAGGAACGCGCGGAGTTGCTGACGCTACTCGAGGCGAGTAAGCAGCGCGGCTGGTGGGCCAAATCGTCGGCCCTGATCGGTCCGGAACTGCAGCGGCTGTACGGCATGGAGTACGGCGCGCAGAGCATTCGCAGCTATGACAGTTTGGTCTTTCCGGGGCTGCTGCAATCCGAGGATTACGCGCGGGCGCTCATCAGTGCCGATGTGATGATCCGGCCGGTTCAGGTCGAGCAACTGGTAGCCATCCGGATGCGGCGCCAGGAGCGGTTGCGCGGCAAGCGGCCGGTCGAGCTGACCGCGGTCATCAGCGAGGGCACGCTGCTGCAGCAGACCGGTGGGCCGGAGGTGCTGCGCGGACAGTTGGAGTATTTGGCGAAGACGATCGAGCAGCTCGACAACATCGAGGTGCGGGTCATCCCGTTCGCGGCGCGGGCGGGCGCGGTGCTCGGCGGGTCCAGTTTCCACCTGATCGACTTCGCCGGTGAACAGCTGCCGACCTTCGCGTGGGCCGAGAGCGCGGTCTTCGGCGGCGCGGTCGACGATCCGGAACAGGTGCGCGATTTGAGCTTCGCTTACGTACGCGCACTGGAACAGTCGTTGAATCGTGCAGCATCATTGGCCCTGATCAGCAGGTATGCGCGAGTGTAAAATCCTGCTCATGGCCTCCACCGCTACCTTCCGGTCGGTTTTCACTGACTGGTTCACGTCGAGTCGATCGAACAACGGCAATCAATGCGTCGAGGTTCGGTTCGATGGTGACGCGGTGCTCATCCGTGACAGCAAATACCGCCGCAACCCGGCCAACCGCACCGCTGAAGAGCCCATCATCACCGTCACCGCGAGCCTTTGGACCTCGTTCATCAACCTTCTCAACAGCGGCCGATCGCATAACGAGCTGATCGTACAAACTTGCGCCGATGGCAGCGCTACCCTGCGTCACGGCGATATCACCCTCTCCTACACCCCCGAAGAGTGGGATGCCTTCATTGCCGGCGTGCGCGCCGGCGAATTCGATCGCATCATCCTGCCCGCCTGACCGCTTGCCCCCGGCCGTAGCGACTTTTGCAGGTCGCTCGAAACGACCAGCCGACGCGGCCGGGGCCAACCTCGGCGACGGCAACCTTCGCCCCATCTCTGCATACTGGACATCGTGACTTCCGATCTGAGCAGTCCCTCCGGTATCGATCTCTCCCACCTCGACCACGCCGTGCGCGTGCAGGACGACCTGTTCGCCCATGTCAACGGTGGGTGGCTGGATGCCTATGAGATACCGGCGGATCGTGCGGTCGACGGCGCCTTCCGGGCGCTGTACGACCAGGCGGAGCTGGATGTGCAGACGATCATCCAGCGGGCCGCGGACTCGGCGGCCGAGCACGGCAGCGACGCGCGCAAGATCGGCGATCTGTACTCGAGCTTCATGGACACCGATACGGTGGCCTCGCTTGGGCTCGCGCCCATCGCGGGGGAACTCACCGAGATTCACGAGGTCGCCGACCGCGGTGCCTTCGCCGCGCTACTGGGTCGCCTGCAGCGCACCGGTGTCGGCGGCGCGCTCGGCTTCTACGTCGACACCGACGACAAGGACTCCAACCGGTATCTGGTGCATGCCACCCAGTCCGGGATCGGACTGCCCGACGAGTCCTACTACCGGCAGGACGAATTCGCCGAGATCCGGGCCCAGTATGTCGAGCACATCGGCCGGATGTTCGCGCTCGCCGCCGCCGAACCGCAGATCGCCGCACTGCTACCCGCCGACCTGGCGATGGTCGGACAGCGGATCTTCGAATTGGAGCGCAAGCTCGCGGCCGGGCACTGGGATGTGGTGCGCCGCCGCGATGCCGAGTTGAGCTACAACCTCACCACCTACGACGCGCTGGTCGCCGAACATCCGGAATTCGATTGGCACGCTTGGACTTCCGCGCTCGCCGAGGGTATCTCGAAGTCGGGTCCCGACCTGTTCGCCGAAGTTGTTGTGCGCCAGCCGGATTACGTGCGAGCCTTCGCCCAGACCTGGGCGTCCGAACCGCTCGCCGACTGGCAGGCGTGGGCGATCTGGCGGCTGTTGCGGTCGCGGGCGGCCTATCTCACCGATCCGATCGTCGAGGAGAATTTCGACTTCTACGGCCGCACCCTCACCGGCGCGCAGGAGAATCGGGAGCGCTGGAAGCGCGGTGTTTCGCTGGTGCAGGATCTGCTCGGTGAGGCGGTCGGCAAACTGTATGTCGCCGAACACTTTCCGCCGGAGGCCAAGGCGCGGATGGTCGAGTTGGTCGCCAATCTGCAGGAAGCCTACCGCCGCAATATCGCCGACCTGGACTGGATGGGTCCGGATACCAGGGCGGCCGCGCTGGCCAAACTGGAGAAGTTCACCCCCAAGATCGGCTACCCGGACAAGTGGCGCGACTACTCCGCCATCGTCATCGTCCCGTCCGATCTGGTCGGCAACTACCGTCGCGGCTATGCCGCCGAACACGATCGGGATCTGAACAAGCTCGGCGGTCCGGTCGATCGCGGCGAATGGTTCATGACACCGCAGACGGTGAATGCCTACTACAACCCGGGCATGAACGAAATCGTGTTCCCCGCGGCCATTCTGCAGCCGCCGTTCTTCGATATGCACGCCGACGACGCCGCCAACTACGGCGGCATCGGCGCGGTGATCGGCCACGAGATCGGCCACGGTTTCGACGATCAGGGTGCCAAATACGATGGCGACGGCAATATGGTCGACTGGTGGACCGATGCCGATCGCACCGAATTCGGTAAGCGCACAAAGGCTTTGATCGACCAGTACAACGTGCTCTCGCCCAAGGCGCTATCCGACGACCACACCGTCAACGGCGAATTCACCATCGGCGAGAACATCGGCGACCTCGGCGGGCTGTCTATCGCCCTGGCCGCTTACCGTATTTCGCTCGAAGGCGAGCAGCCGCCGGTCATCGATGGTCTGACCGGTCTGCAGCGCGTCTTCTACGGCTGGGCGCAGGTGTGGCGGACCAAGGCCCGCAATGCGGAGGCCATCCGGCGCCTGGCCACCGACCCGCACTCGCCACCGGAGTTCCGTTGCAATGCGGTGGTCCGCAATATCGACAGCTTCCACGAGGCCTTCGATGTGAAGCCAGGTGATGAGCTGTATCTGGAACCCGCGCAGCGCGTCAAGATCTGGTGAGCACGCGGCGGACCGAGGACACCGCGCATCAGCGCAGGCGTTCCTCGGTTTCGCCGTCGAAGAAGAAGATCTCGTCGAGTTTCGGGCGCAGACGCAGGCGATCGCCCAGTGCCACTTGGAAGCGGCGGTCCACCCGGGCCACCACCTTGCCGGAGCGGCTGTTCCATTCATCGGTGACGCCGTGGCTGTAGATGAAGGATTCGGCGCCGAGTTCCTCGAGCAGTTCGGCGGCCACGGCGAGGCTGTTATCGGTTTCGGCGGTGGTTTCCCAGGATTCCGGACGGATGCCGACAATGACCCGCTCACCGGTTACGGTGCGGGGCAAGGGGATCCGGAGATCGCCCAGGACTGCCGCGCCCTCGTGGACCGGTGCGTCGAGCAGGTTCATACCGGGTGAGCCGATGAAGCCCGCGACGAAGGTATTGACCGGATCGTCGTAGAGCTCACGGGGTTTGGCGATCTGCTGGAGTTTCCCTTCGCGCAGTACCGCGACCCGATCGCCCATCGTCATGGCCTCGACCTGGTCGTGGGTGACATAGACGGTGGTGGTGCCGAGACGTTTCTGCAGCGCCGCGATTTGCGAGCGTGTGCTCACCCGCAGTTTCGCATCGAGATTGGACAGCGGTTCGTCCATGCAGAAGACCTGGGGGCGGCGCACGATGGCGCGTCCCATTGCGACGCGCTGGCGTTGTCCGCCGGAAAGATTCGCCGGTTTGCGGTCGAGCAGATGTTCGAGTTCGAGCATCTTGGCCGCCTCCTGCACGCGAACCGCGGTGTCCGTTTTGTTCATTCCGGCATTGCGCAGTGCGAAACCCATATTCTGCGCGACCGTCATATTCGGATAGAGCGCGTAGCTCTGGAATACCATCGCCACATCGCGGGACCGCGGCGGCAGTCCGGTGACGTCTTTACCGCTGATCAGAATGCGCCCCGCCGCAACGGATTCCAATCCGGCCAGCATCCGCAGACTGGTCGATTTGCCGCAACCCGATGGGCCGACGAGGACGATGAATTCCCCGTCGGCGATATCGAGTTCCAGGTTGTCGACGGCGGGCGTCCGCGCACCGGGATACAGATGCGTCACCCCGTCGAAGTGCACTGTTGCCACGGCGTCGATCTCCCTCTTCGTCGGTACTATTTGGGCAGCTTCGGCGTGATCTGCCGGTCGATAATGGTCTGCAGCTGACTGGCGACATTGGCGAAAGCCGTTGCCGGATCGGCATTCTGCAGACCGATCTGCTCCAGACCGGTGCCGATGATCTGGTCACCGCCGGGTACGAACACCCGTGCGTAATCCTGCGATTTGGTCACCGCGAGTTGCTCGATGGCGACCTTCGAATTCGGATTCTTCGCCAGGAAGTCGACCTCGCTCGGATCGGTCACCGCGGACTTGCGCACCGGCATATACCCGGTGCCCTGCGAGAAGTCCGCGGTATTGGTGGCATTGGTGATGAACTCGATGAACTTCAGCGCGTTCACCTTCCGCTGATCCGAGATCCGCGACGGGATCGCCAGCCCGGCACCGCCGGTGGTGACGCCGGGACCGTTGGGATGCGGTAGGAATGCGGTGCCGAATTCCAGTTTGCCCTCGGCATTCTTCTGGATGCCCTTCAGATCGCCGGTGGAGGCGATGGTCGAGGCGATGACGCCGGTGCCGAAGTCGACAGCGATCTGCGGTTTGATCCCCGCGTACTTCTTGCTGTGGATCATATCGCGCAGGAATTGGCCCGCCGCAATGGTTTTGGGGTCGGTGAACTTCAGCGTCCACTGATCGGAGTAGGCGCCGCCGAAGGTCCAGTTCGGGCCCTGGAAGGTCCAGGCCAGATAGTTCTTGGCATCACCCCAGCCGTGCGCGAGCTTGCCGTCGCCGACCACGGATTGAATCTTCGGACCCCAATCGTCGAACTCGGGCCAGCTCTGCGGGCCGCGGTCGGGCAGACCGGCCTTCGCCCACACGTCCTTGTTGTAGTAGAACAGCGGCGTCGAGCGCGCGTACGGCAGTGCGTAGTGCTTACCGTTGAAGACGTAGTCGGCGGTCAGCGAATCGACGTAGTCGTCGAGCTGCACTCCGGCATCGGCGAAGTGCGAGTCCAACGGTTCGATGGTGCCGTTGAGCGCGTAGTTGAACCACCAGACATCCGACAGCACAACGACATCGGGCAGCTCGCCGCCGGATAGCGCCGCATTGAATTTCTGCGACACTTCCTCGTAGTTCTTACCCGCGTCGACGAGATTGACCTTCAGATCCGGATGCTTCGCCTGGAACCGGTTGATCAGCTCGGCCTCGAGTTCCTTCGAGGTGCCGGGGTGATTCGACCAGAAGGTGATGGTGTTGGCGTCACCGGACTGCTTGCCGCCACCGCCGCTGCCCGCGCAGGCGGTCAGTGCGGTGCCCGACGCAAGCGCACCGGCCAGGCCGATGAATCCGCGCCGTGACAGTGCCGGGAATTGTGAAGTGGACACGGTTTCTCCTGTTCGGTCAACCCTTGACCGCACCCGAGGTGAGGCCCTTGATCATGTGGCGCTGTAGCAGCAGGAAGACGATGAGGATCGGCAGCATGGTCAGCAGCGTCCCCGCCATCACCGGTCCCCAATTGGTGACGCTCGGATTCTCGGTGTTCTGCAACAGGGTCAGGCCGACCGGCAGGGTGGCGACCCGGGTGTCATCGGCCATCAGGAACGGCCAGAGGTATTCGTTCCACTCGTTGACCAGCGTGACCACCGCGAAGGCCACCATGGTCGGTCCGGACATCGGCAGCACTACCCGGGTGAGCAGGCGCCACCAGTTGGCGCCGTCCATCCGGGCCGCCTCGATCACCTCCGAGGGCAGGGATAGGAAGTGGTTGCGCATCAGGAAGGTACCGAAGGCCACCCCGCAGAGCGGAATGATGATGCCCTGGAAGGTATTTCGCCAACCCAACTGGGCGATCAGGGCGTAATTGGAGATCACCGTGATCTGGTTGGGCACCATCAGCGCCGCGATGATCACCAGGAACACCAGGGTCTTGCCCGGAAACCGCAGGAACACCAGGCCGTAGGCGCTGAATACCCCGAGCACGAATTTCACCAGCGCGATGATCCCGGTGATGATCAGCGAATTGCGCAGGAACGTCCAGAACGGCAGCGTCGTGGTGGCGTCCTCGTAGTTCGCCGGATGCCAACTGTGCGGCCAGTACACCGCGGGCTGGGTGTAGATATCGGGACGTGCCTTGAACGATGTGATGAAGATCCAGAACAGCGGAACTCCGATGATGATCAGCACGCACACCATCGCGCCGTAGCCGAGCACCGTCACCGCGCGCTGCCTGCGGCGATACGAAAGCGTTTCTACGCTGTATCCATGGCGGCTCGCGCGGGTCGCTACGTGGTCACGCATGCTGCCTCCTGCGCGTCCGTCGCTCCGGCCGCGTGTGTTTCACTGCTCACCCCGATCCATGACGCGCACCTGGACCAGCGTGACGACCAGCAGCACGAGGAACATGATGGTGGCGACCGTCGCGCCGTAACCGGCCCGGAAGTTGCGGAAGGACTCCTGGTAGACCTGGTAGACCATGGTCGTGGTGCCGGTGCCCAGCGGCCCGCCGCGGGTCATCACATTGATGATGTCGAAGACCTGCAGCGAGTTCAGCAGTACCGTGATCGACAGGAAGAACGTCGTCGGGCGCAGTTGCGGCAGTAGCACTTTGGTGAACGTGGTCCAGCGGCTCGCACCGTCCATCTCGGCCGCCTCCATGAGATCGGCGCGGGTGCCCTGCAGTGCGGCCAGGTAGATGACGAAGGTGTAGCCGAGGTTCTTCCAGATATAGGTAACCGTCACCATGAACAGCGCCCAGTGCGGGTCCTGGTAGAAGTCCGGGACCTTGTCGAGGCCGATGCGGTGCAACACATCCTGGATCAGCCCGAAGCTGGGATCGAAGATGAACTGGAAGGCCACACCGATGGCCGCGCCGGAGATGACGAACGGCGCGAAGATGGCCGAGCGAACCAGATTGCGGCCGAACAGCTTACGGTCCAGCAGCAGGGCCAGCCCCAGGCCGAGCACCATGCTGCCGACCACCGCGGCCACGGTGAAAACCGCCGTATTGGTGACGATCTGCCAGGAGTCGTCGCGGCCCCACCACTCGCGGTAGTTCGCGAACCCGATGTAGGTCACGAAGTTGTCGGAGATATTGAAGTCGGTGAACGAGAGCCGGATATTGTCGGCCAGCGGGCGGTAGACGAACAGCGTCAGCAGCACCAGATTCGGCCCGAGCAACACCAGGAACAGCGCATAGTCCTGCCACGGCCGATTGCGCAGGCCGCGCCCGCGCGGCTGGGGCAGCACTCGTTCCGGCCTGGTTCGCACGGCCGAAACTTTACGGCGGCCAGCAAACGATCGGTTAACATCGACCGTCGAAACGCTGAACTTCTCGCGCGCTCCCCCGCCTCCCCGGACCTCTTGCAGGTCGTCGGGAGCGAGGGCATCTTCGTCGCGGCCCGGCGGTCGCGCGGGCGGCTGGGTGCTGGGCGTATCCGACGAGTTACCCATGTGCTGGTCCGCCTCGCCGGAACTTTGCGGTGCGAGTTTCGTCGCGGGCCGGGGGTGGTGTCGGTGGTTGGATGCTGGGCGTATCGGACGAGTTACCCATCTGCTGGTCCGCCTCCCCGAGCCTTTTGCCGGTCGCGGGTGCCGTGGGAGTTTCGACGCGGGCCGCCGGTCGTCGTGGTGAGTGGATTCTGGGCGTGCCCGGCGAGTTACCCATGTTCTCCCGAAATCAGCTGTTGCGTTGCGCTATTCGGGAGGTTAGCTGGCAACTGGTCCGTCGTCCGGAAAATCCGGAACACTCGAAGTGAAACAACGAACTCAGCCCAGGCTGATCGGGCCTGGGCTGAGTTGAGCTCGGGGAGACTTCGACCGGATGTCTAGTCGTTCCAGTCGCCGTAGCCGTCGCGGGCGTTGAGGGTGCCGCCCTTGGTGTTCTGGACGATCACCGGGTCACCCTTCTTGGCGTTCTCGAAGAACCACTTGGCGTTCTCGGTGCTGACGTTCAGGCAGCCGTGGCTGGCGTTCGAGACACCTTGCTGTGCGACCGACCACGGGGCCGCGTGCACGAAGATGCCGCTGTTGGAGATGCGCGTGGCGTACTCGACCTCGACCTTGTAGCCCTCGGGATCGGTGGTCGGCACACCGTAGGTGGACGAATCCATGGTCATCTTGCGCAGCTGCTCGCCGACGAAGTAGGTGCCGTTCGGGGTCTCGTGCTTGGTCTTACCCATCGAGGTCGGCATCGTCATGATCTCCTCGCCGTTGCGAGTGATCGTGATGGTGTGGGTGTCGTCGTCTGCGGTGGTGATGAAGGCGTCACCGATCCGGTATGCGGTGCGGGTGCCGCCCGCCTCAACGGTCACATCGGTATTGGCCGGCCAGAACTCGTTCGGCCGCCAGCGCACCTGCTTGTCGCTGAACCAGTAGAAGTGACCCGGCGCCGGATTCGAGGAGGTGATCTTGATGGCCTTCTCGGCGATGGCGTGGTCGGTCACCGGATCCTTGAAGTTGATGATGATCGGCTGCGCGACGCCGACGGTCTCGCCGTCACCGGGGCTGATGCTCGGCGGGGCGAAGTTCGCCGTTGCACCCGGATCGGTGGCGGTCGAGTTGGCGGAGCCGGTGCCCGGCAGTACCGGATCCGCCTGCGCCGGCGCGACGGCGGTGAAGCCGACCGCAGCGATCGCCGCCGACAATAGGATGCCCTGCCGGAGTCGGCGGGCTAGCGCTCCCCGACGAGGAGCAGTCGACGTCCCGGTGTGCAAAGCGGCATGCATAAGTTTCTCGTCCAATCCATCTCTCACCTACGCCGGTGGCGCGGCGAGATCTCTCATCGGTGTGGAGCTGCAGGGCGGTTCCACGAAGACCCTTCGTGGATTCCGTGCAAACGCCCACGGAAAAACGGCGCGGGGAACACAGAGCACCCCACGGGTATATGACGCACCCGACCCTGCCGTCTTTCCTACCGTCCAGGGCCATCCGTAGCCAGTGACGTTTCGGATTGATTCGTATCGACCACACGATGTGGCGAGCAACACATACATCGTTGGGGGTCATCATCTTTCGTGAAATTGGCCGGTCAGCTCGGTAACCCTCGAAGGAGCCGGACGGCCGTCAAGCCGGCCGACCCCCTTACGGGCCAAACTCCTTCGTGAGATAAATCACGAAACGACATCGAATGGGATCGACCGATGCGGCCCCGTCGCGATGTTGTGCGGCACCGACAGCGGCGCTCGCCCGCGCGCATAACGTGGCGGCAATCGCAGCTGCCGTCGACCGAGGATCGTGGCGAGGACGATCCGCAGTTCGTAATCGGCAAGCGACGCTCCGACGCACCGTCGATGTCCGCCGCCGAAGGATGCGAACTCGTACGGCCGGTACTTGCGCTCGATGAATCGCTGCGGCTCGAACAGCTCGGGATCGGTCCATACCGCGGGATCGGAATGCAACAGCGGCAGCACGATGCCCATAGTGTCGCCCGTCGCGAGCTCGACCCCACGCAGCGTGAACGGCGCGGTCAGCCTGCGCAGCACGATCGGCACCACGGGATGCAGCCGCAGTGTCTCCTGGCAGACCGCGTCCAGGAACGGCAGCCCGGCCAGCTCGAGCGGGGAAGCCTCGGGCCCGGCCGCGTGCAGTTCGGCGCGCAGGCGCTGCAGCACCTCGGGTTCCCGATGCAGATGGAACAGCGCCCACACCAGACTGGTCGCGGTGGTCTCGTGTCCGGCCACGAGCAGGGTGCGCAATTGTTCGCACAGATCGGCATCGGTGATCGAGGTGCCGTCGTCATAGCTGGTCGCGAGCAGTAGACCGAGAATGTCGGCGCCGATCGTGCCGACGGCCCGACGCCGCGCGATATCGGTCAGGATCAGTTCGTCGAGCCGCTCGCGCGCGGCAACGAACCGGTCCCATGGCGCCCGACCGAACAGCCCGTGGCGCAGTGCGGGCACCAGCATCAGTGGTCCGGAGTAGGCGGTGAGGAATTCCGCGATCGCGGCGGTGTATTCGGCGCGGCGCTCGTGGCTGTCCACCCCGAATACCGCCTCCAGAATCACCCGCAGCGTGATCGCCCGGGTCGCGGCGCGTGCATCGATGCGCGTGCCCGGTGTCCAGGCGGGACGGGATTCGCCTGTGCTGCCGGACATTTCGGCGATGGTGGACTCGCGGATGAGTTCGCCGTAGGCGCGGATCCGCACGCCGTGAAATGCGGGGGCGAGCAACGCCCGATCGCGCCGGTGGCGTTCGCCTGCGGCCAGGATGAGCGAGGCGGAGCCGACCAGCGGTTCGATCGGATTCGGTCGCGGCGGTTCGAGCAGCTCGGTCGGCGCGCGGAAGAGTTCACGGGCACCGTCGGCCGTGCCGGTGAACAGCACCGCGCCGAAACCAGGAAACCGCACGTAGAACGGGTCGCCTTCGCGTTCGCGTCGCCACCGGAAGTACCGCTCGAAATCGATACCCGCCGCCAACGCGTGCGCAACCATCATTCTCGGCGGGCGCGGCGTCGAGGGCGCGGCGTCCAGCGCCGTTTCGTCGGGTGTGCCCGCCTGCTCCATATCTATAGCTACGAACTCACAGTGGTCCCGGTTCGACCGACCCGGTCGGACGGACCCTGCGCACCGTATTGCTGGCGAGGGCGGCCAAGCGCGCGAGCCTGGCGTCCCCGAGCGCGGTCACCGCATTACCGAGTCGGTTGGTGACGAAGGCGATCGACATGCCGAGTTCGGGATCGGCATAGGCGCCCGAACCGCCGAGTCCGTAGTGGCCGAAGGCGTTTCGCGGCTGCTGCTTGGACATCACCACCGGTCGGTGATAGCCGAGAGTGAATTTCAGCGGCAGCCCGAGCACATAGTCGCGGCTGTCGGCCCGCTGCGTCTGATTGATGATCGAGATCGTCTCCGGTTGCAGGAACTGCGCAGCCTCGATGCCGTGACCACCGCGTTCGGGATCCAGCGCCTCGACCCGACCCGCATTCGCGAGGGCCCCATACATTCTGGCCAGTGCCCGCGCCGAGAAAACACCGTTCCAGCCGGGCATCACCGCATCGTGCACGCGCGGATCGCGTACCAGCTCGTCGAAACTCTCCGGCATACCCGCCTCGGCGAGTCCGCGAATCGGGCGCACCCAGGACAGCACCGATGACGCGGTATTCCAACGGATTCCGGGTGGATTCAGATGCGGAAAGATCTTGGCGATCCGGTAGCGCTCGGATTCCGGTACCCGGAACCAGAATTCGTCATAGCCGATTGGTTCCGCGATCTCGCGTCGCACCACATCGATGAACGGATCACCGGTGACGCGCTGCACGATCTCGGCCACCAGCCAGCCGAAGGTGATCGCGTGATAGCCGGATGTACGGATGCGCCGCGGATCGGCCGGACTCTCGGCCAGCGCCGCCACCACCGCGTAGTAGTCGAGGATGCCTTCCCGGCCGGGGACCAGACCGCGGACCCGATGCAGGCCAGCGCGGTGCGAGAGCACATCGCGCACCGTTATGTCGTCCTTGCCGTGTGCGCCGAATTCCGGCCAGTAAGTCGCGACCGGCGCCTCGTACTCGATCAGCCCACGCTCGGCCAGCCGGTGCACCACGGTCGCGGCGACGCCCTTGCCGGTGGAGAAGGTGAGTGCCACATTGTCGCCGTTCCAGCGCCGATCCTTGGCAGCCCAGCCCGCCCAGATATCGACGACGGGTCGACCGTCGAGATAGATCGCGAGCGCGCCGCCACCGCGCGTCGGCTGGGCGAACATGCCGAAGAAATGGTCGGCTAGGCGCACGAACCTCGGATCGACGAGCATCTCCCGTGGCGCCGCTGGCCACCGATCCGGTGCGGGGAAGGCTGAAACCACGGGGCACCTCCTGCTGCTGGCTGGGGCCGAATTCTCAGCCTAACTCGGATCGTGTCGATTGCCAGCGACCGAAAGGCGTGGTCAGACAGGTCGCACCGGTTGCCGAATTCCACGCGAAGGCCGCCGTGCCCAGGCAAACCACCGCGCTGTCGGCGGTCGCGACCTGTGCCCGCGAGCCATCCAGGGCGATCGATACCGCGAACAGCGGGATTGGCGGGTTCGGTTGGTCGGTCTCGGAATCCGTTGCCGCAGCGGTGATCGAGGTCAGCGCGATGGCATCGGCCCCGTAGCCGAGCGCGATCGGAATTCCGCCGACCCCGTCGCTGGCGCCGACCCCGCCCGCCGCACCGATACCGAGTGCGGCGGCACCGACGCCCGCATGGGCGTAGCCGACGCCGTCGTATCCGGCCGCCCATGCCCGTCCGTAGGCTTCGGCCGCGGCCCGGCACGCGGTGCTTCCGTCGATCACGGTGACATCCGTCCCGCCTTCGGAGGCGCAGTGCACACCGGTTGCCGAGGCCACCGCGGGCAGGATCAGCGCGGCGCCGAATGCGGCGGTAGCGCAGGTAATGGCGCTGATCAGCGTCACGGACGAGCCCCTTTCACACTGGAAACCTCACCCTACCCAGATCGGTTGCTGGAAAGCCGATTCCGCTGGCGGGCCGCGGTGCGGCAGTGATCGAACCAACACTTCGGCCGGCACTGTGCTGCCACGATTGGGGTGCTGTCGACTCGACGCGCCCGCGCCCGGTGGTGTATGCATGGCGTGGTATTTCACGTATTTCTAGATCACTTCGGATTCCGGCGGGGGTATGAGTTCGGAGCGTTACAGCCGGGAGGACTGTAAGTGTCTCGTCAACCGATCTCGGGTCGCCTCGCGACGGCGGCCATCGCCGCGGTCGCCGTTGTCGCCGCGCTCTCGCTAGCGGGCTGCGGCAATAAGATCAGCGGCAACGCCCAGCCCGCTATTGGTAACGGGACCATCGATGCGGTCTCGTCCACCAACACGCCGAAAACCTCGGGAGCCAGGCCCACCACCAGCGCCCGCCCGACCTCGGGTAAGCCGACGGCGACCACTTCGGCGACCAAGGGCGGCAGCACCGACTTCCAGGCCAGTGTCGGTGACTGTGTGACGCTCGGCGGCACCACCGATAACGCCACCATCGCCAAGGCCTCCTGCGGTAGCCGGGCCTCGAACTACAAGGTCATCGGCAAGGCGGCGACCAGTTCGCAGTGCGTCGCCGATCGCGACAGCGCCTACTTCGAAACCCTCAACGGCACGCAGCAGGGCGCGATCTGCCTGGATATCGATTGGGTCGTCGGTGGCTGTATGGATATCGGCGGCGAGGATCCCAAGCGCATCGATTGCACCGAACGCGTCAGCCAGGGCGTGAAGGTGACCAATATCCAGCAGGGTGCCGACGATGCGAGCGTCTGCGGCAGCAGCAGCGGCTTCGAATACCCGACGCGGCACTTCGTGGTCTGCGTCCAGAATCTCTGACCGCCACGAAAATCCCCGCCCTGGCGGCTACGTTGGGTCGGTGAGTTCTGAGTTACCCCGGCTGGGTTCGGCCACCGGCCGCTGGATCCTGCTGGCCACTATCCTCGGTTCGTCGGTGGCCTCACTGGATGCCACCGTCGTCAATATCGCGCTGCCGCGCATCGGCGAATCCCTCGACACCGATGTCGCGGGCCTGCAATGGACGCTCAACGGCTATACCCTGACCCTGGCCTCGTTCATCCTGCTCGGCGGCTCGCTCGGCGATCATCTCGGCCGTCGCAAGGTGTTCGTCTGGGGTGTCATCGGTTTCGCGCTGGCCTCGGTACTCTGCGGCGCCGCGGTGAATATCGAGATGCTCGTCCTCGCCCGGATCCTGCAGGGTGTGGCGGGCGCGATGCTCACTCCCGGCAGTCTGGCCCTGATCTCCTCATCCATCGACCAACGCGATCAGGGCGCGGCGATCGGCCTGTGGTCCGGTTTCGGCGGTGTCGCGGGCGCACTCGGTCCATTCCTCGGCGGCTGGCTGATCGAGTTGGCGGGCTGGCAGTCCATCTTCTTCATCAATGTGCCGCTCGCGGTGGTCGTCGTACTCGTCACGCTGCGACATGTGCCGGAGAGCCACGACCCGAATGCCTCGGCGCGACTGGATATTCCCGGTGCGATTGTGGTCGCGTTGGCGCTCGGCGCGCTGACCTTCGGTCTGATCGATGCGATGCCGCTGCTGGTGGTCGTCGGTCTGCTGCTGCTCACGGTCTTCGTGGTGATCGAAATGCGCAGCGATCATCCGCTGGTGCCGCCGTCGCTGTTCGCTGGCACGTTTTCGCCGGGCGCGGGGCGCTCCGTGGTTACGCAGGCCGGCTCCTCCGGGCCCGTTGCTTCCGGCGGCCGGGTCTTCACCGCCGCGAATCTGGTCACACTCGCGGTCTACGCCGCGCTCGGCGGTGTCTTTTTCCTTCTGGTGATGCAGCTGCAACTGGTGGCGAAGTACACCCCGTTGATGTCGGGGGTGGCCACCGTGCCGGTCACATTGATCATGCTGGTGCTTTCCGCGCCCGCGGGCCGGTGGGCGCAGGTGCACGGTGCGCGCATTCCGATGACGCTCGGCCCGTTGCTCGCCGCGCTCGGCCTGGTGTTGCTGCTGCGCATCGGACCCGACACCACCTATCTGACAGATGTACTGCCTGGCGTGCTGGTCTTCGGTCTCGGTCTTTCGGTATTGGTCGCCCCGCTCACCGGCGCGGTACTGGGCGCGGTGCCCGCCAGTGAGGCGGGTATCGCCTCCGGGGTGAACAATGCCGTCGCCCGTACCGCTCAGTTGCTGGCTGTCGCGGCGTTGCCCGGCCTTGCCGGAATCTCCGGGTCGCTGAGTGACCCCGTCGAATTCGACCGCGGCTTCGGCGTCGCGATGTGGATCTGTGTCGGCCTGCTGGTGGCCGGTGCACTTATCGCGGCGGTACTACTGCGCGCACCGCGACGCGCGGCGACGCTGGACAACGTCGACTGCATGCCGCAGTGCGCGGTGGCGGGCCCGGCGCTGGCCCCGCTCCACAAAACAGAATGAGCGGGTCATTCGACCCGCTCATTCGGTATTCGGCTCGAGCCCGGCTAGATCGGGTTGAAGCCCGCCCCGACGTCGCCACGGGCATTGATATCGCCCATGATCGAGCTCATATTGGTGCCGACCTCGGGTCCGAAGCAGGCGATGGCGAGATAGGCGTTCACCATCCCGACCAGCGTGTTGCCGACGACGACCGGTGCCCCGGAATCGCCCTCGACCACACACATCTGCGCCCAGGTTTCCATATTGGTGCCGAAGACATCGCCGTAGGCGAGGCCGCAGGTGTTACCGGTGGTGCGGCCTTCCTTGCAGACGATCATCGGGAACTGGGCCGGGCCGCCGATCCCGGTGATGGTGACATTGCCGATCCGGTTGACCGGGATGATCTTGCTCGGATCGAACTGGATGATGGCGTAGTCGAGATCGTGGTTGGAGTAGACGAACCGGCCGACCACGCCTGCGCCGCGGTCGAGTTCGGCGTATACCTGAGCGCCCGGGTCGCCGCAGTGGCCCGCGGTCAGGCCGACCAACCGGCCCGCGCCGTCGTAACCGACGGTGGTAACAGTGCATTCGAACTGATTATCGATAATGATTCCCGACCCACCGCCGATGACGGGTGGCCCCGGCGCGGCGTCCGCGGTCCCGGCCCCCGTCGCGACCAGTGCCGCACCAAGGGCTACGGCGAAGGCGGCGTTGGCCACCTTGGCGAGTTTGCTGAACATGTCCCTCCAGACGTCGGAAGTCCGCACGATATCAATCTGTCGCACCCATCGTGTCAGTATTCGGCTCCGGGCGCGTCCTGTATCCGTAGCGATCGCTTGCGGGTCGCTCGAAACGGTTGGTCTTCGGTGTCGAAGGCGTCGGCGGAGAACGCACATTTTTCGACATTTAGAGTGCAGCGTCTCATTTTCTCGCGATAGCGAAGCTCTATTACTGTAATCGTCGCAATGCGCCCGATTGCGTTTCAGTTGTATGTTGATCGGTGTCGCAGAAGCCATTCGAATCGCGCGAAGATTTTGCATGAATATTATCCGCGCAAATAGTAGAACTGGCCATACGCGGGGCTGATCGCGACAGGTGGAACTGTAACCTGTTCTAGAAGTATCTCCGTTAACTTTGGGACCAATCCCAAGCGTCGGGCCACTGCTCATAGCGTTTTCCCAACAGGGACTCCTATATATGACTGCAATCACACGGTGATGGTGTGTTCTGCACTACTCCGTAGTAAGGTGCGTCAAGCAAACAAGTCGTCGGGGTTTGGTTACCGGCGTCGAGAGGGGTTAGCCAGTGCAGTCGACCAAGAGTCCACCAGCGCAATCACGGATGAGTGATGCGGCCGATTGGACGAAGGCCTACTGGGAAGACCATCCGAAGCGCTCCTTGGAGACCTTCGGTAGACAGATCACGATGGGGTTCGCGGCGGTCGCCGAGTTGTTCATCGCGATATTCCGACGCCGCTTTCCCTATCGGGAGTTCATCCGCCAGTGTGCGTTCATGTCCAGTGTCGCCGCGGCACCGACGCTGCTGGTCGCCATCCCGATCGGCGTGATCGTTTCCATCCAGGTCGGCGCGGTCGCCGGCCAGGTGGGTGCGACCTCGTTCATCGGCGCGGCGAACGGTCTGGGCATCATTCAGCAGGGTGCGCCGCTGGTCACCTCGCTGATGATCGCGGGCGCGGTCGGTTCGGCGATCACCGCCGATCTCGGTTCGCGCACCATCCGCGAAGAGATCGATGCGATGCGGGTGATGGGCGTGGATCCGCTGCGTCGGCTGGTCGCGCCCCGGCTCGGTGCGGCCATGCTGGTCAGCGTATTGCTCTGTGGCTTCGTCGTATTCGTCGGATTTTTGACTGGCTACATTTTCAATATTTTCGCGCAGAACGGCACCCCGGGTTCCTATATCGGCACCTTCTCCTCGTTCGCCGTCACCATCGATCTGCTTGTCGCACTGGTGAAATCGTTGATCTTCGGGTTGCTCGCGGCGATCATCGCCTGTGATACCGGGCTCAATACCCGAGGCGGTCCGGGCGGCGTCGCCAACTCGGTGAACTCCGCGGTGGTCAGTTCCGCCATCATGTTGTTCGGCGTGAACTTGATCATCACCCAGATCTACAACGTTCTCCTCCCCCCACAGGTGGTCTGAGCCGGTGTCAACAACCTATATACCGCCGCTGCTGCGGCCACTTCGGCAAATAAAGAAGTCCGCGCAGATCCCGGTGGATATGGTCGCGCGTCTGGGGCACCAGGTGTTCTTCTTTCTGCGGTCGGTGGGCTCGATCCCGTTGGCGTTGCGGCACTATCCGAAGGAAGTCTGGCGGCTGCTTTCGGATGTCACCTGGGGCAACGGCAGCCTGGTCGTCGGTGGCGGCACCATCGGCGTCATCCTCATCCTCAGCGCGTTCGGCGGGATGACGGTCGGCATCCAGGGCTATACCTCACTGAATCTGCTCGGCCTGAGCCCGATCACCGGCGCCATCTCGGCGTTCGCGACCACCAGGGAGTTGGGGCCGCTGCTCGCGGCACTCGCCTTCGCCGCCCAGGCCGGCTGTCGATTCACCGCGCAACTCGGCGCGATGCGTATCTCCGAGGAGATCGACGCACTCGAGTCGATCGCGATCCGGCCGCTGCCGTATCTGGTGAGCACCAGGATGTTCGCGGCGATGATCGCCATCGTTCCGCTCTATTGCCTCGGCCTGGCCATGGCCTACATTTCGTGCTCGCTCACTGTGCAGCTGATCGGCAACACCTCCAGCGGTACCTACGCGCACTACTTCTATCAGTTCCTGATACCAGGAGACGTGCTCTACTCGCTACTCAAGGCGATGGTGTTCGTCGCGATCACCACGTTCATCCAGTGCTACTACGGCTTTTTCGCCTCGGGCGGTCCAGAGGGTGTGGGTGTCGCGGCCGGTCGGGCCATCAAGATGTGCATCATCATCGTGGTTTTCGCGGACCTGTTCATGACATTGGCAATCTGGGGCGTCAATCCCGGCATCCGGATCTCGGGGTAGGACGAGATGATCATCGATCCCAGTGGGCGTGGCCCCACCATGCGACAACTGTTGGTCGCCGGCGTATGCGGACTCGTCGTCTTCGCGCTGATCCTCGGCTTTCTGATGGCAAGATACCGAGGCTATTTCGTGCCCAAGGTGCATGTGGTCGCCGATGTGACCAACACCGGTGACGGGCTGCCCAGCGAGGCCGACGTGAAGTTCCGTGGCGTGCTCGTCGGCGCGGTCAAGGATGTCGACGTCGTCGCCAAAGGTGAGCGGCAGAAGGTGCAGATCGACCTGAAACCGGAGTTCGCCGGCGATATCCCGTCGAACGTGACCGCCCGAGTGGTGCCGAGCAACCTGTTCGCCGTCACCTCGGTGGAATTGGTCTTCAATGGACCCGCGGACAAGTACCTGCACGAGGGTTCGGTCATCGAAGAGGATCAGAGCCAGGGCACCATCGCGCTGCAGGACACCCTCACCAAGGTCCGCACCGTTCTCACCAAGCTCGACCCGGTGCAGTTCGGCCGGGTGCTCGGCACACTGTCCCAGGCGCTGGACGGCAGCGGCCGGATGCCGGGATCCACCATCGAGCGGTTGGACAAGTGGCTCACCTCGGTGGACGAGTCCATCCCGAATCTCGGTGTGCTGCTGGACGATTTCTCGGCCTCGGCGCATGCGCTCAATGAGTCCGCACCCGAATTGCTCGATGTGCTCGGCAGTTCGGTGAAGACCGCGCAGACCATCGCCGATCACCGGACGGCGCTGGTCGCCCTGATCAGCGGTACCGCGGGCACGGTGGATTCGGTCAACTCGCTGTTCGCCCGCAACGGCGATGTCGGCAAGCAGGTGACCGCCGGTACCAGCGATATGTTCGGCGCGCTCGCCGCGGATGCGAATTCGATCCCGGACACCATTGCCTCGCTGAACAGCTCACTGCGCAAGCTCGGTCAGACCTTCCACTGGGGTCCGCAGCGGCAGATGGTCTGGAACGCGGGTGTCACGCTCACCCCGTACCGGCCTTACGAACAGGCCGACTGCCCGCGCTACGGCAATCTGCCCGGACCGAGCTGTGCCACCGCACCGGCGGTCTCCGATCCCGGCTATCTGCCGGAATCGATGAAGCCGCGTTCGCTGGAAACCGCGCAGGGTTTGGCGAAATTGCCACTGCCCGCGGGCTTCCCGGAGATTGCGGGTCTCACCTCCCCGGGCGATCCGCTGGCGGCGACCTCGGCCGAGCCGAAGCCGGGCAGCCCGTTCGCGGGTACGCCGCTGGAGGGGTTGTTCCCGAATCCGGCGCCACCCGCGTCGAATGCGCAGCCCTCCGCCGACCAGCCCGCGGCTCCGGCCGTACCCGTCCAGCCGGCGAGTGCGCCCGTAACCGCCGGTCCGATTTCGTACGAAGGAGATGCCGCGATCGTGGCCCTGCTCGGTCGTCGGCCGACGGCGGCCGAATATCTGCTGCTCAGTTCGGCAATGCGCGGGGGCACCCTGCAGGTCGGCGAAAGCGGTACCGCTAAATGAGCATTCGTAAACCACTCATCGGCTTCGGCCTCTTCGCGATCGTCTCGATCCTGGTCACCGTCGTCGTATGGAATACGCTCGCGCGGGTCGTGGAGGGTTCTACCAACACCTACACCGCGACCTTCAGTGATGTGCTCGGTCTGCGCGCGGGCGATGACGTCCGAATGGCGGGCGTGCGGGTGGGCAAGGTCGAAAAGATCGAACTCACCCGCGATCCCAAGACCAAGAAGTCCCTCGCCAATGTGACGTTCATCGTGCAGCGCAACCAGACGGTGTACGACGACACCAAGGCGCTGGTGCGCTACCAGAACCTGATCGGCCAGCGTTATGTCGCGCTGGCCCCGGGCAAGGCGGCGAGCCCCGCGGCGTTGAAGAACAAGGCCACCATTCCGCTCGAGCGCACCGAACCGTCCTTCGATGTGTCCGGACTGCTCAACGGATTCCAGCCGCTGTTCCAGGTGTTGCAGCCCGAGCAGGTGAACCGGCTCTCGGAGACCTTCATCCAGGCATTGCAGGGTGACGGTGTTTCGTTGAGCGCGTTCATCAACCAGGCGGCCACCCTGGCCACGGATTTCCAGCGCCGAGACGCGATTCTCAGCGATGTGATCACCAACCTCAGCGGCGTCATGTCCGGGTTGGCCAAGCGAGGTGATGAATTGGAGACCCTGGTTACCCAGACCCGGGCACTGATCGGCGGCCTGTACGACCAGGGGCAGTCGCTGCAAGCGTCCACCGTGCAGATCGCGGATGCGACCAGCGGGCTGGTGGACATGATGGGCAAGATCCAGCCGAAGCTGGCCAGCGCACAGGATTCGACAAGCGCCGCGCTCACGCTGCTGATCGCCAACGGCGCCAAGCTGGACCAGGCCGCGATCGACCTGCCCGCGGTGCTGGCCGATATCGGCAAGTTCACCCAGGACGGCGCCTATGCCAACGCTTATATCTGCAAGCTGGATATCTCGCTCTATGGCGTCCTGCTCCCCCGCGGCCTGCTCCCAATGATCGGTGGTAACGGACAGTCGGCGGTGTGCCGCCCATGATGACCAAGATCAAGGACAGGTTCAATAACAACCGCTACTTCTGGCTGGGCGCGATCGGCGGTGTCCTCATCATCGTGCTGCTTATCGGGTCCAGTGCGTACAAGCTGATCGGCGTCGGTGAGAAGTCGGTCAAGGCCGAATTCGCGCAGACCGCCGGAGTCAAGGTCGGTGACAAGGTCAATATCGCCGGTGTCCCCAGTGGCCATGTGGCCGGTGCGAAGCTGGAGAACGGGCACATCCTGCTCACCCTCAGCGTGAGCGACGATGTGAAGCTCGGACCGGATGCCAGGGCATCGATCAAGATGGCGACGCTGCTCGGTGCGCGCTACGTCGACCTCGATCCGGGGGACGGGTCGGGGTTGAAGGGCGGCCGAATCCCGTTGTCCAACACCTCGGTTCCGTACAACCTGGCCGATGTGGTCGAGTACGGCACCCCGAAGTTCGAGGCGCTCGACACGAAGCAGTTGGCCACTTCGCTCGATCTGATCAATAAGCAGCTGGGCGATTCGCCCGCGCTGACGGCGCAGGCGCTCGACAGCGTCGGCGCGCTGGCGAAGGTGATGGATTCGCGCAAACAGGAGGTCGACAGCCTGCTCAAGGATCTCGACCGGGTCACCCGAATCCTCGGCGACAACCGCAACAGCGTGCTGCTGGTGATCACCCAGGGCGAGGCCATCGCCAACCGGGTGATGGAGCGTCAGGGTCTGCTGCGCCAGCTGCTCGACAATGTGTCGACGCTGAGCCGCCAGCTGCAGCAGATCGGCGCCGCCAACAACAACCAATTCGGCCCGACCATCGAGCAGTTGAACACCATGGCCGAAGGCCTGCAGAAGAACAAGGACAACCTCGACCGGCTGCTGCAGATCATGCCGGTGTCGGTGCGCACCCTCAACAACGCGTTCGGCAATGGACCCTACGGTGAGGTCGGCCTGCCGTGGGTCTTCCCGGACAACTGGTTGTGCTTCGCCCATGTGATCGAGGGGTGCCAGGGATGAAACTGATGCGAATCAACCTGCGGCGCCCGAATATCGGGCGCATCGCCAAACCACTGATGGTCAGCGCGGCGGCCCTGGCCATCGGCAGCTGCTCGCTGGTGCCGAGTTCGGTGAACAGCGCACTCGGCAACACCATGACGATCACCGCCGACTTCGAGAACATCGCGGGCGTCTTCGAGGGCAATCCGGTCACGGTGCTCGGTCTGCAGGTCGGCAAGATCGACAAGATCATTCCCAAGGGCACCCTGGTCGAGGTGCATATGACGATCGACAAGGACGTCAAGATTCCGAAAGATGCGATGGCCGCGATCGTTTCGCCATCCATCGTGACCGACCGGCACGTCGAACTCACCCCGGTCTACACCCAGGGCGAGTCCATGTCCGACGGTGCGCATCTGCCGAAGGCGAAGACCAAGACACCGGTCGAGCTGGACACGATGCTGAAGACCATCGATCAGTTCGCCGCGGCGCTCAAGCCGGAACCGGGTACCGAGGGCATCGGTCCGCTGTCGGGTCGGGTGCTCTATCCGATGTTGAACGGCAACGGCGAGAAGATGCGTGACACCCTCAACGCGCTCTCCAGCGCATTGAAGGTCGGCGTCGACAATAAGGATGCGGTCTCCAGCATCATCGTCAAGTTGAACGAGCTGACCACCATGCTGGCCGAAAACGACCAGTCCGTACGCGATTTCAGCAATCGGATGACGCAGATGACCGGACTGCTGAGCGATCAGGCCCCCGGTCTGCAGGCCACGCTGCAGCAGCTCAACGACTTCCTGGCCAATACCAGTTCGGTCTTCGTGCAGTACCAGGATCAGTTGGGCAGTTCGCTCGAGGGTCTGACCAAGGTGACCGATCAGTTGCGCGCCAACGCCCGCGGCCTCACCGAGGTCGTCGACCTCGCGCCGCTGCTCATGCAGAACCTGGACCGGTCGATGAACCGGGAGTTGGGCTACGTCCGACTGCACGGCAACCTGCCCACCTTCCTCAACGGTGAACTGCTGAGCCTGTTCTGTGAGCGGATTCAGATGCGTTCGGATGGCTGCCGCACCGGCAAGCTCGAGGATCTCGGTCCGGACCTCGGTATTACGGCGGCACTGCTGGGGATGACCAAATGAGCGACCGGTTCACAATGAAGGCCCGCCGCACGCTGATCGCGTTCGCGGCGGCATCCGGGGTGGCCATCACCTCCGGCTGTGGTTTCACGGTGGAGAAGCTGCCGCTGCCCAAACCGGGCTTGGCCGGTGAAACCTATACCGTGCACGCGAAATTCGAGAATGCGCTGAATCTTCCCGATCAGGCGAAGGTGAA
The DNA here is from genome assembly GCF_044458825.1 of Nocardia sp. NPDC050412. NCBI lineage: Bacteria > Bacillati > Actinomycetota > Actinomycetes > Mycobacteriales > Nocardiaceae > Nocardia > Nocardia sp. NPDC050412. The sequence goes on from NZ_JBITIJ010000014.1 coordinate 26,157, forward strand.
GATCGGTGGCTCCGATGTCGGTGTGGTCTCCAATATCCAGACCAAGAACTTCGAGGCCATTGTCGATCTGGAGATCAGCAAGGACATCGAACTTCCGGTCGGCAGTACGGCGGAACTGCGCCAGGCCACCCCACTCGGCGATGTGTTCGTCGCGGTCGCCAAGGCCAAGGCGGACCCGGGTTCGCCGGTACTACACGATGGCGACACGATGGGCCTGGACAAGACCTCGGCGGGTGCCACCGTCGAGGAGCTGTTGATCTCGGTCTCCATGTTGTTCAACGGCGGCGGTGTCGCCGCATTGACCAAGCTGACCTCGGAAATGGACTCGATCGTCGGCGGTCGCGGTGATCAGATGGCCCATCTGATCACCGAAATGACCGGTGTGGTCGGCAGTTTGAACGCCAACAGCGCTCGGGTGGACAGTGTGCTCGCCGAGTTCGGTTCGCTGGCCACCACCATCGAGGGACGGCATTCGGAATTGGGCCAGGTGGCCGATACGCTGCCGCAGATGATCGGCGCAGTCGCCGAGAACAACCGGGCGATCGGCGATCTGCTGCAGAAGATTTCGGTGACCAGCGCTGCGCTCGGCGACTACTCGACCACCTCGAGCGATCAGCTGGGCGATCTACTCGACAATGTGAAGAAGTTGATGGACGCGCTGTCGCAGACCGAGCAGACCTTCGGTCCCGCGCTGGACGCGCTGCACGATATGCGCGCTCCGATCGACGCGTCGTTCCGCGGCAACAGCCTCGCGGTCTACGCCACGCTGACCAATATCCACAACTTCAGCTTGTTGTCGGATCCGGGGCAGGGCAAGTTCTTCGATGGTCGCGATCTCGCGGACTTCGCGGGCAGCCTGATCACCGTCTTGCAGGCAATTCAGGGACGACTGCAAGGGGGACACCGATGAGTGAGCGAAGCGAGCGAATCATGTGCGAGCACGCGCAGCGCATGCCGGAACCGAGCGCCGGCGAGGTGCGGGCATGAGCTGGCTCGGCAAACTGCTGCAGCGCAAGCTGCTGCTGTCCACTATCGGCCTGGTGCTGGTGTTCATCCTGGGCGCCACCTATCTGCTGGTGAGCGTCATGCGGGTGAACCCGCTGAAATCGACCTACGCCGTCACCGTGCATCTGGACCGCTCCGGCGGACTGCAGCCCGGTAACGATGTGACGCTGCGCGGCTTCCGCGTCGGCAAGGTGACCTCGATCGAATTGATCGACCGCGGACAGTCCATCGCCGCGAAGGCCGATATCGACTCGAAATTCAAGATTCCGGTCGACACCAAGATTTCAGTGGGTGCGCTCTCCGGTGCCGGTGAGCAGTACATCGACTTCCGGCCGAATACCGAGCAGGCACCGTTCCTGAAGGACGGTTCGGTCATCCAGTTCGATGCGGAGAAGATCAAGACCCCCACCCCGGTCTGGTCGGTGCTCGACAACTCCAGCGCGCTGATCGCCCAGGTCGATCCGGATAAGTTCAGTGTCATCCTGGCCAACCTGGACACCGCGCTCAGCGGTGGCCCGGATCAGTTGCGCGGCATGGTCAACGGCGTCAGTCTGGCCATGGCCGGCCTCGATAATCTGCTCCCGCAGACCCAGAATCTGATCACCAACCTGCGCACCATCGCGAACACCACCTCGAATGCGCAGCCTGATCTGGGGACGCTGACCCGCAATTCGGGTCAGCTGTTCGATCAGTTCAACAATGCCAATGCCGAATTGCAGGCGATCCTGGAGAAGGCGCCGGGACAGCTGACCAGCCTCGGTGCGGTACTGGACAAGACGTCCGATCCGATCACCAGTCTGGCGGCCAACTTCGCGGCGGTGACCAAGGCCGCGCAGCTGCGGATCCCGGCGCTGCAGGCGCTGTTCCCGGCGCTGAACCTCGGGTTGTCCGCCGCGGGTGTGCCCGCGCACGACAATGAGTTCCACACGGTAGTCGACGTCTGGGTTCGGCCGATCTGCCAGTACAAGCACACGCCGATCCGCAATGAGGTCATCCAGGACGGTTCGCTGCCCAAGTGGAACTACTGCGAGAATCCGCCGCCCGGACTGCAGATTCGTGGTTCGGCCAATGCACCGCGACCGAATGTGCCGGACAATGGCGCGCAGATGCCGCCGGGCGTGGATCCGAATGAATTGACCCCGCCGCCGCTGCGGTGACCAGCCACAGCGATACTCGCCCCTGAGGTGCGAACGGTTCGTCCGATGCGGACCGACAAGACCATATCGGTGCGCTCGGGTGCGCCGGGAAAGTGCAGGATTGTATCGATGTCCACAGATGATGTCGGCGCCGAGAAGCAGAACTCGGATGCTGAGGAAGCCGATGCCAAGGTCGACGCGTCCGCCGAGGACAAGACGGTCGAGATCGGGAAGTCGGGCGATGCGGTAGCCGCCGCGCCGCCGAAGCCGGCTGCGGACAAGGGTGCCGGGCAACCGGTCGCCCCGAGTGGTGGCAAGGGTTCCCGCGCACTGGTCCCGATCATCGCGGCGTTCGTCGCCGGTGTGCTGCTCGTCGCGGCGGTCACCGCCGTCGTGGTGTTCTACCGGCAGGCCGGCAACCGCGGCGACGAGTTGGACGCGCACGAGGCCGCCACCGCGGCCGCGTGCGATTACGGCAAGCTGATCTCCACCTACGATCCGCAGACCATCGACGAGTACTTGAAGAAGGTGGATGCCGCCTCGACCGGCGACTGGAAGGATCAGTTCGCCAAGCTCGGCCAGGACCTCAAGGGTGTCGTGATCGACGCCAAGGCCACCTCGTCCACCTACGACATGCAGTGCGGCTTCCAGTCCGGCGATACCGAGAACGCGAATGTGCTGGTGGTGATCGGTCAGACCACCACCAATGTGAATATCGCCGCCGCGAACAAGCCGCCGAGCAAGGTGGAACTCGTGGTGGTGGCCGGTCTGAAGAAGGTCGGCGACAAGTGGCTGGTCGACAAGTTCGACCTGCCCATCCTGAAGCAGATGGGCAACTGATCGGATTATCTACTCCGAAAAGCGCCTCCGGGCGGGTGGGAATGGCACCACCCGCCCGGAGGTCTTTCCGGCGGTCTTGCACCCGGTCGCGCCCGGCGGACTCAGAACAGCGTCAATGCCTGAGGTGCTGGCGCGACCGGCTTCCCCGCTGACCGCGGTCGGGCGGATTTTTTGGTCTTATCGGAGGAGTCCTCGAGCAGCGGCAGCAGCTCGGGGAGTTCCGCGGTCGGGACCTCACCGGCGGCTGCCGAGGCCGCGGCCTGTCTGGCCGCCTCACCCGCGAGGGTGTCGGCCATTTCGTTGTAGTAATTGCCGACATGACCACGCACCCAACGGAACCGGACCGGTCCCGGTCGTGAGGCGATTGCCCGGTCGATCTGTTTGATGAGTTCGACGTTCTTCACCGCGCCGCCGCTGGCGGTGCGCCAGCCATTGGTGCGCCAGCCGAAGATCCACTCCGAGGCGCATTTGATCGCGTACAGCGAATCGCTCTCGATGAACAGCGGTTCCTCGCCGGGATGTGCGAGTACCGCCTCCAATAGCGCGCGCAACTCCGCGACCTGATTGGTTCCGGTGGCGGCTCCCCCGCTGCGTGAACCGCCCTGATGATTGACCCAAGCCCAGCCGATAGCGCCGCCGGGATTGCGGAGGCAGGATCCGTCGGTGCTCACGATGATCATGGATGGCACCCTACGCAATCCGACCGACAAGATCGGTACCGTGGAATTGCTCTATCTCCCTTCGCAACTGGGATTCGGTGTGGCGCAACGCCGAGCGCACGGCGAAATCCACCGGGCGCAGGCACGGCCGACCGAACAGCCCACCCGGTGGAGCGTACTCCGCTTCCGAGGTCAGCACCGAGCGTCCGTAGCCGAGCGGGTCGAAGCGCAGCGTCAAAGTCCCTGATAACGGGCCGCGCAATGTGTAGCCGATCACCACATTGCGCCGGTATTCGGTGATCTCGCATTCGACGGTCGGTCGCCACAGCCCCAGTCTGATCCGTGTCATGAAGACCGCACCGAGACCCTGGTCGAGCTCATCTTTCGGCTCGAACGCGGCGACGGCGAACATCCAATCCGGTACGAACAGATGGTTGTCGGTATAGGTGAAGGCCACCTCGACCGGGGCTCCGACGTCGCTCGCGTACTTGATGTGGCCCATAGGGCCCCTCCCTGTTGGCTGCCGCTAAAAGTACTACAGCTCTCCTCTTTATTCGAGGGTTTGCCGGGAATTTGGTTGGCGGGCTTACCAGATTGATGACCGGGTGGTCGCTTGGTTTGCTGGGACGCGCGACGCAGCTAACTCGGTGGCGTCACAGTTGGCCGACGATGTATTCGGCGATCGGCATGGCCGAGGTCGCCGCGGGTGACGGTGCGTTGAGCACATGAATCGAGCGCGGTGTGCGTTCGATCAGAAAGTCGTGCACGAGGGTTCCGTCGCGCAATACCGCTTGCGCGCGGATCCCCGCCTCGCGCGGCCGCAGGTCCGCGACCGTCAGCTCCGGGCAGTACCGTCGGCATTCGGCCAGATAACCGCGTTTGAACAGGGAGTTGCGCAATTCGCGCAGTCCGGTGCGCGCATGCGCGCGGGCGACCCGGCGGAAGCCGGGAAAGCCGAGCACCGCACGGGCGTCGCGGGCGTCGAAGCTGCCCTTGCGGTAGCCCTCCCTGGCCAGACCGAGCACGGCATTGGGGCCGACGGTCAGGGTGCCGTCGATCATCGGGCTCAGATGCACCCCGAGGAATGGCAGGTTCGGATCGGGAATCGGATAGATCAGTGTGCGCACCAGTCCGGATCGGCTGGGCGGTAACTGGTAGTACTCACCGCGGAACGGCACGATGCGGAAATCGTTTTGCAGACCGGCGAGGGCGGCCATGCGGTCGGCCTGCAGACCCGCGCAGACAACCAGCGTGCGCGCGGTCCAGGAACCTGCGGGACCCGCCGCGGTGACCGCGTCGGTGGTTTCGGTGAGTGCGGTGATCTCGGCATTCAGCACGATTTCACCGCCCGCGGCCCGAACCTCCTCGGCGAGTGCGGTGGTGACGCGGGTGAAGTCGATGATGCCGGTGGCAGGCACGAACAATGCGCCGAGACCGGTCACATGTGGTTCGCGGCGAGTCAATTGGGCGCTGTCGATGAGTTCGACATCGACACCGTTGGTGACCGATCGTTCGTGCAGCGCGAGCATTCGCTCGTATTCGGCGCCGTCGGTGGCCACCAGCAGTTTTCCGCACACCTCGAACGGAATATCGTGGGCCGCCGCGAATTCCTTCGTCCATGCGGCGCCCTTCCGGCACAGGCGGGCCTTCAGACTGTCCGGCGGGTAGTAGATGCCGGAATGGATGACGCCGCTGTTGTGCCCGGTCTGATGGGACGCGAGTGCGCCGGCCTTGTCGATGAGCACGAGGCTCGCATCCGGATGCTGCCGCAGAATCCGATGCGCCGTTGCGACTCCGACGATCCCGCCCCCGATGACGCAGAAGTCGTATCCGCCTCCCCGAGCCTTTTGCCGGCCGTTGGGAGCCTCGAAGGTTCGTTCGCGGACTGGCGACCGAGTGTCGGGTCGAGTTCTGGGCGTGCCCGATGAGTTACCCATGTACATACGAAATCAGTTGTTGCGGCGTGCAAGCAATCTGTGTCAGACGGTGATCGTGCTATTCGACTCGGTGGCGTTATCCGTTTCCGGAACCGTCGACTCCGCGGAGCTCGGTGTGTGTTTCGTGCTGGGCGGGGGATTGCGGTCCAGTCGCAGGCCGTGTTCGCCGAGGGTCGGATCGGAGAAGGTGAATATCACTTCGCCGTTGTGCGTGTCGACCTCGGTGCGCAACTGGGTGACGCCGCCCGGATCGGCGTGGATACCGAGCCGGTCCCGAACCGGTTCGGTGAGCAGGAAATCCGTCAGTATCGTCAGCGCGTTGGTATCCACGGTGAAGGTGACGGAATTCGCGCGGCCGGGTGCCACCTGCGCGCCGACATAGGCGGTGCCGAGGCGTAGTTTGCCACTGATTCCGGCGGAGGCAGGCGAATCGGTATGGGCCTGAGAGGTTTTCACGGTGCCGTCATTGGATTCCGCGGGAAAGCGGCCGAATAGCGCGGGCAGATCACGACTTCCACCGGTCAGCACGGCATCGGAGAGCACGGGACCGTAGTCCGTGTCGACATCCGGAATCCGGACCGCAGGCGGTGCGGCGATATCGTTGGTGGCGTACTGGGTATCGGCCATCTGGTGGACGATGTAGGCCCCGGAGGCGACGGTGAGAGTGAGGCTGGCGGCGCCGGCGAGCACGATGGCGGTATGCCGAGCGATCTGGGCAGGCTTATGTGATGCCACGATGCGTTCCTTTCCGTCCGCCCCTGCACCCCTCACCGCGCGGCCCGCATCGTTGAAAGCCGTACGCTCGTCCAGGTTACAGGGGCAGCCGCAGGTGGCACCGCATGGGAGAGATCAGCATCACAAAAGCCGGGTGACGCCTTCGATACCGAACTCGAGCCGAAAGGCGTCGTCAATGTTTCCACAAGCTGACAAGCGGGTAAATACACTTAGCTGGCGAGCGCCATTCTCGACTGCCACATCGAGACACCCGGCCAACGGCGTCCGGCCGACACGAACGGCGCACCCAAGTGTGGCGCTCGCCCGCACCTGCATTCCGGTCGGACCCGATGGTTGGGACTCGGCGGGTCAGGCGAACTGGCCCGCCGACCGCCCGTCACCCGTCGGTCCCGCGAAAGCCTGTGCGATGGTGAGCCATTCGGCGGCATCCGCACCCACTGTTTCCAACGCCAGATCGCCTCGGTGACGGCGCTGCGTCACCAGCAGGCAGAAGTCCAGTGCCGGACCGGTCACATTCTGCGCGGCATCCTCGGGACCCCAGGACCACACGCTGCCGTCCGGTGCCATGAGTTCGACCCGGAATTCCTCGGTGGGCACGGTCTTGCCGCGCACGGTGTAGGCGAAATCCCTGGTCCGCACGCCGATATGGGCGACCGTGCGCAGCCGGGCGGTCGGTGTCCTGCTCAGCCCGAGTGCATCGGCGATGTCCTGGCCGTGTGCGAAGGTCTCCATCATGCGCGCGCTGACCATGGATGCCGGGCTCATAGGCGGTCCGAACCACGGCAGTTTGGTGCCGGAGGGCACCGCGCGCAGGGCGTCGATCAGCGCGGCACGGCCGCGGCGCCATCGGTCGAGCAGTTCGGCGGCGGGTGCGGTGGCCGCCTCCTCGGCGGCCTCGTCGACAAAGGTGAATGCCTTCGGGCCTGCGTCCTCGACCAGCCGCGCGAAACCGTCCGGATCGGTGGCGGCCAGCGCGGCGACCTCATCTGTCCAGGCCAGATGGCCGATCTGATGGGCGATACTCCAGCCAGGGGCGGGTGTCGACGTGGACCAGTCCGCCAGCGGCGCGACGATGCGTTCCAGTTCCGTGCAGTCGTCGGCGAAATCGCGCAGGAGCGCGTTCAGGTCGGTCATCTGATCCCTGTCCCGTCCAGGCGCACTGCTTCGTACGCCGTCGCGGTTCAGCATCGCAGCGCGCCGAAAAAAATGCAAGCGTGCGTGCTTGTATTTGGCGCGGGCGCGCAGCCGACCGGAATCGGGCCGGTTACCAGCCGAAAATCGTCAGGTGCGCCGCACCGACCACCAAACCGAGCAGTGCGCCGTGTAGATACAACAGCCAGGCATCCTGTTCGACCGAGGCATAGAACATCTCCATGAACTCCCCCGGAGTGAGGTCCTGGAGCTTGCGTGCGGCGAACTCGTCGATCTTCTCGGCCTGTTCGAGGGTGAACTCCTCGTCCTCGACCAGGCTCGGGGCCAACCCGACCGCCGCGCCCGCGGCGCCGACCTTGAGGTTGTCGAATTGGCGGCGGCCGAAGGCGACGCGCACGATCGAGGTGGTCGGGCCGAGTTGGCGATGGATCTCATCGGAGACCAACCGCTCGATCAGCTGCCTGGTCTTATCGCCGTTCGGGCCGTCGAGCAGTTCCTTGGACAGGTTCGGCAGCGTCAGCACCTGGTAGGCGAGAATATGCGCGAGATCGGTCGCCGCCTGCGGCTGCCGCTTGGCCAGTAGCGCCTGCTTCCACAAATACTTGTAGCGCGGCTGCGGATCACCCGGTTCGAAAACCATTTTGACCGCGATGACATTCACGATCACGCCGATCGCCGCCGAGGCCAGCAGCACGATCACCCAGCCCGGTACCCAGCCCAACACCGGAATGGTGTGGTGCACATGCATATACAGTGCGAGCAGCAGTCCGAACGGCGCACCGAGCAGGCCGATGCGCACCATGAAACGCAATTCGGGGGCGGCGATGGTGGTCGTCAGATCCTTGAGGATGTACGGGTTTTCCTGCAGATACCGAATGACGAAGGATTTGATATCGATGAGCTGGTCGACATTGTCGCCGAGCGATTCGAAGGCCCGCCTGGTCAATGCGGGCAATTCGCGATCCACCCGCTGATAGATGACCTGCTTCATCGCCCTGGGTACGCCGCGCCACAGGTCTGGATTCTCCCGATACATCACCTCGTCGACGATCGGTTTGACCCGCTTGCTCGCCAGTAGCGCAAGGTAATCGGCAATACTTTCCAGATCCAGTTCGTGAATGAAATCCCGCGGACTGCCGATCCGCATCAGCGCCTTGTCGACACAAATGCTGGCCATCTTCTCCGCGCGCGCCGGAATGAATCCCTGGAAACCGAGCCGGCGGCCGTCACCGGAGAATGTCGGCAGCACCTGGACCCGACGCGGAAAGTATGGATACAACACCTGCAGGCCAGGAATCCGAATTCCGCGAAAGACGACCGGCCAGAACAGCATCAGCACACCGGTCCAGTTGGTGAGCCACCCGGCGAGCGCACTGAAGACCGGAAAGGTGATCAGATCGACGGAGAACTTCGTCAGGCCGGTCAGCTCTTCCCAATCGATGAACACTCCGGATGTGAGTGTTGTCATCGTGGGATCCCCCCTCAAGCCGCCCAGGTCGTGAGATATCTAGCTGCCAACATTCTCATTGGCTCCGACAGGGTGTCAATGCGGAGCTGGGCACCTGATGTGCAGTCGGTCACGCTACCGGTCGCCGGTGGCGATTCGTCCTCGGTAGATATCGAGCTTGCGATCGATGAGCGCGAGGTTCTCCTGGATCTCGGCGAGTTTGGCGACAACCTCGGCGCGGTGTGCCTCCATCAGCGCGATGCGCTCGGGCTCGTTGCCGTTTCCGGCGGCGACGAGTTCGGCGTAGCGGCGGATGGTCTGGATGGGCATTCCGGCGGCGCGCAGCCGGGTGCATATGTAGATCCAGTCCAGGTCGAGTTGGTGATAGCGCCGGCGCCCGCTGGCGGTGCGGTCGACGGGGGTGATGACCAGGCCCGCGCGTTCGTAGTAGCGCAGGGTGTGCACGCTGACCCCGGTGCGGCGCGCGGCCTCCCCGATACTCAGCCCGTCCGGATTGTCGCAGCGAACGGGCCCGGAGACCGGCCGCGCATTGGCTTCGAGCACGCTCCGAATTCTAGTACCGCACCGAACGCCGATCGCTGTGAGCGAACGTGGGCAACGGTGTGGAACAAACGTGGGACGGCCGGGGTTGACTGGGCATCGCTCAACTTTTGGAAGGGTCGAACACGTGACTACACCACAGAACCTGCCGGTGCTGTTCCTGACCGATCCGATCGTGCTGCCGGGCATGGTCGTGCCCATCGAACTGGACGAATCGGCGCAGGCCGCCATCGACGCCGCGCGCGCCGCGAATACCGACGCGGTGCTGCTCGCGCCCCGATTGACCGAGGGCTACGCCTCCTACGGCGTCGTCGCCACCATCGAACAGGTCGGCCGGATGCGCGGTGGCGCACCCGCCGCGGTGCTGAAGGCCGAACGGCGCGCCAAGATCGGTCACGGGGTCACCGGGCCGGGCGCCGCGCTGTGGGTGGAGGCCGAACCGGTGGAAACCCCCGCCGCCGACGGTCGCACCAAAGAGCTTGCCGCCGAATACAAGAAGCTGGTCGTCTCGGTGCTACAGCGCCGCGAGGCCTGGCAGATCATCGACGCGGTCAATCAGCTGACCGATCCGTCGGCGATCGCCGATACCGCTGGCTACGCGCCGTACCTGACCGCCGAGGAGAAGCGTGAGCTGCTCGAAACCCCCGATACCGCACAGCGTTTGACCAAGCTGATCGAGTGGACCAAGGCGCATATCGCCGAGGCCGAGGTCACCGAGAAGATCAGCGAAGATGTCCGCGCGGGCATGGAGAAGAGCCAGCGCGAATTCCTGCTGCGCCAACAGCTCAATGCGATTCGCAAGGAACTCGGCGAGGACGAACCCGACGGCGCCGATGACTACCGCACCCGGGTCGAGCAGGCCGATCTGCCGGATGACGTGCGCGCCGAGGCGTTGCGCGAAGTCGGTCGACTGGAGCGGGCCAGCGATCAGAGCCCGGAATCCGGCTGGATCCGGACCTGGCTGGATACCGTTCTGGACCTGCCGTGGACCGTGAAAACCACGGATAGCGCCGATGTTTCGGCCGCCCGCGCGGTGCTGGACGCCGATCACCACGGCCTGGACGAGGTCAAGGATCGTATGGTCGAGTACCTGGCCGTGCGATCCCGCCGGGCCGCGCGCGGACTCGAGGTTGTCGGCGGACGTGGTTCCGGCGCCGTGCTGGCGCTGGTCGGCCCGCCCGGTGTCGGCAAGACCTCGCTCGGCGAGTCGGTGGCACGGGCCATGGGCCGCAAGTTCGTTCGCGTCGCCCTCGGCGGTGTGCGAGACGAGGCGGAGATCCGTGGTCACCGGCGCACCTACGTCGGTGCGCTGCCAGGCCGGATCGTGCGTGCGATCAAGGAGGCGGGATCGATGAATCCCGTTGTCCTGCTGGACGAAATCGATAAGGTCGGCTCGGACTTCCGCGGTGATCCGGCCGCGGCCCTGCTCGAGGTGCTGGATCCGGCGCAGAATCATACGTTCCGCGATCACTACCTGGATCTGGACTCGGACCTGTCCGACGTGCTGTTCATCGCGACCGCGAATGTCATGGAGACCATTCCGGGCCCGCTGTTGGACCGCATGGAAATGATCACCGTCGACGGTTACACCGAGGACGACAAGGTGGCCATCGCCCGCGACTTCCTGGTGCCGCGGCAGCTGGAACGCAATGCGCTTACCGCCGAGGAGGTTTCGATCACCGAAGCGGCTCTGCGTGAGGTCGCGGCCAACTACACCCGGGAAGCCGGTGTGCGGCAGATGGAGCGGTTGATCGCGAAGGCATTGCGCAAGGCCGCGACTCGGCTGTCCGAAGGCGGAAGCGGTTCGGCCGACAATGTGGTGTCGCTGGGATACGACGCAGAGTTGGGATACGACTCCCAGGAGTCGTTGACCATCGATCTGGACAACCTGAAGGACTACCTGGGTCGCCCGCGCTTCACCCCGGATTCGGTGGAACGCACCGCGGTCCCCGGTGTGGCAACGGGTTTGGCGGTCACCGGTCTCGGCGGCGATGTCCTCTACATCGAGGCCAATGGCGCCGAGGGCGAGCGTGCACTCACCCTGACCGGACAGCTGGGAGATGTCATGAAGGAGTCGGCGCAGATCGCCCTCACCTACGTGCGCTCGCACCTGGCGGAGATCGGCATCGAACCGTCGGTGCTGGATCGCAATATCCACATCCACTTCCCGGCGGGTGCGGTGCCGAAGGACGGGCCCTCGGCGGGTGTCACTATGGTCACCGCCCTGGTGTCGCTGGCGCTCGGTCGCCAGGTGCGCGCGGATGTCGGCATGACCGGTGAGGTCACGCTGAACGGCCGGGTGCTGCCGATCGGCGGAGTGAAGCAGAAGCTGATGGCCGCGCAGCGCGCGGGTCTGCAGACGGTGTTCATCCCGGCCCGCAACGAGCCGGATCTGGACGACGTGCCCGCGGATGTGTTGGCCGCCTTGGACGTGCGCCCGGTCGCCGATGTGGCCGATATTCTGGCCTACGCCATCGAGCCGGTTGCTGAACCGGCGCTGGACGCCCCCGCCTTCGCGGCGAGCGCCTGATAATCCGCCTCGAACGGGCCGTACCTGCGGGTACGGCCCGTTTCGTATGCATGGTCGCCGTGACCGCGACGCAAGGCCGATGCAAGCCCGCGCGCACATGATCGTGGCATGACTTCTACGCAGCGGATTCCCGTTCTCGTTGTCGGTGGCGGCCTGGTCGGGCTATCGGCCGCGCTGTTCCTCGAATACCACGATGTCCCTTATGTTCTCGTCGAAAAACGGACCAAGGTTTCGGCGTTGCCCAAGGCCCGCGGCCTGCATACCAGGACCTCCGAGCTGTTGCGCCAGGTCGGTGTCGAGGGACAGGTCGAGCAGGCCGCCGCGACCGCGTTGCGTGCGGGCAGTTTCGGTGGTGCACGCCGCGGCACCAGTCTGATCACGGCCGAGCCGCTGGACCTCAGCCACTTGCGGGCGGCAATGGCGGCGGCCGATCCAAGCCCATCGCAGTTCTGCTTCCTGCCCCAGGTGCTGCTCGAGCCGGTACTCGCGGCGCAGGCACGCGAACGCGGTGGTGATCTCCGATTCGGGGTCGAGCTCATCGATTTCGAGGCCGATGACGCGGGTGTCACGGCGACCGTGCGTGACGAATCGGGCCGCAGCTCGGTTATCCGGGCCGACTACCTCATCGCGGCCGACGGTGCGGCCAGCCCGATCCGTCGGGCATTGGATATCGCGGGCTGGGAGGTGCCACCGACGCATCACTACATCAATGTCTTTGTGCGGACCGATCTTACGGGTGTGCTCGGCGATCGCACCTTCAGCCAGTGCGAGATCAGCAATGACACCATGCGCGGACTTGTCCTGTCCAAGAACAACACCGACGAATGGTCCTTCCAGCTCCAATACGATCCGACCCGTGAGACGGCCGCGGACTATCCGGACGAGCGCTGTGTCGAGCTGATCCGTGCCGCGATCGGCGTGCCCGATATCGAGGTCGAGGTACTGGCGCGAAGTGCTTGGGACACCGCTAGTTTCGTGGCCGACGAGTACCGGCGCGGGCGCGTCTTCCTCACCGGCGATGCTGCCCACCGGCACGCGCCCTGGGGTGGTTTCGGCGGCAATACCGGTGTCGCCGACGCGCATAACCTGGTCTGGAAACTGGCCGCCGTGCTGTCGGGTACGGGCGGACCCGCACTCCTCGATTCCTATCAGGCCGAACGGTGGTCACGTGCGATCATCGCCGCCGAACAGGCCAATCTGGCGGCCGACTTCGAAACCCGCTACGGCATCGAAACCCCTGACAACGCGGACATTTTGGCGCGGCGGTTGGACTTCGGGGCGGTCATGATGCGATTCAGGTACTGCTCGAGCGCGGTATCGCGCAAACCCGCCGATTGCATCGAATGGGTCGAGCCGCACGTCGAGCGGCTGACCGGACAGGTCGGAACGCGACTGCCGCACTTCTGGCTCGACGCCGAGCACGCCACCTCGACGTTAGATCTCTGTGGACCCGGCTACGCGATTCTGATCGCCGGAAATTCGGCTGCCTGGCGTGATGGCGCGGCCGATGCGCAGCGCGAAACCGGTATCGAGATCGCGGTGCACGGCTTGGGCGCCGAGTGGGGTGCCTGCACCGATCTGCCGGCGGGTGGTGCGCTGCTGGTGCGCCCGGATGGGCATGTGGCCGCGCGCTCCGACGAGGGGTTGCATCCCGGCTCGCTGGTCACCACCTTGCGGTCGCTCATGGGCTGGTCAGCGGATGCTCAGTTGCCGAGTTCGCGTTCGACCGAGCGCGCAGTGCCCTGAGCGACCGCGCACAGCACCGGTTCGGAGTCCGGACGTTCGGCATAGATTTCGCACGCGACGACGGCTTGGCGGCGCGTCGACCCGGTTACGGTGGCCTCGGCGCGCAGCCGGGTACCTGCGGCGGGCCGCAGGTAGGTAATGGTGAAACCGCCGGTCAGTACATTGGCGCCGAGTACCGTTCCAGCGGCGAAGGTGAGGGCGTTATCGGCCGCATAGGACACCACACCGCCGTGTACGAAGCCGAATTGCTGGCCCAGTTCGGGACGAATGGGAATGACGAGTGTCGCCGCGCCATTGCCGAATGCGGTGAGTTCGGTACCGACCAACTGTGCGAACGGCTGCGCGGCGAGTACCTGCTTCGCGAGATCCAGGTCGAGGGTGATCGTTGGCATGGATGGCTCCGTTCAGTCGTTACCCAGTGCTTGCCAGGCGGCCTCGGCTAGTTCGTGCGCGACATCGATTGGTGCCGTGCGGATTTCACCGCCGAGCCAGTGCCGCGAGTACTCCTGCGCCGGGCCCAGCCACAGTGCGTAGACGAGGTCGAAATCGAGATCGCGCACCGCGCCGTAGCGGGCGTGGGTGCGCCACCAGCGCAATACATTGCGCAGGAATTCACGATTGCTGTCGCTATCTCGGATGCCGGGCGGCCGAGCCGAGGTGAGCACCTTTGCGCGGTACTGATTGTCGGTAACCCACCGGAGATGTTCGATGACGCCTGCGGTCACACCCGCCCGCGCATCGGTACTTTCGCCGACGACCACCCAGAAGTGCTCCTGATAATCGGCGAGCGCATGCGTCCACACCTCGCGGTACAGCTCCGCCTTATCCGGAAAGTGGTGGTAGAGCGCGCCGACACTTGCCCCCGCCGCGTCGCGGATCTGGGTCAGCGTGGTCTCCAACGTCCCCCGCTCCGCGAACTGTCGCTCGGCCGCCAGCAGCAACCGATCCCGAATCTTCATGACCAGAATTTAGTTCTGTTTTGCGGGCGGCACAAGGCTGGCGCGACGTGGTTCGTCGAAAGGGCGCCGATGGAGCCGGCACGCTGTGGGCGCTCGCGGTATCCGATCCATGCTTCGAGGACTGGCTGCTCCGGCACTTCGCAGGCTGTCGCAACCTATGACGGGGTGTAGATGCCCAAGGCCTGATCCGGTCCGGCCACCAGCGCGGGTTTCGCTGTGCGCGGAATCCGCGCGGAATGGGCTTGCGCTAAACCTTTGTTGAGGTCTTAGTGTCGGTGGCCGGGTATTCGATGGGTGGGGAGCGAGAGGGAGCAGCACGGTGAGTATCGAATCGGTGGCCTGGAGCCAGATGTATCGGCGGGCGAACGCGCCACAGGAGCAGCGGCCGTTCCGGCTCGCGACGGCGCGGCGCATTCTGCGGTTCGCGCGCCCGCACCGCCGCCGGATCGGCGCGTTCTTGCTGTTCAGCGTGGTGTCCGCGCTGCTCGCGGTAGCGACGCCGGTGCTGGCGGGTCGGGTGGTCAACGACATCGTCGGTGGCGCGGCGCCGCGCGTCGTGGTCACCCTCGCGATCCTGATCGCCGGGCTCGCGGTGGTCGATGCCGCGCTCGGGGTGATCATCCGCTGGCTGTCCTCGCGGATCGGCGAGGGGCTGATCCTGGATCTGCGCACTGCCGTGTTCGATCATGTGCAGAAGATGCCCATCGCGTTCTTCACCCGGACCCGCACCGGCGCGCTGGTCAGCCGCCTGAACAGCGATGTGATCGGGGCGCAGCGCGCGTTCAGCGACACACTCTCCGGTGTCGTCACGAATCTGGTGACCCTCGCGCTCACCGTCGCCGTCATGGTCCGCATCTCCTGGCAGATCACGCTGCTCGCGCTGGTGCTGCTGCCGGTTTTCGTGGTTCCGGTGCGGCGGATGGGCAATCGGCTGGCCGGATTGCAGCGGGAGGCCGCGGGCCTCAATGCGGCGATGAGCACCCAGATGACCGAACGCTTCTCCGCACCGGGCGCGACGCTGGTGAAGCTGTTCGGACGGCCGCAGCAGGAGTCGGACGAATTCGCGCTGCGGGCGCGTCGAGTGCGCGATATCGGGGTGCGCACGGCAATGCTGCAGACGGTTTTCGTCACCTCGCTGACCCTGGTTTCGGCCCTGGCTCTGGCACTGGTCTACGGACTCGGCGGGTGGTACGCGCTGCGCGGCCAGTTGGATGCCGGTGCGGTGGTGTCGCTTTCGCTGCTGCTGACCCGCCTCTACACTCCGCTCACCGCACTCGCCAGCGCCCGGATGGAAATCATGTCCGCGCTGGTGAGCTTCGAGCGGGTCTTCGAGGTGCTGGATCTGAAACCGCTGATCGAGGACGCACCGGAGGCCGTCACGGTGCCCGAAGGTCCGGTCGCTGTCGAACTGGATAACGTCACCTTCGGCTACCCCTCAGCCGATAAAGTGTCGCTCGCCTCGCTCGAAGATGTCGCGACGCTGGATACCCGCGGCGGGGTCGAGGTGCTGCACAATGTGTCGCTGCGGGCCGAGCCCGGTCAGCTCGTCGCACTGGTCGGTTCCTCGGGTGCCGGAAAATCCACTGTGGCCCAACTCGTTTCCCGGCTCTACGACGTAGATGGGGGAGCCGTGCGGCTCAACGGTACCGATGTGCGCGATCTGACCACGACCTCCATCCGGGACACCGTCGGCCTGGTCACCCAGGACGGCCACCTGTTCCACGACACCATCCGCGCCAATCTGCTGCTGGCCCGACCGGAGGCCACCGAGGCCGAGCTGTGGGATGCGCTGCAGCGGGCGCGGTTACGTGAGCTGGTGACGTCACTGCAGGACGGCCTGGATACCGTCGTCGGCGAACGCGGCTACCGCCTTTCCGGCGGTGAACGCCAGCGGCTGACCATTGCCAGGCTGCTGCTCAAGCAACCACGCGTGGTAATCCTCGACGAGGCGACCGCCTCGCTGGATTCGACCTCGGAAGCCGCTGTCCAAGAGGCGCTTTCCGAGGCACTGGATGGCCGAACCGCACTGGTCATCGCACATCGGCTCTCCACTATTCGCGCCGCCGACCAGATCCTGGTGCTCGAGGACGGCCGAATCGTGGAGCGTGGCACGCACACCCAACTGCTCGCCGCCGACGGACGCTACGCGCAGCTGTACCGCACGCAGTTCGCGGACGAGCCGGTCGAAGTCGCGGCCTGAGCCCGAACCCGCCGAAGCCCTGCTCGGATCCGGGCTTCGGTGGGTACCGTCAGAATTCCCCGGCGACGCCGAACACGGTGCGACCGGAGTGGCCGCCATGCTGAATGGTGTGCAGGACCTTCTCGGCCTCGGTAATAGGAGCGAAATTCTCGATGGTCGAAAGGTGCTGGGGCCGCAACTCATTGGCGAGTCGAGCCCACAGCGCGCGCCGCTTGTCGATCGGAACGTACGCGGAGTCGATGCCCAGCAGCGATACGCCGCGCAGGATAAACGGCATGACGGTGGTCGGCAGATCCGAGCCGCCGGTGAGGCCGCTGACCGCGACCACACCGCCGTAGCCGATCGCGCTGAGGATATAGGCGAGGGATTTGCCGCCAACGCTGTCCACGGCACCGGCCCAGGTGGCCTTCGATAGTGGACGCAGTTTCGCATCGGGATCCGCCGGCAACCGGCCGATCACTTCGTTCGCGCCGAGTTCGGCCAGCCGATCTCCCGCGTCGGTCTTCCCAGTGGAGGCGATCACCTCGAAGCCGAGGCCCGACAGGATATCGATGGCCACGCTGCCGACACCGCCCGTCGCACCAGTGACCAGCACTGCACCCGTCTCCGGGGTGAGTTCGTGATCGAGCAAACCCTGCACGCTGAGTGCGGCGGTGAAACCGGCGGTGCCGAGTACGGCCGCGTCTCGGGTGCTGAGACCGTCGAGCTTGACCACCCAGTCGGCGGGAACTCTCGCGTATTCGGCGAAGCCGCCGTGATGCGATACGCCGATGTCGTAGCCGTGTGCCACCACCTGGTCACCGGGTGCGAAATCCTCGACCTCGGAGGTGACGACCTCACCGGTGATATCGATGCCGGGGATGATCGGATAGTTCCGGACCACGCCACCGCCCGCGGTGATCGCCAGCCCGTCCTTGTAGTTCGCGCTCGAGTAGTGCACCTTGATCGTGACCTCACCCGGCCCGAGGAAGTCCTCGTTGACCTGCCGCCGCGTGAGCACGATCCCGCTGTCCGATTCTTGTGCCACCATCGCCCAGAACTCCATGCCGACGAGCATACGAGCGTCAGCCGGCACCGGGGTGGATCTTCGCCCCGGCTATTGCGGTAGGAGTTCGAGGCGGACGCCGAGCAGCCGAACCGGGCGATCGAGTTCGAATCGGTCGATAATGCGCAGCGCGGTTTCCACGATGGCTGCGATATCGGTGGTCGGCTCGGGGAGTTTCTCCTGTTTACTGCGGGTGTAGAAGGTATTGCTGCGGACGGTCACCGAGACGCGCTGCGGGATGCGGCCCGCGGCGGCCATCTCCTCGCCTACCTCGGTGGCCAGTCGCGCCACCTGTGCGCGGATCTCCTCGGGATCGGTCAGGTCGTGTGGGAATGTCTCGGATTTACTGCGGCCCACCGGAATTCGCGGCTCTGTGGTGACATCGGTATCGCCCTTACCGTGGCCGAGCACCCAGAAATATGGGCCGGTATTGGGACCGAATTCGGCGGCGAGGCGCTGCCGGTCGGCCGCCATCAGGTCGGCGATGGTTTCGATGCCGAGTTCGGCCATTCGCGCGGCGATCCGATTTCCGATGCCCCACAGCGCATTCGTCGGACGGTGCGCCATCACCTCGACCCAGTTCGCGGCGGTGAGCCGGAAGATGCCCGCCGCCGCACCATCGGTGTCGGCGGGTTCGGCCGAGGACTTACCGGCGGATTTGGCGAACCCGGTCGCCAGCTTGGCCGTTAGCTTGTTGTCGCCGATGCCGATCGCACATGTCAGCTCCAATTGGGCAATGGCGCTGCGGATTTCGCGTGCGAGCTGCTCCGGATCGTCGGTATCGGCGGCTAGGAAGGCCTCGTCCCAGCCCCATACCTCGACGCGGCCGGGAAAGGTCCGCAGCAGCGCCATGACCTCCTCGGATGCCTCCTCATAGGTGGCCATATCCAATGGGAGGAAGATCCCGTCGCGACATTTGCGCTTGGCCGAGCGCAACGCCATCCCGGCGCGCACGCCGAATGCCCTGGCCGGATACGACGCGCAGGTCACCACCTTGCGAGGTTCGTCGGGATCGCCATTGCCGCCGACGATGACCGGCAGGCCGCGCAGCTCCGGATGGCGGCGGAATTCCACCGCCGCTTGGAACTGGTCGAGATCGACGTGCAGCAGCCACCTGGGCATATATAGGTCTTACCGCATGACCATGACAAGCAGCGGAAATTGGCCACGAATGTCCGTGGTCGACTCGCAAACGAGCCGTCCGTACGATTTCGGTCAGGACGAGCAAGGGGAGCATGTCGTATGACCGACGCACCGGAGAACCTGCCCGCGGTTCGGGTCGGCGATATCGATCGCGAGGTCGCGGCAAAACAGCTGCAGCTCGCCGTCGACGAAGGGCAACTCGATCTGCTCGAGCTGGATAAACGGCTGGTCGCGGTCTATTCGGCGCAGACGACGCAGGAACTCCTCGCCATCACGGCCGATCTTCCGGTGATCGCGGCGGCACGCGAACCCATCGAACTGCGCACCGGCAGTGGGGCGCGGGTGAAGGACGGCGCGTGGATCGTCCCGGCCGAAATCACGGCCGAATGCAGCTCCGGCGGTATCAAGATCGACTTCACCCAGGCGATGTGCCCGCATCGTGAGGTCGCGGTGCATGTCGCCGTGGGTTCCGGCACGGTCCAGTTGATCGTGCCGCGCGGCTGGCGGGTCGACCTCGATCGGGTGCAGGCCAAGAGCGGCACCATCAAGAACAAGGTGACCGAGGGCAGTCTGCCCGGATCGCCGCTGCTGCGAGTCGACGGCGAGATCGGTTCCGGGGCCGTGGTGGCGAAGTATCCGCGCCCGGCGCGGCGATCGTTGCTGGCTTGGCTCCTGCGCCGTCCCCGCCCGACCGCCTGAAATGCTCGGCACACAGCGGGCCCGGATCCGAGAGAACCTGGATTTGTGGCGGTGGGACGCGGGTGCTGGGGGAAGTACGTGCATAGGCTTGCGGGGTGGGTGTGCAGCGGTTGGTGGTGGCGCTGGGGCGCGTGATCGCGGGCGAGGTGGATGCGTCCGCGCGTCGGCGTGCCGAGTACTCCTGCGATGCGTCGAATTATCGGGTACTTCCGACTGCGGTCGTTTTTCCGCGCGGGGTCGAGGATGTGGCGCATACGCTCGAATTCGCACGGGGTAATGGACTGACGGTTACCGCGCGGGGTGCGGGGACTTCGGTGGCGGGTAATGCTGTCGGTCCCGGGATCGTGGTGGACTTCAGTCGGTATATGAATGGCATCGGCGAGCTGGATCCGGAAAAGCGCACCGCACGCGTCCAGCCCGGTGTTGTGCTCGCCGAATTACAGCGGAATGCCGGGGTACACGGACTGCGGTTCGGGCCCGATCCGTCGACGCAGAATCGGTGCACGCTGGGCGGGATGATCGGCAACAATGCGTGCGGGCCGCATGCGGTGGCGTGGGGGCGGACCGCGGATAATGTGCGTGAGCTGCGCATTCTCGATGGGACGGGAACCGAGCGGACGCTGGCGGCCGACCCGTCGGTAATTCCGGGCCTGCCCGCATTCACCAGGGCGAGTCTCGCGGTGATCCGTACCGAACTCGGCCGATTCGATCGGCAGGCCTCCGGCTATGGGCTGGAACATCTACTGCCGGAACGCGGTTCGGCGGTTGCGAAGTCGTTCGTCGGCACCGAGGGGACCTGCGGGTTGCTGCTCGAAGCGACGGTAGATCTGGTCCCGTTGCCGCGGGCAACCGTCCTCACCGTGCTCGGCTATCCCGATATCGCCACGGCCGCAGACGATGTCGCGGCCGTAATGGCCTGCGACCCGATTGCTGTAGAGGGCATCGACGCGCGACTGGTCGATATCGTGCGCGTGCACCGCGGGTCCACCAGTGGTGTGCCGGAACTGCCGCGCGGTAGCGGTTGGCTGTTCGTCGAGTCCGCCGGTGATACTCCCGCCGAGGCGTATGCCGCGGCCGAGAAGCTCTGCCGAACCGTAGCCGCGCTGGACTCCAGGATCGTCACCGATCCCGGTGTCGCCGCGGCACTTTGGCGAATCCGGGCGGAGGGTGCCGGACTGGCGGGTCGCACTCCGGCGGGTCATCCGGCCTGGCCGGGCTGGGAGGATGCGGCCGTCCCGCCCGAACATCTCGGTGCGTATCTGCGTGACTTTGCCGCGCTGACAAAAGACCACGGCGTGGACGGACTGCTCTACGGTCACGTCGGCGACGGCTGTATCCACGTCCGCCTCGATCTGCCGATTGCGAATGCGCCGCAACGCTTTCGGAACTTCATACAGGATGCTGCCGAGCTCGTGGTCCGCTACGGCGGCTCGCTCTCCGGTGAGCACGGCGACGGCCGGGCCCGCTCGGAATTGCTCTCGATCATGTACTCCCAGGACGCACTGGACGTATTCGCCGGATACAAGGCGCTCTTCGATCCGGACGATGTGCTGAACCCGGGCGTCCTCGTCGCCGCACGACCTATCGATGCTGATCTGCGGCTGGTCGGAGTGCGACCGATCGCGGGTCCAGCTGGTTTCGCTTTTCCACACGACAACGGCGATATCGCCACCGCCGTGCATCGCTGCGTCGGCATCGGCAAATGCCGCGCCGACACCCGTGCGACGGGGGGCTTCATGTGCCCGTCATATCTGGCCACCGCCGACGAGAAGGACAGCACCCGCGGCCGCGCGCGCGTGCTGCAGGAGGTGGTCCGCGGCGCACTCCCCTGGTCTTCCGAGGCGGTCGCCGAATCGCTCGATCTGTGCCTGTCCTGCAAGGCATGTCGCTCCGACTGTCCGGCCGGGGTCGATATGGCGGCCTACAAATCCGAGGCACTCTATCGCCGCTACCGGCGTCGTCCGCGTCCCATCGATCACTACGCTCTGGGGTGGTTGCCGCGCTGGCTCGGTGTCGCGGGTCGTATGCCGCGAGCGGCGAATGCGCTGGCCGAAATCGGGTGGTTGCGCCGAATCGCCTTGCGTGCGGGCGGAATTGATCCGCGACGTGACCTACCGCGACTCGCCGACCGCAGTTTCCGCAGGAGCTGGCACGACCGGGCGGATTCGGACGGAGCGCCCGAAGTGCTCCTGTGGGTCGACACCTTCACCGATGCCTTCGACCCCGAAATAGCGCAGGCCGCAGTGCAACTGATGGAATCCCTCGGCTACCGAGTCCGCATACCGCGGCGGCGCGTGTGCTGCGGTCTCACCTGGATCAGTACCGGACAGCTCGACGGCGCTCGGGCCCGGCTGCGCGCGACACTCACCGAACTGGAGGAGCATGTGCGCGGGGGTGGCATCGTCGTCGGGCTCGAGCCGTCATGCACCGCGGTCCTGCGCGCGGACCTGCCGGAACTGCTACCGGAGGACCCGCGCGCGGCCGCGACCGCCGCCGCTGTGCGCACACTCGCCGAATTCCTTGCCGAACAGCCGAACTGGCACCCGCCACCACGACTGGGACAGTCGGTGGTTGTCCAACCGCATTGCCATCACCATGCCGTCCTCGGCTTCGACGAAGATCGCCGAATGTTAGCCAGCATGCAGATAAATGTGACAGAGGTCACTGGATGCTGCGGTCTGGCCGGAAACTTCGGAATGCAATCCGGCCATTACGACATTTCGGTCGCCGTTGCCGAGAATGGCTTGCTCCCAGCGTTGCGGAATACCGGCGATGATTCGATACTGATAGCCGACGGGTTCTCGTGTCGAACCCAGGCCATGCAGCTGAACGGCCGCCGAGGTCTACACCTCGCGCAATTCCTGCTCGGCGAATGAGGCTCAGCTGCCGAACGGCAGCGTGCCCGGCGGAATCTGGTAACCCGAGCTGCCCGCGGAAACCCCGCCCCAGGCATTGAGCAACCAGTTGAGCACGTTGGTGATCATTTCATACCTCCGTTATGGTGACTGCCAGCTGTTTGCCGAACGCATCAATATCGGCCCACTTATTCTTCGCGTTACAAAATAGCTGGGATCTGCGATTATGCCGAATCTGTATGGCGAATCGCACATTCGGGCCGAAACAATTGTGAGCCGGGCAACGTTCGAGGCCGGCGCGCTCGCCGCACATCTACCGGGGCACAATGAGGCGGTGCGCAATCAGACGCTGATGGTTCCCTCGCTGCGCTCGGTCACTACCGAACGGCCGATCGATCTCGCGTCTACCCTCGCGCCCCTGTCCCGCGGCAGCGGCGACCCATGTCACCAGGTCACCCGCGACGGCGCGCACTGGCACGCCTCCCGGATGCCCTCCGGCTCGGTCACCTACCGCCTGACCCAGGCCGATCGCCACACCGTCGACGCTCGCGCCTGGGGGCCCGGTGCGCCCGAATTCCTCGACCGACTCGACCACATGCTCTGTCTGGACGAGGACGTCTCGGACTTCGCCCCCGAACATCCGAAGATTGTCGACGCGCATCGCCGCTTTCCCGGTCTGCGCATGCTGCGCACCGGCCTGGTCTTCGAGGCCTTGGTGCCTGCCGTACTGGAACAGAAGGTGCACACCGTCTCCGCCCGCGCGTCGTGGCGAAAGCTGGTGCGACAGTTCGGATCTTCCGCACCGGGCCCGGCGCCCGTCGGACTGCTGCTGCCGCCCGACGCCGACACTTGGCGCAAGATCCCGTCCTGGACCTGGCATCGCGCCAATGTCGGGCCGCAGCGCGCGCAGACGATCGTGCGCGCGGCCCGGGTTGCGGACGCGCTGGAGCGGGCGGCGGCCGAAAGTCCGGCCGAAGCCGCCCGTCGCCTGCGCACGTTGCCCGGTATCGGGGTGTGGACCGCCGCCGAGATCGGGCAGCGCGCCTTCGGTGACGCGGATGCCCTCTCGGTCGGCGACTACCACCTGTCGGCCATCGTCGGCTGGACCCTGCTCGGTGAACCCATCGACGACAACGCGATGGTCGAATATCTGGAACCGCTACGGCCGCATCGCTATCGGGCCGTCCGACTGCTGGAGATCAGTGGTTACGCGCACAAGCCGAAGTTCGGCCCGCGCACCCCGCTCACCGATCACACCTGGCACTGAGCGGATCCGCCGGACCATTCGTTTCGGCAGGCCGTATTTCGTCAGCCCGACAGCGCGACGTCGATGTGCCAGGGACTCGGCGGTCACCCAGCGCAACACCCGAATGCAGTCGGCAAGCACCTCCGGTACGCCCGGCGGCTCGGCAGCCGGGCTCATAACGGCAGGGCGCGCTCGTCCAGCACACATTTGCCCGCCTCGACCAGCGTGGTCCGCGCCGCACGGCGGACCCGGCACCGGTCGACGGTGCAGTCGATATGCAACTGCATCGCGGCGTGGGCTTGTTCGATTGTCAGCACACCGGGGTCGTTTCCGCAGGCCAATAGGGATGCGACCGGCATGTGCAGGTTGGTGAGTTGCATCAGGCGACCTCCGCCCGGCGGCGTACCGCGCGGACTTGTCGGGTGTACCGGGAGATCGGTCCCTGATCCCACGGTGCCTGTCGAACCGCCATGCCCAGCGCCTCGAGTACGGTCAGGCCGACCTCGTCCGCGAGATCGCCGACCGCGGCGAACAGCGATGGCACCACCTCAGCAACCTTGAGTGCGGCAACCGCCTGGTCACAGGTCAGCGTGCGTCCGGGCAAATAGGAAACCACCCAGCTCTCCTGCCCGACGCTACGGGCGCGATGCGGGGTCAAATCGCTGGTCATCAAGGACGATGCTATGACACTTACAGCCATGACTCCTCGTTCCTACGTGCGATTCCTGCGACGGTCGCGACGCGCCCGGAGGCGGTAGCTTGCGTGACCACGGAGGGCGCCGCGAGCGTCGCCATTGAATTGCGACGGTCGCGACGCGCCCGGAGGCCGGTAGCTTGCGTGACCACGGAGGGCGCCGCGAGCGTCGCCATTGAATACTGTGCGCGCCCGGAGGTTTCACAGGAGGAGGGAAAGGCTCCTGTTCCGCTCCGGGCACACTTCCAGCACACCATCGCGGCAGGTTGCGAACAGTGTCCTTCGTGGATATCCAAAGATTTGAGGCGAATTCCCAGCACAAAACCCAGCAGGGAAGGGAGGATTCTCCATAGTGGACGAAAGAGCCCTCTGCCCAAGCGAAGTGACGGGGAACCGAGCTTGTGGGTCACCCCGGAGCAACCGTTCGGTTTGCATCCGAGGCCGCGACGTGAGCGATGGGCCCGGAGGCGCAAGCCTGCGTAACCACATAGGGACCCGCGAACCTCGCAATTGAATACAGAACGGAGCGTGCTGTGTCAGCGAATTCGGTAAGAGCGTCGGAAACCTCGGACCGGCTAACCCCTGAGAACGCCGCCTCCACTCTACCCAGGCGCCAGCTCGGCAGATACCTCCGGGACTGGCGCACCCAGTCGGGTCTCACCATCGCGGAAGCGTCCAGGCTGATGGAGTGGGGCGCCAGCACGTTGCAGCGCTTGGAAAAAGGCCAGGCCGACCGCATTCGAACCATCGATATCCAAGAACTGTGTCGCATCTACGGCATACCGGACGAATTATCCGATGGTCTGAAGGGCCTGGCCCAGCAAGCCGCCGTCAAGAGCTGGTGGCATGCCTACGGCGATCTGATCCCCGAAAACTTCGACGTCTATGTCGGTTTGGAGGCGTCGGCCCGAAAACTCACCTCCTACCAGTCCGAAATCGTACTGGGCCTACTTCAGATTGCCGACTACGCCAGAGCCCTCAATCGCCTTGGCTATCCGGATGATTCGGACGCCGAGATCGAGCGCCGCGTCCAATTGCGTATGCAGCGCCAGGCTTTGATCAACCGCAAGGCCGCACCGGCAACGGTGAATGTAATCCTGCACGAGTCGGTTTTGCGTCGAGTGGTCGGTGGCGCCAAAGTGATGGCGGCGCAGCTACGTCATCTTGCCGATATCAGCACCCAACCCAATATCTCCCTGCGTATCCTGCCGTTCGCGGCCGGTGTTCCGCTCGGAGTGTCTACCGGACCGTTCACAATTCTCGAATTCGGTATTGATAGCAAGGGTCAGCCGATCGAGCCGCCGGTGGTGTACGCGGAGGGCTTCACGGGGGATCTCTACCTCGAAAGACATGCTGATGTACGGCGGTACGATCGTGCGCACGAGTGCCTCCAGCGCTGCGCGCTGGATATTCAACCCAGTAGACATCTGCTCCGGCAGATAGCGAAGGAGTATGTGGCATGAGTTTGGATTTGGTTGGCGCGCAATGGTTCAAGAGCACGCGTAGCGGTGCCGGCAAGGACTGCGTCGAGGTCGCCTTTCTGGCGGGCGGCCGGGTCGGCGTACGCGACAGCAAAAATCCCGGTGGACCTGCCCTCGTCTTCGACACGGGCGCATGGGACGCTTTCACCGCAGGTGTTGCGGGCGGCGAGTTCTGAGGAGTTGCGGGCGTGAGCATCAATGAGGGCGCGAAAGTAGATTTGAGCGGCGCGGTCTGGCGTAAGGCCGGGGAGGGCGCGGGTAAGGACAGCGTCGAAGTGGCGCTATTGGATGCCGGGCACGTCGCGCTGCGCGACGGTAAGGACCCGGACGGGCCGGTCCTGGTCTTCACCCCCGGTGAATGGGCCGCGTTCACGGCGGGTGTGCACGATGGTGAGTTCGACCGGCCGCAGTCGTAGGGCGATCGACCCGGCGGTGTCGTGCCCGCCGGGTCCGGTCATATAAAGGCAGACCGGATCCCGACGTATTGATCGGATGTGCTCGGGAAGATCACGAAACAGCGCAGATTCGACAACGAAATCGCGTTTGCCGAGGGTCATTACGGGTAGCCCATATCTTGTGGACCGTGGGCTCAAGAGTTCCCATCCTCGGTACAAGAAACTGCGGCCGGGCGATTGGATTGAATGGCTGATCGTGGCACTGCTTTTCGCGGTGGCCGCGGTCGGCGTATTCGTCCTGACCGGCTCGTTCCTCTCGGCACTTTTCGTCGGGGTGCTCGTGTGGGTCGTCGCCGTCGGTGTTGTCGCGTTGTTGTAAGGGTGCGCCGACCGGCCGGGTATTCCTGACCCGGCCGGTGGTCCAGTATCGGTTGATCAGCGCCGGAAAAGCTTGTTGCCCAACCAGACCAGCGGATCGTACTTCTTGTCCGCCACCCGTTCCTTCATCGGAATCAGGGCATTATCGGTGATCTTGATATGCTCCGGGCAGACCTCGGTACAGCATTTGGTGATATTGCAGAGCCCGAGCCCCTGCTCTTCCTGAGCCAGATCGCGACGGTCGGCCACATCGAGCGGATGCATCTCCAATTCGGCGATCCGCATCAGGAAGCGCGGACCGGCGAACGCCTCCTTGTTCTCCTCGTGGTCGCGGACCACGTGACAGGTGTTCTGGCACAGGAAACATTCGATGCACTTGCGGAACTCCTGGGAGCGCTCCACATCGACCTGCTGCATCCGGTAGTCGCCCGGCTTCAGATCCACCGGCGGCGTGAAAGACGGTATCTCCCTAGCCTTCTGGTAGTTGAACGACACATCGGTCACCAGATCCCGGATCACCGGGAAGGTGCGCATCGGCGTGACGGTGATCAACTCCTCCGGCTGGAAGGTCGACATCCGGGTCATGCACAGCAGCCGCGGCCGACCGTTCACCTCGGCCGAACACGAACCGCATTTACCCGCTTTACAATTCCACCGCACCGCGAGATCCGGCGCCTGGGTGGCCTGCAGCCGGTGGATGATGTCGAGCACCACCTCGCCCTCGTTCACCTGGACGGTGAAGTCGTGCAATTCCCCGCCGTCGATATCACCGCGCCACACGCGGAATTTGGCGTCGTAACCCATTCTTACGCCTCGCCTTCCGTGGCCGAAACCGAATCTGCCGGATGGGAGGCGAGTTCGGCTGGGTTGTAATATTTTTCTAGTTCACCCAGATCGAAGAGCGCGAGCAGATCGGCTCGCATCGGGATCTGGTCCTCCGGGGTGACCCGCACGCCGGGCACCGGTCCATCCGCATCGGCAGGATCGATCGCGCACACCAACAACTTGTTGCGCCACTCCGGATCCATTGCGGGGAAATCGTCGCGGGTGTGTCCGCCGCGACTTTCGGTTCGCAAAAGTGCCGCCTGCGCGACACATTCGCTGATCAGCAGCATATTGCGCAGGTCGAGGGCGAGATGCCAGCCCGGATTGAACTGCCGATGGCCCTCCACCGTCACGCTGTCGAAGCGGGTCCGCAGTGCGGCGAGGCGCTCGATGGCCTCCTGCAATTCATGTTCCTTGCGGATGATGCCGACCAGATCGTTCATGGCCTGCTGCAGATCGGTGTGCAGTGTGTAGGGGTTCTCCCCCGCCCCTTCGGCGGGCGGATCGAACGGCGCAACAGCGGCTTTCGCGGCCGCGTCGATATCGGCATCGGCCACCGCGGGGCGCGCGGACAGTTGTTCGACGTAGGAGGCGGCGCCGAGTCCGGCCCGTCGACCGAATACCAGCAGATCGGACAGCGAATTGCCGCCGAGCCGGTTCGAGCCGTGCATACCGCCGGAACACTCGCCCGCGGCGAACAATCCGGGCACGGTTGCCGCACCGGTATCCGGATCGACCTCGATTCCACCCATCACGTAGTGGCACGTCGGACCGACCTCCATCGGCTCCTTCGTAATATCCACGTCCGCAAGCTCTTTGAACTGGTGGTGCATCGAGGGCAGCCGCCGACGGATCTCCTCGGCAGGCAGTCGCGAGGCGATATCCAGGTACACGCCACCGTGTTCGGTGCCGCGCCCCTCCTTCACCTCCGAGTTGATGGCGCGGGCCACTTCGTCGCGCGGCAGCAGATCCGGTGTGCGGCGGGCGGAGTCGTTATCGCGCAACCACTGATCGGCCTCTTCCTCGGTTTCGGCGTATTGCCCCTTGAAGACCGGCGGAATGTACTCGAACATGAACCGCTTGCCTTCGGTGTTCTTGAGCACCCCACCGTCACCGCGCACACCCTCGGTGACCAGAATGCCCTTAACACTGGGCGGCCAGACCATGCCGGTCGGATGGAACTGCAGGAACTCCATATTGATCAGCGTCGCGCCGGCCCGCAGTGCCAGCGCGTGGCCGTCACCGGTGTACTCCCACGAGTTCGAGGTGACCTTGTAGGACTTGCCGATTCCGCCGGTCGCGACCACCACCGCCGGCGCCTCGAACAGCACGAACCGGCCGGACTCGCGCCAGTATCCGAACGCACCGGCGATCCGGTCGCCGTCCTTGAGCAATTCGGTGATGGTGCATTCGGCGAAAACCTTGATGCGCGACTCGTAGTCGCCGGTCTCGGCGAAATCCTCCTGCTGCAGCGAAACGATCTTCTGCTGCATGGTCCGGATGATCTCGAGTCCGGTGCGGTCGCCGACGTGCGCCAACCGCGGGTAGGTGTGGCCACCGAAGTTGCGCTGGCTGATCCGGCCGTCTGCGGTCCGATCGAACAGCGCCCCATAGGTTTCCAGCTCCCAGACCCGGTCGGGTGCTTCCTGGGCGTGCAATTCGGCCATGCGCCAGTTGTTGAGGAACTTGCCACCGCGCATGGTGTCCTTGAAATGGACTTGCCAACTGTCCTTTTCATTGGCATTACCCATCGAGGCGGCGCATCCGCCCTCGGCCATCACGGTGTGCGCCTTGCCGAACAACGACTTGCACACCACCGCGACGGAAAGACCGTGTTCGCGTGCTTCGATCACCGCGCGCAGTCCGGCGCCCCCGGCACCGATGACGACGACGTCGTACTTGTGCCGTTCCACTTCTGGCATGGCCGCGAAACTCCTGGTTTGTGAGGGCGGTTAGTTGATGAACCGCAGATCCGAAATCGTGTCGCTGGCAACCAACATCACGTAGAAGTCGGTCAGCGCCAGCGTGCCGAGGGTGGTCCAGGCCAGCGCCATATGGCGGGTATTGAGCTTGGAGACCTGGGTCCAGAACCAGTACCGCACCGGGTGACCGGAGAAGTGCTTGAGCTTGCCGCCCATGATGTGCCGGCAGGAATGGCACGACAGCGTGTAGGCCCACAGCAGCACCACATTGCCGACCAGCACGATATTGCCGAGCCCGAAGCCGAAGCCGCCGGTCTTGCCATGGAACGCGGTGATCGCGTCATAGGTGTTGATCAGCGAAACCAGCACGGCCACATAGAAGAAGTAGCGGTGCGCGTTCTGGATGATCAGCGGCAGTTTGGTCTCGCCGGTGTACTTGGCGTGCGGTTCGGCGACCGCGCACGCGGGCGGGGAGAACCACACCGCGCGGTAGTAGGCCTTGCGGTAGTAGTAGCAGGTGAGCCGGAAGCCGAGCAGGAACGGCAGCACCAGGAAGCCCAGCGGCAGGATCGCCGGAATGTGGCCGAACCATGCGCCGAAATGGCTGGAACCCTCGATGCAGTCGCTGCTCACACATGGTGAGTAGAACGGGGTCAGGTAGTGGTACTCCGGAACCCAATATGCCGTTCGCACATACGATCTGATCGTCGCGTAGATGACGAACGCGGCTAGTCCGACGGCCGTCACCAGCGGTGGGACCCACCACCGGTCGGTACGCAGTGTGCGCGCGGAGATGGCGGCCCTGGTCTTGCTGAAGACGCCGGTGCCCGTTTCCGGGGCGGCGGTCGGTGCGGCACTCACAGGTGGATGCCTCGCTGATCTGCTGTGCGGATGGTCCCGTGACCTCCGCAATCGAATGTGATGCTGAGCACCATACGACACCCCGGCTATCGCTCGAGCGGGGTCCTGGCAAAGCCGACCCGCCTGAGGGGCCGTGATTTCTGCCACATTCGATCTAGGTTTGGTCGCCACGCAGGGTGGTGAAACCGTTATGCCGCGCAGATCAGAGCGGCAAAGCGAGCAGCTGCGGTCGCGGACCCGCTCGGCGTCGAGGCGGGACCGCGGACCGAATTACTTTGTGCGCGGACGGGAGTGGAAGCCGAGGCCCTCGTCCTGTGCGCCCATCCATGCCGCTTCGTCGGATTTGCTGTCCGGTACGTAGATGGTCTCCTGCGGACTGCGCGTGATCTCCTGCGGCGGCGACTGCTCGAGTTCATCGGCATCGATGACGAGCCGCTCGAGGTCGTTTTCCAGTCGTCGCACCGAATTGGCGTCGCCGTAGTGGGAGCGCAGTGCGCCGATGGATTGCCGGAGCTGGCCGACCGCGTAGCGCAGTTCCGCTATGTCGCTGCGTGTCATCGATACCTCCTGTGTTCCTTGGCGGACAGACGAACTCGATGGGTGGCGGTTGGTTCCATGGTTTGCCTGGTGAACGCGCTCTATCGAGTCGTGTGACTCACCACACAACGTGATCTTTAACACAGTACGTGAGGAATTCGATTTTGGCTCGTCGCGCCACAATTTGGTGGTCCGCCCAAGGATTGCCGTGGGTTGCCTACCTGGCCGTTGTGGGTTCCGACAAGTGTCCGGTCAGCTGGCGGTGGCGTACCCGGGGCCATGACCTTGCATGGCTGTGATGACCCGGTCGACCAGCGCGACGATGGACAATGCCACCTCCTCGGCCCGCTCCAGATGCACGCTGTGTCCCGCGCCGTCGAGCCGCACCAACTCCGAGCCCGCCAGTTGCGAGGCCAGTACCACCGAATGCACGAAGGGCACAACGATGTCGGCCGAACCGGCCAGGACCAGCGCCGGAATGCCGCCGAGTCGATGCAGCGACGCGGTCTCGTCGAAGGTCATCAGCGAGGTCAGGAAGCTGGACATGGTGAGCAGCGGGGTGTCGTTCATCATCGCCGCGGCCACCGCGACCATGCGCGGGTTGGTCCGCTTGGTGCCCATATTCGCCTCGCGGGTGAGCGGCTCGAGGATCCGGCGGGACAACCGCTTGGAGGCCTGCATGAACCGGGGCGCGCGCTGCACCACGAGCTGCAACGAGTTCACCGCACGCCGATTCAGGAAACGGCCGAGTCCGACCTCGGTGATGCCATTGGCCGCACCGGCGATCAGGCCGACGCCGACCACCCGGGTGCCGATGGTCGCGGGGAACAGCCGGGCGTAGGCGAGGGTGACCATCGCGCCCATCGAATGTCCGATGAGGATGATCGGGCCGGTCGGTGCGACCGAGCGCAGCACCGCGTCGAGGTCGTGGCCGAGTTGATCGATGGTGTAGGTCGAGTGATGGGCGACGCCCGATTCGCCGTGTCCACGGTGGTCGTAAAAGACCATCCGTACATCCGAACCGCTGTACTTATCCGCCTCGCCGACTTCGTCGGCTGCTATTCCCAATTGGCGCAGCAGTTGATCGCGCAGAAATGACCAGGACTCGGCGCGCAGGCAGTGACCGTGCACGAAGACGACGGTCAGCTGGGCATCGTCGGCGCCGAAGGTGCGGACCGAGATCGGGGTGCCGTCGTCGGCCGATACCGTGATCCGATGGCCGTCGTGGTCGGCGGCTCGGCGGGCAGTCGTCGTGGACATGACGATTCTCCTGTGTCTGGTAGGACACCCGGTTCGGAGCGTTCTTGCCCGGTTGTCGGGCAGAATTCCCGCGCCGTTAGCGCGCCATACCGTCCGTTATGTACGCGTTGTCCAACTGACGCCGCCGATCGACCTGACCCCGGGCACGCGAGCCCGTGGATTGGTGAATCTATGAATGGGTAGGTCAGGCGCTAGATTCCGGTAGACATCCATGATCGACCCGCCGGCATTGCCGTCCATCGGGCATTCGATCGGATCTCCTAGAGTCCGCTAGAAATTGTTATGGAACGGTAACCATACGCTGATTATCGGAAATATGTCTATATCTAGAAATTTCCTGAGATATCCGAATACTCATCACGCAACGAGCCGTCACCCAACCATGGGTGACGGCTCGTAGCGGCTTCGTGCCTAGGTGCCCACGTGGCCACGCGTCGACGGCAGGAACGGTCGCAGCAGGTTGGCCTCGGTAGAGGGACCCATCTGCCATTCCGCGATCCACGGTCCGGTGCCCTCGCTCGGATCGAAGATGCCCTCCTCCAGCCACTCGTAGCGGCCGTCGAGGACGTTGCGGGTGAGGGTGCGATCGTCGTCATCGGTGTTGTCCCACAGCGCGTCGAACAACTTCTTCACCCGAATCCGCGACTGCCTGCTGAAGGTATCGGCCAATTCCTCGGCGGCCTTGGCCTCCGGCGCGCCTGCGGTCCGCAGCGCCTGCGCGCGCACGCAGGCGGCCGAGATCGCGAACAGTTCGGCGCCGATATCGACGATGCGTCCGAGGAAGTTCTGCCGGTACTCCAGGCCCGCCTGCCATCGCGCCATCGCGTACATCAGCGATCTGGCCTGCTTGCGGGCATTGCGCTCGACGAAACGCAGATGCCGTGCCAGCGGCCCGAATTCGGCATAGGTCGCGGGCACCGTACCCGCGCCGACCGCGAGCTGCGGGAACCACTTGGCATAGAAACCACCCGCGCCGACCGCGGCCTTGGCTTTGTCCTTGAGCTCGGAATTCCGATCTACCAGCGCGCCGGCGGCGGCCATATGGGCATCGGCCATCTCCCTGGCGACCAGCAGCCGCATGATTTCGCTGGAGCCCTCGAAGATGCGGTTGATCCGCAGATCGCGGACCAGCTGTTCGGCCCCGACGGCGCGCTCACCGCGGGCCCGTAGCGAGGCCGCCGTCTCGTAACCGCGCCCGCCGCGGATCTGTACGAGTTCGTCGGCGATCTGGCAGCTCATTTCACTGGCCCAGAGCTTGGCCAGGGCCGCCTCGATGCGGATATCGTTGCGGGCCTCGTCGCACATGGTGGCCGAAAGGTCGAGCGCGGCCTCGAGTGCGTAGGTGGTGGCCGCGATGAAGGAGATCTTCTCCCCGACCGCCGCGTGCTCGCCGACCGGCCGACCCCACTGCACCCGCTGCGTGCACCACTGCCTGGCGATCTTCAGTGACCACTTCGAGGCGGCCGTACACAGTGCCGGGATGGCGAGGCGACCCGCATTCAGCGTGGTCAACGCGATTTTGAGGCCGTCGCCCTCGCGACCGACCAGATTGCGCTTGGGCACACGGACGTTGTGCAGGCGCGTGACCCCGTTCTCGATGCCGCGCAGTCCCATGAACGAATTGCGCCGCTCCACCGTGATGCCGGGCGAATCGGCCTCGACGATGAAGGCCGAGATGCCGCCCCGGTGTCCCTCGCTCTTGGGAATCCGGGCCATGACCACCAGCAGTTCGGCGACCACGCCGTTGGTGGTCCACAGCTTCACGCCGTTGATCTCGTAGGCCTCGCCGTCCGCGGTCGGGGTGGCGGTGCTGGCCATGCGGGCCGGATCGGAGCCGACATCGGGCTCGGTGAGCAGGAACGCGCTGACCGCGCCCGCCGCACAGCGGGGCAGGAATTCGGCCTTCTGTTCCGGGGTACCCGCGAGCTTCAGCGGTTCGGGCACGCCGATCGACTGGTGCGCCGAAAGCAGGACCCCGAGGCTGGGGTGCGCGGAGCCGACCAGCATCAGGGCCCGGTTGTAGCCGACCTGGGACAGGCCTTGGCCGCCGTACTCTTGCGGGATCTTCAGGCCGAAGCAGCCGAGTTCGGCCAGACCTTTGACGTACTCGTCCGGAATCTTGGATTCCGCCTCGATGACGCTGCCGTCGAGCGATTCGCAGAACGGCCGCAGCCTGGCCAGATAGGCCTCGGTGCGCGCGGCGTCCTCATCGCTGGGCTGGGGACAGGGGTGGATCAGATCGAGCCGGAATCGTCCCAGAAACATCTCCTTGGCGAACGATGGTTTGGCCCAACTGGTTTCCCGGGATTCCTCGACCAGTGCGCGGGCCTGCTCTTCGGTGGCGTCGACTTTCGCGGTAGTCGCCATGATGTCCTCCTCGGACGTGATCAGGATCACATAAGAGTGTAGGAGGGTTTGTTACTGGCCGGTAGATGTCGAGGTAGAGCGTTATCAATCAATTGGTGGTCAGGGATACCGAACGCTGGCCGCACAGGTTGGCGCGAGTGGTCCGGGCGCCGCGTCGTCTTGACGCGTTGACGGCTGTCGCGGCCCCGATTGTGGGTGCACTCGCGGCCTCAGCGCATGCCGAGGTCGGAGTACCTGGCGTCGATCGAGCAGTGTCCGGCGGCCGAGCCGACACTTACACGCTGCGCAGATAGCGACCGAAGTGCGGCACCGTGAACCCGATGGTGCCGCGCTCGGCCGAATAGATCAGACCCTTCTTGATCAAACCGTCGCGGGCGGGGGAGAGGGAAGCGGGTTTGCGGCCGAGTTCATTGGCCACCGCCGCAGTCGGCACCGGACCGTCGTCGCCCGCCAAATCGGCCATGGCACGCATATATTCGCGTTCGGCCGGGGTGGCGCGCTCGTACCGGGAACCGAAGAATCCGACGGCCAGTTCCTCTTCGGCACTCGGTGCCGCCACCTCGACATCCTCGGCGGTGATCGGGCTCTCCGGCGCCTGATCCCAGGCGGCTTTGCCGTAGGCCTGCACGAAGTACGGATAGCCATCTGCCCTCTGGTACAGAGCATCCAGCGCTTCCTCGGTGAACTTCACCTCTTCGCGCTCGGCCGGTGCGATGAGGGCTTGATCCGCCGATTCGCGGTCCAATCGGTCGATCCGGTGGTAGCTGAACAGTCGCTCGGAGTAGCTCTTCGAGGCGGACAGCACCGCGGGCAGGTGCGGCAGTCCGGCTCCGACCACGATCAAAGGCGCGGTGTCCTGGCTCAATTCGTGACAGGCCCCGCAGATCGCAGAGATATCGTCGGGGCCGAGATCCTGCATCTCGTCGATGAAGACCGCGATGCCGACACCGATATCGCTGGCGAGTGCGGCCGCCTCCTTGAGCAATTCGATCATATCGATCTCGATATCGCCGGAATCCGCACGACCGGTGACCGCTGGCACGTCGATACCGGGCTGCCAGCGCTCCCGCATCCCCTTATCGGCGGTGGAGCGCAGCGCGAAAGCCTTGAGTATGCCGAGGAAGTCGTCGACGCGCTCCTGGTTGCGGTGCGCCATCGCGATCGCGCGCACGGCCATATGCAGTGCGGACGACAGTGGACGGCGCAGTTCCTGATCCGGGCGGGCCTCGATTTTGCCTGTGCCCCAACCGCGTGAGCCAGCGGCCGAGCGAAGTTGGTTGAGCAGCACGGTCTTTCCGACACCGCGCAATCCGGTGAGCATGACGCTGCGTTCCGGCCGACCACGCGCGATTCGCTCCAACACAATGTCGAAGGCTTTGAGTTGCTTGTCGCGCCCGGCCAATTCGGGTGGGCGCTGTCCGGCTCCGGGAGCATACGGATTCCGCACGGGGTCCATGCCCACAAACCGTAGCGTGTTTCGTCAGCTAAATCTGGCCATATATAAGGCGCGTCCTAGATATTGCTAGCGAACTATCGCATGCTGAGGGGCATGCCCACCGAACCACTTCCCACCCTCGCCGAGTTGGTCGAATCCTGGAAAGTTCCCGCCGAAGCCCCTGTGGCCGGCCACATCCGGTCCAACATCCTGCAGGCGATCGAAGGCGGTCTCGACGATCCGCAACTCGTCGCGGATATAGCGGTGGGGCCGCTGGTGGTGGCGCTCGGACGGCTGGAGGTTGGCCTGGCCGATGCACGGCGGCGGATCGATGAGCTGGAGCGGGCACTTGGTCAGCGCATCGGCGGAACTGATGGGTAGGAGTCGTGAATCCGGTGGGCGCAGTGTCACTTCCGGTCGGGACCTCGGTTCGATAACGCACGGCCGGACATCGATACCGTGTCGTGACCAACTGGGCGTGTCGCAATTGCGCCGCTCGTCCTGGGATTTTTCGATTATCCGCGAAGAGGCTGGTCTGTGGGCTGGACAACACCGCGTCCTGGCCGTAATCTCTTCGTGACCCAGTGGAGTCTGTCGGTTCGGAAGAGAAGCGGCGCCACTGAGTTACCGCCAAAACGGCTGTCGGGGCCACCAAATCCGGCTGCCGTACCGGGACCCAGAGATTCAACTGGGAGTTCGGGCCGTTCTGCCGGTCCGAATTCGACAGCTGACCCGGTCGGCGGAAGAGCAGAAAGATCGGAGACTCGGCTCGGTGGGTAAACACAGCTTGCAGCGGGAATCGCGGCTACCGAATTCCGTCAAGGGTGCGCTCGTCATGGGCGCGGTTGCCGCCACTACTGGTGCGATGCCCGCGATCCCCGCGATGGCAGCCACCATCAACGTTCCGGGGATCGGCGACTTCGACGTCCCGGTTCCACCGGAATTCGATCAGCAGGCCCAGGATTTGGGTAAGCAGCTCACCCAGGCGCTCGCCTCGATGCCCGCCGCGCCCGCCCCGGAGGCCGTCGCCCCGCAGGCCGCGCCGTCGCTCCCCGGCTTGTTCGCCCCGGCCATGCCGCAGATGTTCCACAACACCGCCAGTGACGTCGCGCTGGACGCCGCCAAGAGCAAGGTTGGCGCGCAGTACTCCTGGGGTGCCTCCGGCCCGTTCAGCTTCGACTGCTCGGGTCTGGTCCAGTGGGCCTACAAGCAGGCAGGTATCGAACTGCCGCGCACCAGCTTCGAGCAGTCGCACGTCGGCGCTCCGGTCGCGTTCGAGGACCTGCAGCCCGGCGATATCGTGGTGACCAACGGCGGCGGCCACGTCGGCCTGTACGCGGGCGACGGCAAGCTGCTCAATGCGGTCCAGTCCGGTCAGCCGGTGTCCTACACCAGCCTGCGCCCCGACATGGTTGTGACGGCACGCCGTATGGTCTAGGGGTGGCACCCGCCCAACCGACCACCAAGAACACCGCCCCGACCCAGGCCCGAGTGGACTCCTGGACGTGGGCGGTGCGTCTTTTCAAGACCAGGTCCGCGGCCGCGGAAGCCTGCCGCGGCGGCCACGTCCGCGTGAATGGTGTTGCGGCCAAACCGGCCCAGCATGTTCGCCCCGGTGACGAGGTCCGCATCCGAGCCGGTGGCATCGAACGCATCGTCATCGTGGAGCGCGTCATCACCAAGCGCGTCGCCCCTCCGATCGCCGCACAGTGTTTGATCGATCGCAGCCCGCCACCGCCGCCGCGCGAGATTGTCGTATCCATGCCGCGCCGCGATCGCGGCTCCGGTCGACCCACCAAACGAGAACGTCGCGAGACGGATCGCCTGCGCTCCCCCGCCTCCCCGAATATTTTTCCGGTCGTCGGTGTCGAGCAACCGCCGTCGCGGTCTGACCGTTGGGGTTCTGGCTGAGTTTTGGGCGTGCCCGACGAGTCCGAACCAAGGCTTGATCCGGCAGAAGCTATCTGGACACGGCACTAGCTTGCGCGCTTATCGGGCCGCGCGCCGACGGTTGCGATTCGGCTGGCTGCGAGTGCGGCGGCGGCGATGGTGCACAGGGCGCCGAGCATCATCGCGGATGCTTCGCCGGGCACCAGGACGTGTAGTTGTGAGCCGACGGTGACGGCGGCGACCGGGACACCGACCTGGGCCGCGGCGAGGGCGCCGAAGGCGATTGGCTGTCGCGTGACACGGGCGCTCAGGTGTACCAGCACCGCGCCGATACCGAGTGCGAAACCGAGCCCGATCAGCCGCGGGTGGTCGCCGAATTCGCGCAGGTCGAGTCGGGCGCCCAGCCAGATGAAGAACAGTGGGCCGAGGAAGCCGTCATTGATGGCGAAGAGTTGGCGGGCCACCCGCCGCGGCTCCCCGATTCCGGCGACCGCGAGTCCGGCCGCGAATCCGGCGAGCATGATCGACACCCGAGTCTGGGTTGCCAACGCGCACAGGGCGAACAGCACCGCGAGACTGACCCGCAGTTCCAGGGCGAATGCGCGCTTCTCGGACAGCCGATGCACCCGCCGCCGCCGACCCGACAGCTCCAGCTTGCGCAGCACCAGGAACAACACCATGGCGGCCGCCGCCACCGCGACGGCGCCGACTGCCGCGCGTCCCGCATTCGCCGGATCGATTACCAGCGGCAGCGCCACCACGCAGGCGGTATCGGCGATCGCGACCTGGGCGGTGAGGGCGAGTACCGGTTTACCCCGCAGGTCGAGCGAGTCGATGATCGGCAATACCAGTGCCGCCGAGGAGGACGCCATCAGCACCGCATAGACCGCACCGTGGCCGGTACCGAACCAGCGGGCCAGCCCGAATCCGGCTGCCACTGCCAATAATCCGACCAGGACGGCCCGTATCGCACCCTTCCCGAGCGCGGAGCGTACGGCCGGATCACGCACTGGAACATGGGTTCCCGCGACGAACATGACGACCGCGAAACCCATATCGGCGAGAAAGGTGAAGATCGGGTCGGCGGTGTGCAGGACGCCGAATCCGGTGGTGCCGAAGACGATGCCCGCGAGCAGTTCACCCACGATCACCGGTATGTGCGAGTTCTGCCGCAGCGTGAGCAGCGGTCCGCACAGTCCGAGCGCGATGACCAGGGCGAGGGTGGCGAAGGTCATCGCAGATCTTTCCATCTCACGGGAATGCTTGCGCTCGCCATTGGCACATCATCGCGCCCGGTGTGGGCGAGCAGGGGGAGGTCGGCGGGTATTTCCGCTACGGCTGGGACAGGTGGCCCGCGCGGTAGAGCGCTCGGCATTCGCCGCGGCGCAGTTTGCCGCTGGAGGTCTTCGGAATCCGGCCCGGCTCGACCAGGACGACGGCTCCCGGTGTCACCTCGTGGGCGGCCGCGATGGCATTGCGGATGCGGTGGGCTAATTCCGCTGATCCGGTGGCCGCCGTGTCGGCGAGTTCGGCGACGACGACCAGATCCTCGCGATGGCCGTCATCGTCGCCGAAAGCGGCTACGTGGCCGACACGTACTTCGGGTGCGCAGTCCGAAACCGTGGATTCGATATCGGCCGGATAGTGGTTACGGCCGTCGATGACGATGAGATCCTTCAGCCTGCCAGCGATATAGAGCTGGTCTTGGTTCCGGAATCCGAGATCGCCTGTGCGCAGCCATGATTCGTCACTTCCGACCAAGGTGGCGCTGAACGCCGCTGCGGTGGCGATCGGGTTGTTGTAGTAACCGGCGCAGACATTGGGGCCGCAGACCCAGATCTCGCCGACGGTGCCCGTCGCGACCTCGGTGTGCTCATTGGGCTCTACCACCGCAACCCGCTGGCCTGCGGGTACGCCGCAGCCGACGAGTGGCACACCTTCTTGTGCGGTTTGTGCGCGGCCCTGTGCCAAGGCCGTCCGGTCGAATCGATGGGTGACGGGGTCGTTCGACTGATCGCATACGGTGACAGAGAGCGTGGCCTCGGCCAAGCCGAAGCCCGGTGTGTGGGCGTGGTGCCGGAATCCGTAGGGGGCGAAGGTTTCGGTGAAGTCGGTCAAGGCTTGGGCACGGATCGGTTCGGCACCGTTGAGCAGTGCGTCGAGGTGGGATAGGTCCAGGCCTGCCCGTTCTTCGGGCGTGGTTGCCGCGACGGATAGGGCCAGGCCGAAATTGGGGCTGCCGGTGGTTCCGGCGCGGTAGTCGCTGAGGGCGCGCAGCCAGCGGATGGGGCGTTTCACGAATTCGGCTGGCGCCATGGTGATCCCGTGTACGCCGGAGTAGAGCGGTAGTGAAAGGGCCAGGATCAAGCCCATATCGTGGAAGAACGGGAGCCAGGAAACGATGGGTTCGGTGCGCACCGCGGGTACTGCGGTCCACAATTGATCCAGTGCCGCAGCGAGATTCGCGTGGGTTACTTGGACGCCTGCCGGGGTCCTTGTCGATCCGGAGGTGTA
Organism: Nocardia sp. NPDC050412; assembly: GCF_044458825.1. Lineage (NCBI taxonomy): Bacteria > Bacillati > Actinomycetota > Actinomycetes > Mycobacteriales > Nocardiaceae > Nocardia > Nocardia sp. NPDC050412. Next base: position 66,611 of record NZ_JBITIJ010000014.1, read on the forward strand.
CTGGAGATAGGCCGTCTGGGTCCGATCGATGATCGGGTCGGTTGCTGTGGTGGTGGTGTGCGGTGAGAGTTTCAGCACTGGGCCTAGTTCTGGTCCGAGGATCTCGCTGGTAGTCGTGTCGGTCGGCGAGATCAGGCTCAATGCGGGTCGGGCATCGGTGAGTACACCCTCGAGCCGGGGCCGATTTCTATTGCTCGTCGGCGGAAACAGAGGCACTGCGATGCGATTGCTGTAGAGGCAGGCGAGAAAGGCTATGACGTAGTCGATTCCGTGCGTGCATAGAATCGCCACCCGGTCGCCGGGATCGGTTGTTGCCCTGAGTCTTCGGGCCTGTGCACCTGCCGCGTGGTGCAGTTGTTCATAGGTGAGCGTGACAGGAACGCAATCCCGTCCGCGATAACGCAATTCGGTGTACGCACTGTCACTGGGCTTGGTTTGCGCCCACTCGGCAACCCGGGCGGCCAGAACGTTGGTCTGCCCCGTATACGGCGAAGTCACCGCACCCCGTCGGGTCTGACGGCGGCGACTCGGTCGGCCAAGGCGGCACCGAGTGCGGTGATGGTCGGGTGTTGGAACAGTTCGGCGGTCGAGATGCGGATATTGAGAAGGGTTTCGAGGCGGCGGCGCATTTCTATGCCGAGCAGTGAGCTCAGGCCCAATTCGTTGAAATCGGCTTCCGGGTCGAGATGGTCCGAGGTCAGGTCGAGAGTGGCGGCGAGAGCGGTGCGAATGGTCGTGGTGAGTGGTTCTATCGGATGTTGCTGCTGGGGTGCCGGATTCGGCGGTGCGGTGTCTGCTGTGGACGGTTGGTCGGTGAGCAGATTTCGCAGGCGGGTGGCGACTGGTTCGGGATCAGTGCTCGGCGTGTAGTCCAAGGCGAGCAGGTAGGGCTCGTTGTAATACATGGTCTGGGTGAGTAATTCGGTGCCGCGCGAAATATCGAATGCGGAGATTCCGGCGCGTCGCAGATGTTGTGCACCCCCCGCGCCCGCTGCGAGGCCTGAATTCCATACGCCCCAACCGATGCTCAACACGCGCCGCCCTGGATGGGATTGGGCGAGCGCGTCCATTGCGGCATTCGCGCTGGCGTAGGCCGCCTGTCCGGGTGCGCCGAGCGCCCCGGTGGCGGAGGAGAACAGCAGCACGAAGTCGGTTGGATCGGCGGCGGTGAGATCGATGAGATTGCCTGCGGCGATGGGTTTCGGTGCGAACATGCGGGCGAGTTGGCGGGTGGTGACGGCTTCGAAGGCAGCGTCTTCGAGTGCGCCCGCGGCGTGGACGACGCCGCGGATGGTGGAGCCGCATTCGCGAACATCGTCGAGCGCATTGGCGAGGTCGCTGCGGTCCGCGGCGTCGCAGCGCACTACGACTATCCGGTCTTCCAGTCCGTCCAGGAGTGCGGGCACTGGTCTGGGTGCGCGAGTGAGCACCACGACGTCGTGTGCACCCGCATCGAGTAGCCAACGCACCGCGACCGAGCCGAGCGCACCCAAACCGCCGGTGACCACATAGGTGCCGTTGGGGTCGATCGAAGTTGGGGTGGTTGACCGCGGGCGGGAATGCACGAAACGGCGGGTGGTAATGGTGTCGGCGGAGATTCGCAGCTCATCGGGGAGTGGGGTGGCGATGAGTTCTTGCAGTCGGGACAGCGCGGTCGGAGACCTGTCGGTCCACACGAGTCGCACTTCGCGGCCCGATTCGAGCTGCATCGATCGCACCAAGCCGGCGATCGCCATCGGCATGTCCTGTCGGCTCCGGGCGGACGGTTGCCGACCGGTCGCGCTGGGGGTTGGGAGGATGATCGTCAAAGATGCTGTGGCGTGTTCGGATTGGACGCGTTGCAGCAGATCCAGCACTCGCCCAGTGGTGGCGATGACACTGTTCGCGGGCTCGGTCGCGTGATGTGTCGCGCCGGATTCGGCGGGCCAGATCACCACAACTGCCGTAGTCGCGGTGCCGGTGCGTCCGGCGAGTACAGCGGAGACGATCGGGCCGGCGGCATCCGGTTCGCGGGCGACGCGTTCGGTGGGCAGGGTGCGGTCGAGTTCTCTGGCCAGTCGGATGGCGAGTTGAGATTCGCCGATAACCAAGGCGCGTTGCGGTTTGGTCCTGATTCCGCGCTGGGGACTGTGCTGGAACGGTATCCACGTTTCATGGCGGAAAGGGCCGACCTGCGTTGTGGATTCGACCGTGGCGAAACGGATGCGGACACCCGAGAGCGCGAGCACCGGGACGCCGTGCTGATCGGTGCCGATGACGTCACCGGTCAGTCCAGTCGTCGATCGATCACGCACCAGCGCATGGGCTTCCAGCAGCACCAGGTCCGGTTCGGCGGACAGCCAGGCGGACTCGATGCCGATCGGCAATGCAATGGCATCGGCGGGCAGGTGGTCCCAGCTCGCGGCGGCGAGCAGATGCAGACAGCTATCGAGGGTCGCCGAGCGCTGTAGCGGGGCGGCATCGAACGATCCCACCGCACAATCGGGCCCGGCCTCGATATTGCGCAGCACGCGGAAACCGGGACCGTAGTCGAGTTGCCGTGCGCGCAACGAGTCGTAGAAAACATCTGGCGCGAGCACTCGCATCCGCCGACGCACGGCCCGATTTGCATCGACCACCCGCATCCATGCGACGATATCCCCGGGTGTGGGGTCACCGGCCAACCGTGCCGAAGCCAGCGTCCCGGCGCCTGTGACCTCCGCCTGCAACCTTCCAGCACCACCGGCCCGATAGGTGACAGCGGACAGCGCGGCGAGCCCGGTCCGCTCGTGCACCACGAAATCGGTGATCGTCCGCCCGTTTTCAGCCAGTTCGAGCAGCCTGAGCAGCCAGAACACCGCGGGGACGGTTGGTACGCCCTGCACCACGTGATCGTGGAGATCGTCTGCGGGGAACTCGGATTCAAAGACTCCGGCCGCGCTCGAATCGGTGGCATCTCGTCCGCGGCTGATCCTGGGACCGGTGGTTGTGTTCGTGTCGTAGTCGTCGCGGCCGCCACCGATGTCGAAACCTGCAGCTGCGCCCTGGCCCTGGGCATTTCGGCCGCGAGGAGCATCGAGCTGGGTGGTTGTATTCGGGTCGCGCGTATCTCGACCGTGAATGGAGGCGTGCCCGGTCGTGTCCGGGCCGTAGGCATTTCGACTGCGGACGGCATCAACTCCGATGGCTGCGCCGAAATCGGAGACCGAAGAATCGTTGACGGTGCGGCCGTTGATAGCGCGTTCGGTGGCACTGCGATGGGCGGTACCGGGCGCATTCGCAGCGACATGGCTTTCGCTGGGCCCGGTTGCGGCGTCGTGGATGATGCCGCAATTGGTGGCGGTGTCGCATGCGGTGCGGGGCTCTATGGGAGCGGTGGTCGAGGTGCCAGGCTCGGTGGCGGCGTCTCTGATGGTGTCGGATTCGGTGGTGCGGGTGTCGTCGGTGGTGTCGGGCCTGGTGGCGGTGTCGCATGCGGTGCGGGGCTCTGAGGGAGCGACGTACGAGGTACGTGGCTTGGTGGCGGCGACATGGATGGTGCCAGGCTTGGGGGCGGCGTCCCGGTCGGTGGGTCGCTTGATGGTGTCCGGTTCGGCGGTGGCGCCGGGATCGAGGCTGGTGATCAGTGGGAACCGTCGGTGGATCCATTGACGGGGTGGGGGTGGGGCGGTGAAGGGGCCGCTGGCAGCCCAATTCAGCGGGTGCCCTTCGAGGTAGAGGTTGCCGAGGCAGGTCAGGAAGGTTTTGGCCTCGTCGTCGCGGGTGGTGACCGGGTGGGTGGCGTCGGCGAATTCGGGGAACTCGCGGATTGCGGGTGTCAGTACGGGATGGGGTGTGAGTTCCAGTACCGTTGCGAATCCATCGTCGGCTGCTTGTCGCAGTGCGGCAGCCAGTTCGACGGTCCTCGAGGCATTTTCGGCCCAGTAGTCGGCATCCATCGCGGCCGTGGTTATCGTTTCGCCTCGACGCGCCGTCGAGTACACCGGGACGCGCGGCACCTGCGTGGTGAGTCCGTCGAGTGCGTCGACGAATTCGGGCAGGAGTGCGCCGACTTGTGAGCTGTGGGCGGCGAAGTCGACGGCGATCCGCTGCGCGAATATCTGCCTGCGCTTGGCACGGCGGACCAGTGCGTCGATGTAGCGTGGCGCACCGGAGATCACCACCGAACGCGGTCCATTGACAGCAGCGATCGCTACCGTCGCGTGCAGTGGCTCGACCAGCCGCGCCGCCTCATCCGCTGTCGCCTCCAGCAGCGCCATCGCACCGTGTCCGTCGAGGCGCGCCAGAATCCGGCTGCGCTGCACCACGACTCGGGCCGCATCCGAAAGCGATAACGCGCCGCTCACCGCGGCCCCGGCCACTTCGCCGAGACTGTGCCCCACCACCGCATCCGGTTCGATGCCCCACGCGGCGAGCAGTTCGGCGAGCGCCACCTGGAATGCGAATATCGCCGGTTGCACGAGTTCCGTCGCGCTGGTCCCGTTCGTCGCACCACTGAGCGCGAACCCGTTGCGCGGCGTCCACACTCGCCGGCCGCCCGCCACCGCAATCGCATCCGCGGCAGCGGTCACCGCATTCGCGAAGACCGGATAGCGAGCCGCAAGACCTCGCCCCATCTTGGAATACTGCCCACCCTGCCCAGAGAACAGGAAAAGCAGGCCACCCCGCCGCCGCACCGAACCAGCGCCGATCACCCCACCCCCGGACTGCCCACTTGCCACCGCACGCAACTGGTCCACGGCATCATCCAGATCCCGCGCAACCACTGCCGCCCGGGCATTCTCGGGTATCAACCGCGCCGCAGCAGCCGCGAAATGCCGAAGAATTTCGCGATCGCCACTCCCTGCGCCCAAGTAGCTCGTCACAATCGCCTCGGCCGCCGCACCCATGCCTTCGTGTGAGCTGCTGCTTGCGTGCTCGTGTGAGCTGCTGTTTGTGGGTTCGTGTGAGCTGCTGCTTGCGTGCTCGTGTGGGCCGCTGTTTGTGGGTTCGTGTGGGCGGCTGCTTGCGTGCTCGTGTGGGCCGCTGTTTGTGGGTTCGTGTGGGCGGCTGCTCGCGTGCTCGTGTGAATCGCTGTTTGCATGCTCGCGTGAATCGCCGCTAGTGCCCTCGCGGGAACCACTGCTTGTGCCGTCGTGCGAGTCGCTCGTGCGCTCGAGCAAAGTGCGAAACGTGCCCTCGGCCCTGCGGTTGCTGGTTTCGTCATGCGAGGCGCTGCTTGCGCCTATACCTGAGGCGGTGCTCATGTGATCGTGCGTGGCGTTGCTGGGTGAGTTGCCGCTCATGTCCTCGCCCGCGCCGCTCATGTCCTCGCCCGCGCCGCTCGTGTCCTCGCGCGACATGCGCCTGGTGGCCGCAGGCTGTGGGGTAGGGGTGTTGTCGCGCGACGAGCTGCTGGTGCCGTGGTCCGAAGCGGTGTTGTCGCGCGATGCGCTGCTGGGCATGCCACGTGAAACGTCGCTTGTGCCGCCTGACGACAGATTGCTTGCACCGACACGCTCGAGCAGCTCGCCCCACCGCAACGCGTGCGAGCGCAGCTCCGCCATGTCGCGACCGGTGACTGGAAGCAGCACGGGCGGTTCATAACTCCGGTGACGCGCTGCCTCGAGACCGCGCAGCACCACGTGCGCATTCGTCCCGCCGAATCCGAATGAGCTGACTCCGGCAAGCCGCGCTTCCAGCGGTTTGTCGGTCCAGTCGATAGGTTCGATCGGCACGCGCAGCCCATGCTCGGCGAGTTTCAGCAGCGGATTCTCGGTGTGGAAATTGATGTTCGGCGGGATTACCCCGTGCCGGATGGACAGCGCCGCCTTGACCATTCCGGTGACTCCGGCGGCCGCCTCCAGATGCCCGATATTGGATTTGAGCGAGCCGATCCAGGTCGGTTCGGCCTCGCTTCCGACTACCGCGGCGAGCGCGCCCACCTCGACTGCATCACCCAATGGTGTTCCGGTGCCGTGACATTCGACGTACCCGATCGCACGCGGATCGAGACCTGCCAAGGCAGTACGAATAACCTCCTGCTGGGCCCGTCCGTTCGGCGCGTACAGCCCGTTGGACCGCCCGTCCGAACCGACTGCCGTGCCGAGGATTTCGGCATATACCCGATGTCCGTCCCGCAGCGCATCGGCGGTGCGCCGCAGCACCACTACGGTGCACCCATCACTGCGGGTATATCCGTCGGCCGCGGCATCGAACGGTTTGCACCGTCCATCGGGCGCGAGGAACCCGCCTTCGGCCAGGTACGCCGAAGTATACGGCAGCAGTGGGAGATTCACCCCGCCGACGATCGCGAACGGCACGGAGTCATCGGCCAGCAGGCGCACCGCGAGATCCACGGCGGCCAGCGAGGACGAGCAGGCGCTGTCCACTACCAGACTCGGTCCGTGCAGGTCGAGGACATAGGACAGCCGGTTGGCGATGATGCTGAGCGCCGATCCGGTGACCGCATACGGCGCATCGTGCCCATCGCGGCCGAGCACCGCGATGCCGTGATCGTAAGCGCACGCACCGAACACCACCGCAGCCCCGGAACCCCTGGTGTGATAGCCGATTCCGGCATCGTCGAGCGCCTCGATCGCGACCTCGAGCGCCAGCCGCTGCTGCGGATCCATCAGCGCGGCCTCGCGACCGGAGATGGCGAACCAGTCGTTGTCGAATGCATCGATATCGGCGAGATATCCGGCGTGCCGTGTGCCCGGTCGACCGGGCGGTGGCGCTCCGGTGGCATCCCGGCCATCGCACAGCATCCGCCAGAACTCGGGCACGCTCGAAGCTCCCGGCACCCGGCAGCCGATGCCCACGATGGATACCGGCGGATACGGCCGGACGGAGGCGGGCTGGCCTGTCCGATTTGTGGGCAAGCTGTTCATCGCATCGCGAGATACTCGACAAGCTGCTCGATGTCCGGATGGTCGTATAGCGCGGTGAGCGAAACCTCGACTCCCATGGCATCTTCCAGATGCGCTGTCAGCCGCGCCAATTGCAGCGAGCTGAGGCCGAGATCGCTGAACGGTGCATCGGTCGAGACCGCTGCGGCATCGACATTCAGCAGGTCGGCGATGGCGGCGGTGGCAGCGCTCAGTAGCGCGGCACGTCGCGAACCGAATATGTTCGAAACACCGTCGGCGACTGTTCGCAGGTCGCTCGAGACAACACCCTGCCCGTCCGGAAGATCAGGCCCCATCCGTCCTCCTCCCGTCGCCGGAGGGCTGCTGCCCCCACGCCGGTACCCCTGCCGATTATGCCGTAGATATCGGCGCGATCAAGGTGTCCCTCAGGCGGGTGTATTGTCCGGAATTGTCCTGCATACCCGGCTCTTTCGCCGTCTATCATGATCGCCTACGGTGGCACTGTGCCCGAATCCGGAACCGAGCGGACGCCCACCCTGCCGACCGTGCTGCGCTGCTGCGCCGCCCTGGCGGCCACACCTGGTCGACTGCTGCGCCCGCGTCGCCCCGACAGCGTGTTGCTGGCCGGTCTGGAGCCGGTCCCGCTGCCGCAGACCAAGGTGACCGTCGGACTCACCGTCCTGATGCAGGCCCGTATGGCCGCCCCCGCCACGATTGTCGCTGAGGGCGTGCGCAGCCTGCGCGAATTGCCGATGACCATGTCGGCCTATCTGATCGAACATCCGAAGGCGCGATTCCTGGTCGATCCGGCCCTGTGCGCGGGGGTGCACGATCGGGTGCTGCCCGAGCTGCCGTTCCCGATTCCACTGTTGGTCGCACCCGATAAGCCGGTGCTCGGCCTCTCGGACGCACTGGCCGCCCGCGATATCGCCGTCGATGCAATCGATTTCGTACTGCCGACCCACCTGCATTGGGATCACGTCTCCGGCCTGCTGGAGCTGCCCGATTCCGTGTCCATCCGACTACCCGCCGTCGAACGCGCGTGGGCACTCGACGGCCCGCATGCCCCCGTCGGCGTTGCCCGAGGCCCGCTGCGCGGGCGCACCTTCGACACCTTCGAACTAGACGGACCGCCGGTGCTCACCTTCCCGCGCAGTCTGGACCTGTTCGGCGACGGTTCGGTGCTGCTCGTCGACCTCGCCGGACATACCCCGGGCAGTATCGGCGTCCTGCTCGCGGTCGACGACGGCACCCGGGTGCTGCTCGCGGGCGACGCGGTGTGGAACAAACTCCAGGTCGAGCTGATCCGCGAAAAGGCTCCCATGCCCGGCCAACTCTTCGATGCCGACCGCGATGCCACCTTCGCCACCATCCACCGCCTACACGCCCTACCCGACGGCATCGAAATCGTCGCCGCCCACGACTACGCCGCGGTCGAGGCACTGGCGGCGAGATAGGACCTGGTCTGCGCGAAATTCAGTCGATGCCCTCGTCGAGTTGCTGCCAAGTGGCGTGCACCTCGAACGGCACCAGCGAATCGATCGCGCTGGCAGAACGGTCCGATCGGGTGTGATGTCCAGCCGAAACGTACTCCCCGGCCGAGTTGAGCGTCAGCATCTCGATCGAAACCGCGGGACCGTCCTCATTGGCCATCCGGACGATCCAGTAGTGCTGTATCTCGAACCGGGCATATTCGGCACGATTGTCGACCAAGTCAGCAGTGATCGTGGTCGGCGAGACCACCTCGACCACCAGCACGGCGTCCGCGGCTGTCGGCTTCATCCGCCACTTCGGTCGAGGCTCATCGATGCAGCGGTAGACGATGACGTCCGGCCGCTTGTAATGGAAGGGGACCTCCGAGACCAACATGTCCACATCCCGGTTGACCCGCAAGCACGGCTCCGCTGAACCGCGCTTGGCATGGCCGTCCAGCAGTGCCCGTTCGATATTTCGGGCTATCGCATTGTGATTCGGCGAGGCGGATTCACAGTGGATGATCATCCCGTCTCTGATCTCGACATTGCGCGCCATGTCCTCTGGCATGGACAGGTAACCGTCTATATCCACCGGCAGGATGTAGGTCTTCGGCAGAGACCAGTCGAACGCTTCCGACACGGATGACCGTCCTTTGGCTGGTAGTCAACGTCATCGTAGGTCAGCTTGTCGACTGACCTCGGTCGCGGTAACCCCCGATGGAGTGCGACGGGCCTGGTTCGACTATGGGACGAGCCCTGGCGCTCGGTCCAGGGTTTCGCAACGAGTCCCTAGGCGACTACCTTCTCCGCGAGGCGCGCGGTGATCAGCTCCTCCGCCTCGGCGACCATCCGGCTGATCAGTTCGGCGCAGGACGGGATGTCGTGGATGAGACCCTGGGCCAGGCCCGCCGACCAGATGCCCGCATCGAGATCGCCCTCGTCGAAGACGCGGCGTCCGCGCGCACCCGCGACCAGATCGCGGACATCGTCGAAAGTGCCACCGGCCTTTTCGATTTCGACGACCTTGCGGCTGATTTCGTTATCCGCGACGCGCGCGGTGTTGCGCATGGTCCGGAAGATCAGCTGGGTGTCGAGTTCGGAGTTGGCGACGATCTGTTCCTTGACCTTCTGGTCGATCGCCGATTCCTGCGTGCACAGGAAGCGCGTGCCCATGTTGACGCCGTCGGCACCGAGCGCGAGGGCCGCGACCAGTCCTCGGGCATCGGCGATACCGCCGGAGGCGATCATCGGAATGTCGAGCACCCGTGCGGCTGCTGGGATCAGGATCAGTCCGGGAATATCGTCTTCACCCGGATGTCCGGCACATTCGAAACCGTCGATGCTGACACCGTCGACGCCGATCTTCTGTGCCTTCAACGCATGCCGGACGCTGGTGCACTTGTGCAGTACCTTGATACCGGCCTCCCGGTAGTACGGCAGGAAGGGCTCCGGATTGCTGCCCGCGGTCTCGACGATCTCGATGCCGCTCTCGATGATCGCCTGCACGTATTCGGCGTACGGCGGCGGATCCGTCGGAACGGGCGTGTAGATGGGCAGCAACTATCGAGATAGTCGGCGAATATGCAGCTAGGAGCGATTTTCGCTGAACAAACCCGACCTCGGAACGATTAACAGCGATTCGTGACCAAGTGTCTTGCCGCCCGAATAAGTTAGTTGTTATTCTGCTCTCAGTTCAGCCCGTCGACGCCGTCGGATACACCGGCGTCCGTTCGGCGGTCCGAGAGGAGTGGCATGACCACCGGTGCACAGGCGCTCGACGAGCCGATCAGGTCGCGGCGCAACCACTGGAACAACCAGATCGCATCGCATGCGCAGATGCGCCCGGACGCGGTGGCCGTGCGGTTCCGTGGTGTGGACACCACCTGGCGGCAGCTGCACGAGCGTTCGCTGAAGTTCGCCGACGCGCTCGCCCGCCGCGACATCGGCTTCGGTGATCGGGTACTGATACTGGCGCTGAACTATCCCGAATATCTCGAGGCCGTCTTCGGCATCAACGCACTCGGCGCCATCGCGGTCCCGGTGAACTTCCGGCTCACCCCGCCCGAGGTCGCCTATATCGTCAGCGATTCCCGCGCCAAGGCGATCGTCACCGACACCATGCTGCAGCCGTTGGCCACCGCCGTGCAGGGCGAGGCGACCGAGCTCGCGACCTGCATCGTGATCGGTGGCCAGACCACCGATTCGGTGCTCGGCTACGACGAAGTGCTGGCCGAGGGCGGCGAACCGCATACACCGCTGGACATTCCCGAGGACACCCCCTCGCTGATCATGTACACCTCGGGCACCACCGGCAGCCCGAAGGGTGCGGTGCTCTCCCACGCGAACATGAATGCCCAAGCGCTGACCAGTATTCGGGCCACGGATATCGGTCCCGACTCGGTCGGCTTCTGCACGTCACCGCTGTTCCATATCGCCGGACTCGGCAGTCTCGCACCGTATTTCATGCTCGGCGGCAAGATCGTGCTGCATCCACTCGGTGCCTTCGATCCCACCGAATTCCTCGATGCCGTCGAACGTGAGCAGGCCACCACCGCCTTCTGCGTGCCCGCGCAATGGCAGATGATCTGCGAGGAGCCGACGGTCAAGCAACGCAAGCTCGCGCTGAAGGTGCTCAGCTGGGGTGCCGCCCCGGCCTCCGATACCGTGCTGCGGGCCATGGCCGACTGTTTCCCGGACGCGGTCAATGTCGCGGTCTTCGGTCAGACCGAGATGTCGCCCATCACCTGTGTGCTGGAGGGTAAGGACGCGATCCGCAAGCTCGGTTCGGTAGGCAAGCCCATTCCGACCATCCAGGCCCGCGTCGTCGACGACGAGATGAACGATGTCGCGCCCGGCGAAATCGGCGAAATCGTCTATCGCGGACCGACTCTCATGCAGGGCTACTGGAATAAGCCGGAGGCGACCGCCGATGCCTTCGCCGGTGGCTGGTTCCACTCCGGTGACCTGGTCCGTGCGGACGAGGAGGGCTTCCTCTGGGTGGTGGACCGCAAAAAGGACATGATCATCTCCGGCGGCGAGAACATCTACTGCGCCGAGGTGGAGAACGTGCTCTTCGCACATCCGAAGATCCGCGAGGCCGCGGTGGTCGGACGGGTGCACGAGAAGTGGGGAGAGGTGCCGGTTGCCGTTGTCGCCCTTGCCGATCCGGATGCCGAGCTCACGCTCGATGACCTGGCGCCGTTCCTCAACGAGAACCTGGCGCGCTACAAGCACCCCAAGGATCTGGTGATCATGGCCGAGTTGCCGCGCAATGCCAGCGGCAAGGTTGTGAAAGTGCAGCTGCGCAAGGACTACTCGTCCTGAGCTTTTGCCGAATCGAAGACATCGGCGGTGCCGACGCCTCACGATCCCGCATGGTGATCCGACGCATCCGGGCCGCCGTACTCGCGGTGCACAGGCAGGTGAATGTCATTGGGCCCGAGTGGTTCCTCGGGGTGTTGCCGGCCGGTCCGGTGGCGAAGGGCGGGGCGGTGGCGCGGTCCCGCCGAGCAGGCGCTCGAGCTGATCGGGCACATCGGTATTAACGGGAGGTGGCCAGGCAGACTCAGATCTGTTTCGAGGAGTACCCGATCAGTGGCCGGCGCGGCTGACCCGTCCGGTATGTGACACCCGGCTCGTCAGGCCTGGTCCGACCAGAACTTCGAGGCGACGGTAGGTTTCGGCCGCGGGCAGCGGCGGTTCCGCGTCCGCGATCGAGCCGAGCAGGCCGACGACACCCCAGGACAGGAAGGTCATCGTCACCGCGAATTCGTCGTCGTCCATCTCGAGTCGACCCGAAAGTTGTTCGGTGAGAATCTCTTCCACCATGCGTCGGGTCGAGCGCAACAGCACTCCGGTCGCCCGGCGACCCAGTAGCGCGCGGTAGACCTCCGGATTCGCCGACGCCAGCCGGAACAGCGTGTACAGCGGTGCGAGCGGTTCCGAATGTTGCGGTGCATCAGGATCATTCGCGGCCGATTCGACATCTGCCACCGCCGCGCGCAGGTACTCGGTACTGCTGACCAGCAGCAGATCGTCCTTGTCCCGGAAGTGCGCATAAAAGGTGGAGCGTCCGACATCGGCGCGATTCAGGATGTCCTGCAACGTGATCCGGTCATAGCCGCATTCGATCATCAGCTCGATCAGCGCCCGGTGCAGCAGGCTCTTGGTGCGGCGCACCCGACGATCGGTGCTGGTCATCGGCATCCTCCGAACGCGAAGACCGCGTTGTCGTACAGATAGTGCGAATCCGTTCGTAACGGCACGATATCCGCACTTTTGCTTCTGGTCTATCCGGTCATCTGGTCCGATTATGAACTCATGACCGGAAACGCACAACAGTCCACTAACACGCATGCTGACCGGAACTCCGAGATCGGCATTCTCATCACCAAACCACGCGGCTATCTCGCTGTGAAATCGGCCTTCTTGCTCGGCCGGGTCGGCAGCCTGAACGCTCGCCTCGTCGAGCTGACCGGTGCCGCCGCGGGCGATCATGCGGTCGATATCGGTTGCGGCCCGGGCCAACTCGTTCGGGCCCTCGCCGATCGAGTCGGGCCGTCCGGTCGAGTGATCGGTATCGACCCGTCCCGGGAGATGATCGATTACGCGAGCGGTCGCGCCGCCCCCCACTGCCGTTTCGAAGTCGGCGCCGCCCAGTCGCTGACCCTGCCCGATGCCTCGGTCGATGTGGTCACCTCGACCTTCGTCATGCATCACATTCCGGAGGCCCAGCGCATCGCGGCACTGGGACAGATGTTCCGGGTGCTCCGCCCGGGTGGCCGACTGCTGCTCGCCGATACCCACCCGACCGGAAAAGTCCTTCCCGCGGCGGTTCGCATCATGTCCCGATTCGCCGCCCGTCGCACCGACGACCCGCACGCGCCCGGACACCACGCGGACCCGCTGGCGGCCATCGATATCCGCCGCTATCGAGAAGCCTTGCGGACGGCCGGATTCGGGACGGTGGACTTCACCGCGATCCCACCGACGACCGGCGTGCTGGTGGCAACCAAGGACGCCTGATCAGATCAGGTCCTTCGATGTCATCCAGCGCATGCAGAACCAGCCGCAGAACACTGGCAGCCAGCAGGTGAGCACGCGGTAGAGCAGCACCGACGGCACGGCGATGGTCGCGGGCAGGCCGAAGGCGGCAAGGCCACCGATCAGTGCGGCTTCGACCGCGCCGACGCCACCGGGTGTCGGCGCGGCCGCGGCCAGGGTGCCGCCGATCATGGTGACGATGGTGAGGGTGATGAACGACGCGCCACCACCGAACGCCTCGACGCTGGCCCACAGCGCGAGCGCCAGGCCGAGTGTGATCGCACCACAGCCGAGCACGATCACCAGGAAGCGCTTGGGATCCCGGGCCAGATCGCCGAGTTCACCGAGCACCTCCTGCAACTGTGGGCGCACCGAATTGTTCAGCCAGCGACGCAGTTTCGGCACGAACATGAAGGCGCCGATAATGCCGACGCCCACACCGGCCGCCAGATAGAGCACGGTGGCGTCGGGCACGAAATGCGACAGATTCGCCGAAGTGCCCGCCGCGACACTGAACAGGATCAACAGGCTGATGTGTGTGATCACCTGTACGGCCTGCTGCAGTGCGACGGCGGCGGTGGCCCGCACCGCGCCGAGTCCGGCCTGCTGCAAGAAGCGCACGCTCAAGGCCAATCCACCGACACCCGCGGGTGTTGTCGTGGCGGCAAAGGTATTTGCGATCTGCATGATCACCAGATTGCGGAAGCTGACCAGGCGCGTGGCGCAGGCCCACAGTGCCGCCGCCGCACCGATATACGTCAGCCCCGAGAACGCGAGCCCGAGCAGCGCCCACCACCAGTTGGCGCTCCACAACTGCGAGAAGAAGGTCGGCACCGCGCTGATGAACGGATAGGCGACATAGACCAATCCGATCAGCAACACCAACTGGATGATCTGATTGCGGCTGAACCGGGTGATCTGCTCGGCCTCGATTTTGTCCTGGCCGGTCTGCTTGCGCACCTCATCGCGGGCCGAGGAGACCACCTCGCCCCAGTCCGGAATCGACTTCTTGATCCCGGCGGGCATGGCGGACTTGGTGAGTCGGCTCGCCGCGGTCAGCACCGTCTGCTCGCCGAGCGTCTCGATGGCGGTGCGCACCGCCGCTTCCTTGCCGAAGACCGCCGTGGTCGAGACCAGCAACTGCGCGACATCGGACTGCCGCTGGTTATCGGACGCGCCGAATTCCGCATTGATGAATCCGCTGAACAGCGTGGTGCCGTTCTCGATTCGGATCTCGGCGGGTCGCAGATCGCCGTGCGAGATCTGGCCGCAGTGCAATGCGGACAGCGATCGCCATACCCCGGTGAGCTCGTCATCGGAGGTTTCGTCGAGCGGCCTACCCCGAGGCATGGTGTGCGCGTACAGCATCCAGCCGCGCTCGAGTGCCGCGACGGCGACCTGCTGCACGGCGGCCAGACCCATCTCGCCGGCGGCGATGGCCACCAGCGCGCGGTGCTCGACGGCGCGGTGCATCGAGCCGTGCAGTGCCGCCGTTTCGCTGGTGCGGAAGGTGAGCCAGCGCCACAGCTGGCGCAGCGCACCGAAGCTGCGCTGGTTCTTGCCGAACAGCTCTACGGTCAACTCGCGCTCCGGACCGTCGATGGTCGCGGCGAGCACCAGCGGACCACGCCCGGCGGGATGCAGCACGGTGAATGCGGTGACGGTATGTCCGCGCCTGGCCAGCACCCGCACCGCCGCCTCCAACGGCACCTCCAGCGCCGGTGTGCCGACCACCAGCACGATCACCGCGCCGACCAACCAGCCGACCGCGAGTCCGAACATGGCCCGCGCGGGCACCACCGTGCTGACCACCAGGTGGATCGGTGCGAACGCCAGCAGCAGGAACCACAGCCAGCGCCGCGGTCGGGTCGGCAGCCATGGACTGGATAGGGTCAGCACGGCGGCGAGCATGGCGATCCAGCGCGGATCGTCCAGGAACTGCGAAAGGAAGGTATCGAGCCGGTCCGGCACCTGCAGATGCCATTGCGGCGCGGACAATCCCGTTCCGGTGATCGATAGCAGCAGGCCCGCGACCAATCCCGCGGCCGCGTAGCCCGCGAGCAGCTTCCACTGCCTGCTGATGATCAATTCGATGAGGATCGCGAACGGCAGCGCCAGAATCGCCGTGCCGTAGACCAGGTACACCAGATTGGACTGGTCCGGATTGAGGAATCCGACGATATTCGAGACCGAACGCTCCAGTGCCAGCCACTCCGGCCGGGTGATCAGCGAGGCGGCGACGATCACGCCGACCCACAGTGCCGCGAGTACGACACGGATGATGTCACTGGTCCGCCGGATCAGCGGTTGCAGCAGGCTCCCCGTGACCGGGATATCCCGCCCGTCAACTCGCATCTCATGGCCCTCCGCTCCTCCGCCTCCCCGGGCCTTTTGCCGGTCGTAGGTGAGTCCTAACGTACCGTCGCGGGCCGACGGTTCCCGGAGTGGCTGAGTTCTGGGCGTCCCCGGCGAGCTACCCATGTTCGTACTAGATCAACTGTTGCGTTGGCAGCACGATACACAGCAGTCGGTTCCCACCGACCTACCGGTTAGTAGACGGTCTTGCCGAATCCGTCCCGGCCGATGAGGATCAGCACGAATCAGCCGACGGAAGGCAGGACATGGCAGCACAGGATCTATCCGGAAAGACGGTGGTGGTGACCGGCGCCAGCTCCGGCATCGGCGCCGAGGCGGCGGCGAAGCTGGTGGCGCGCGGCGCGACCGTCGCGGTGGTCGGGCGCTCGCCGGAGCGCACCGCCGCGGTGGCGGCGCGGATCGGCGCGGAGTCGTTCATAGCCGATTTCGCCCGCTTCGACGAGGTGCGCAAACTCGCCGATCAGCTGCTAGATCGCTATCCGCGCATCGATGTGCTCGCCAATAACGCCGGCGGCGCGTGGGCCGAACGCACCGTCACCGATGACGGCAATGAGCTGACCTTCCAGGTAAATCACCTGTCGCCGTTCCTGCTGACCGCCCTGCTGCTGGATCGGCTGGTGCAGTCGCAGGCCAGGGTCGTCAATACCGCGAGCATGACCTACCGGATGGCGAAGCTGGATCTCGACACCGTCAACGCATCGACCGGCTCGTTCAACCAGCTGGGCGCCTACGGCACTTCCAAGCTCGCCAACATCATCTTCACCAGGGAGCTGGCCCGCCGCACCGAGGGCAGCGGGCTGGTCACCGCCGCATTCCATCCGGGCGCGGTCGCCACCCATGTCTACGACAATGCTCCGCTCGGACTCGGCGCGTTCATCCGTTCGCCGCTGTCACGGCCCTTCTTCATCCGGGCAGATAAGGGCGCGGATCCACTGGTGCACTTGGCGACTACGTCGGAGGAGATGAACGGCAAGTACTTCCACCGGTTCAAGGAGGAACAGCCGCGGAACAGGCAGGCCGTGGATGCGGAACTCGCGCAACGGCTTTGGACCATGTCCGAGGAGATCACCGCAACGGCGTAGGTCAATGGGCGTCCGCACCGAGTGCGTGACGCCCAACCTCGGCCGCCACCGCGACGGTGAAGATTTCGCCGGTCATCTCGCCTCGATCGAGTTCGACAATGGCCCGCACCACCTGTTCGGTGGACACTGTCGCGGGAAAATCGTTGGGCGCGATGGCATTAGCTCGCACCCCGAACTCCTCGAATTCGGCCGCGATATGCCGGGTCAGGTGGTTGAGCGCCGCCTTGGACGCCGCGTAGAGCGCCTGTCCGCCGGGGTACACCCGCGAACCCGCAATGCTGGAGACATTCACGATATTGCGATTGCGGGCCCGGTTCTCGTCTCCGGCGTGCACCCAGCTGCGCTGCGCCAAGCGCGCCGACAAACGCAGCGGCACACCGACATTGACCGTGAAATGCGGATCGAATTCGTCGAGCGCGGCGTCACCGTCGACGATACCGCGCGGCTGAAATCGGCTGTGCGCGGCATTGTTGACCAGCAGATCGATATGCCCGAAGCGGGCAAGTGCGATATCGATGACGCGCTCGACTTCACCCGCTTCGGTGAGATCGGCCTTGATCACGAAGATCCGCGAAGCATTCTCCGGCACGGGCATTTCCGGTTCGAAGGGATCGACGAACCATTCGAGCTGTGACGGTGCCGCCGGGGTGCGATTGCGGCAGACCGCGATGATGTCGTAGTCGGTGTACAGGCCGCGGCAGAAGGTATCACCCAGGACGCCACCCGCCCCGGTGAGCAGGCACACCCGGCGTTCAGTGCCACTGCGCAATGCTGTCTCCTCCCCAGCGCCGCACCACGTCTTCCTTCGGCCGGTGCAGCCACATCACCACGCTATTGCGCGCGGCGGCGTTATTGCCGACGAACGTATGCCAGGAGCGCGGTGTGCACTCGAACAGCAGCAGCGAGTTGTTCAGGGGCGGAATCGTCAGTGCGGGAACCGGGTTCGCGCCGATATGCGCATACAGCGCGGTCTCGCCGCCATCGCCCGGCTGCCAATCCGGATTGCCGAAATAGAACAGCACCGCGACGGCGCGCACCGTCTCCCGCGCGAAGACCTCCGGCGTCCGCGGGCCGATCTTCAGATCCACCTCCGGATCCACGGTCCTGACCTCGCCCGGCCCAGGCGCCACCCCCTTGAACCAGGCCGGATTCAAATCATTGTGCGGTGACCCCGACGGGCTCCCCGGCCGATGATGGTGCACCGACCCCTCGACATCACCGGTGGTAGCCACCCCAGCTACCCGCGCGATCAGGTCATGCCATTCCCGCGAGAGAAACAGTGCCAACGGCCCGTCCCGCAGTCCGGCCAGTGAGGCCCCGACCGCACCGTAATCGGCCGCCACCGTTCCGAACGACTCCGGCCGCTCGCGGCGCACCCGCGCCAACTCATCGGCCAACCGCCCATAGAACTCGGGCACGAAAACATCCCGGGCATATACATGCGGAAACGGCTCGACCCGGCGAATCCAGCGGCGATGCGCGAACAAACCCGTGAACCACGGCGGCGCCGCGGCCACTGTGGATTCGGCTACCCCTGTCAACTTCAATCCCTCCCGAATGACCACAGCGATCCTAACGGGCACGACCGGAGTCCGTGCGGCGGTAGCCGGGCCCTGCTCCGCGGCGAGCAGTTGCGAAGATCGCCGGATGTGGAACGACCTTCGCGTGTGCTGCATCGGTGATTCTTTCGTCGCGGGTGTCGGCGACGCGCAGTGCCTCGGGTGGGTCGGTCGCCTGGCCGCCCAGACCTACGCGAATGGCCAGCCGCTCACCACCTACAACCTGGGTGTGCGGATGCAGACTTCGACCGAGATCCTCGGCCGCTGGCAGACCGAATGCGCCCCACGATTTCCCGACGGCTGCGATGCCCGCCTGGTTGTCTCGTTCGGCGTCAACGACACCACCATCATCGACGGACAGCCCCGAGTGGCTCCCGAACAATCGGCGGCCAACCTGTCCGAGCTGCTCACACAGGCCGCCGAGCTGCCGGTCCTGGTCGTCGCGCCGCCGCCCATCGATGACATCGACCACAACGCCCGGACCGCCGCGCTCGACGAACATTTCGCCGAGATCTGTGCTGCCGCAGCGGTCCCGTACGTGCGCGTCCATCGACCGCTGCGCGACAGCGCGGTATGGATGCGCGAGGTGCGCGCGGGCGACGGCGCGCATCCCGGCGCGGGCGGTTACGACGAATTGGCCGCCCTCATCCGGCCGCACTGGCGAGAGTGGTTGGCACGCTGACCAATCCGGGCGCGTGGCCGTGAGCCTGGCGGCGATGAGCCGATCGAGGGCCGCGATGATCGGTATCCACCCATCGCCGAGAAGTCGGAATCGTCGGTGGCGGGAAGTTCGGCGCGCGAATCGCTCTGTCTGAGACGCAATGTCTCGGGTTGGTGTCTCGGCGGCGTCGGGGCAGGTCAGCGCGGTTGGGCTCAGCCCACAGACATGCGCCGCGCATCCGCTTCGGCCCGCTTGCGCCGAGCCACCGCTAGATCGACCGGCACTGCGTCCTGCTCCGCGGGGCGAGTCACCAACTCGTGCAACGTCGGATGCCACCGCCCGACTTCGTCGCGGAACGAACCTTCGGTCTCCAACTGACCGATCGCACCGATCAGCGTGAGCATCGATCGCGCGAACGGCGTGAAGCGCGCGGGCATAGTGCCTTGACGCAGGGCATTCGTCAACCGCGGATTCGTCACCCGCAGTACCTGTTTGCGCAGCCAGCGCATGGTGAACCGGTAGTTCGCGTGCCGGAAAGGTTCGACGCACGGCGCGACCACATGGAACAGATCCTCGGCATCGAGTACCCGGCCCGGTTCGCAGAAACCGTGCCGTCGTACCGCCGCCTCCAATTCGGCAGGCCCGCCGTTGAACAGCGCATCGCAGTAGTCGAAGGCGAATTCCTCGAAACCCTCGGTCGGCCACGGTGTGCAGGCTCCGAAGTCCACGACGCCGAGTCGCCCATCCGGCAGCACCCGGAAATTGCCCGGATGCGGGTCGCCGTAGAGCAGACCGCTGCGGATCCAACTCGATGCCATGAACCGCACCAGCTGCATACCGACCCGATCCCGCTCGGCGCGCGTACCGGAGGCGATGACGCGCGGCAGCGGCGTACCGTCCAGCCATTCGGTGACGAGCACGTCGCCGCGTTGTTCGATCACCCGCGGAATATAGAAATCCGGATCGTCGGCATAGGCCGCCGCGAAGATCCGCTGGGATTGCGCCTCGGCCGCATAGTCGAGTTCGTCGAGCACACAGGCGCAGACCGCCTCGGTCACCCCCTTGACATCCGCACCGGGCACGAAAACCGTTGCCAGCATGGAGATCCGGCGCAGCTGATCCAAGTCGTTCGCGACCGCCTGCTTACCGCCGGGATACATGATCTTCACCGCGACGGGCGTACCGTCACGCCATACCGCGCGATGCACTTGGCCGAGCGAGGCCGCGGCCGCGCGCCGATCGTCGAATTCCCGGAAATGCCAACGCCAGTCCTCCCCCATGCTGGCGGCCATCGCCGCGTGCACCGAACGCGGCAGCATCGTCGGCGCGGAATCCTGCAACCGGCTCAGCGCGACTTTGTATGGCTCGGCGAGTTCCGGCGGCAGTGCGAGTTCGTAAATGGCAAGCAGCTGACCGAGTTTCGCGGCACAGCCTTTCAGTTCGCCGAACACCTCGAAGATGTGCTGTGCGGTGCGCATTTGGATTTCACGATTGACCTCGGCGGCCGGTCGGCCGAGTGCGCGCTTACCCACACCTGCGGCCTGACGGCCGGCGAAGGCGACCGGCAGCGCCGCCAATTTCGCATTGCGAACTGCCGTACGAACTGGAGGTTTACCGTTCGACCTCATCGCGAAAATGCGTGCATGTCTAGTTGTCGAACTCTCGGCCGATCGACCGTCGCCACGCTGAATTGTCATGACTCACCTCGCACCGCACACTGACCAGTGTTACACAGGTGCAGTCTCGCACAAGAGAGCATAGACTGTCTGGGACGTATTCGGAACCGAGTCGAAAGGTGGCATCTCGATGGGATCCCAAACGGTAGTCGCCGACGTTGCCGATGAGCTGGCACGCCGGGTTGCCGCGGGGGAATATCAGCCGGGGGATTTGATGCCGTCGGTCCGTCAGGTCGCGGAGGAGTTCGATATGAACCGCGCGACCGCGCAGTTGACCCTCGGTCGGTTGGAATCGTACGGATTCGTCGAGGCGCGACGCGGTAAGGGGTTCACGATCCGCGATGTCCGTGAGGCGGGCGGTCTCGATGTGTATCGGCACCTGTTCAGGTTCTCGGTTCCGATGCCGGATGTGGCCGTCGAGATGTTCCACGACATCGTCGAGGTGGAGCGCGGCATCGTCATGGAGGCGCTGCTCGCCTACACCAGCAGCGAACAGGAGATCGATCCGGCCGAACTCAAGGCCGCGATCGATCAACTGGAATCGCTTGCCCGACAGGAGGTCCCCGACTTCCAGCAGATCCTCGCCATCGAGATCGGTCTGGTCCGCCGGTTGCTCACCGCACTCGGGCTGAGCATGCAGCGCGCGATCATGAATTCCATCGGCGAGATGGTGCTCGAGGTGCCCGAGGCCGTCGAGGCCTTCTTCGCGGGCGCGGCCGATCTGCATGTATTGGTATGGCGTGCGCTGGTCGCGGTGTGGGATTCCGGTTCCGGCCCGTCCGACGCCCAGCTGGCGCTGTTCGAGGATCTGTTCGGGCTGTATCACAACAAGGTGATCGCCCGATTCGAGGAATTGCTCGACGTCGGGGCCGAGGACCAAGAGGACGCGGAGCAAGCGGCGACCGCCTGATCCTGCTCGGTCCTTCCGAATTCACTGTCTGAGTCATCAATTGGTCCGTGCCGCTCAACGCCGTCCGAGAGGCGTACGGTTGCCGCTGTCCGGCAAGATCGTCGCATTTGAATCTCTGTCTGGGACGGCTCGGGATTTTTGTCCTCGACCAGGCCGCCGATGGGGTGTTCGCGGCGAACTCGAGGCCAGCGCCATGCAGCTCGGGCAGGCGCTGATCGTGGCCGAGTCGAGCATGAAGCCCGACGGAGCTCCCAGAGCTGGCCATGCTCGGCCGGGTCTTCGGTGGCATCGTCGGGGTCTGCGCGCAGCTCGATGGAAGGTCCGTTCGTCGAGTTGGTCGAGCGATGGCTGCCCGGCTGCACGCGACGACGAAGCGGTCTAGATCAACCAGGAGTTCTCTGTGACATCGGTACCAATCCTGCCGCGCCGCTGGACCATTGCGGATATCGCGGACCAATCCGGAAAGACAGCCGTGGTCACCGGCGCCAATAGCGGCCTCGGCCTGCGCACCGCCGAGGCATTGGCGAGCAAGGGCGCGCATGTGCTGCTGGCCTGCCGAAATCCGCAGAAGGCCGCGACCGCACTGGATGCGGTAACGGCAGTGTCAATCGGGCCGAAACCTGAAGTGCTGCAGCTGGATCTGGCCGATCTCGCCTCGGTCGGACGCGCCGCCGAGCAGATCAACGACACCGTCGGGCGGATCGATCTGCTGATCAATAATGCGGGTGTGATGGCGGTGCCGCGCTCACGAACGGCCGATGGGTTCGACGCCCAGTTCGGCACAAATCATCTCGGGCACTTCGCATTCACCGGCGGCGTACTGCCCGCTCTCTTACGCGCCGAACAGCCCCGGGTGGTGACCGTATCGTCGGTGGCCGCGTGGGTCGGCGTGATCAACTGGCTCGACCCGAATTGGCAGCGGTTCTATCTGCGCTGGCCCGCCTACAGCCAGTCCAAATTGGCGAATCTGCTGTTCACCGCGGAACTCGAGCGCCGCGCCCGCGCGGCCGGATCCGACCTGCGTGCGGTGGCCGCGCATCCCGGAGTGTCGGCGACCCATCTCTACGACCGCGACGGTGAGAAGGGTGTGAACGGTATCTTGGCGGCGATCCCGCAGGCGATCCTGTTCGCGCTGGCCCAGTCCGACCGCATGGGCGCACTGCCGCAGCTGTATGCCGCCACGGTGCCGGCGGTACGCGGAAACTCCTATGTGGGACCGGGTTTCGAGTTCGCCGGATATCCGCGGCGGGCGCTGCGCAATCCGCTTGCCTATCGTCGCGCGACCGCGCGCAAACTGTGGGAGCTCAGCGAGCAGTTGACCGGTGTGCGTTACGACTTCTCAGTGACCTAGGTTGATATCAATGCGGTGCCGCGGCGAAGGCGGCGAGCACGAGCGAGCTGACGATCGTGACGGCAAGTACAGCCAGCACCACCAGATTTCGCCGTTGCGGCAGATCGGCATGCATCAGATTCGGACACTCCGGCTCATTATGTCCGCGACTTCCGCACCGAGGGTTGGTGCAGGGATACATGCCTACCTCCCGAAACTGACGCGAGCGCTCGCACTGCAGCAGTGCGAATCACTTGTATACCGCGTGCGCCGCCGGACGGCTACCCAGCCACGGGAGTACGACGACGCCGCCCCAAACAGGTCGGTCGAGGCGGCGTCGAAGAGTTTGCTACAGCGCGCTATTGAGCTTGTTCAGGCGGTCGCATGCCTCCACGTACTCATTGATCAGCCGGGCGATCACATCGGCGGAACGCTCCACCTTGTTCATCATGCCGACGACCTGACCGACCGGATTGAAGTTCACATCCTTGGCGGCTTCGGGATAGCGGTGCCCGCGCTTGACGCCGTCCAAGGCCACCATCATCTGCAGCGGCATGGGCAGCGGATCCGGGTTCTCCGGCGCCTCCCAGGCCTCGGTCCAGTCGTTCTTCAGCATGCGGCACGGCTTACCGGTCCAGGATCGCGAGCGCACGGTGTCGTGGCTGGAGGCTTCGATATAGGTCTGCATCTGCGCGGGCGGCACATTCGCCTCCTCGACAGTCAGCCACAGCGAGCCGGTCCACGCACCCGCCGCACCCATCGCCATGGCCGCGGCGACCTGGCGACCGTTGCCGATACCGCCGGCGGCCAGCAGCGGCATATCGCCGATGGCGTCGACCACCTGCGGCCACAGCACCATCGAGGAGATCTCACCGCAGTGCCCGCCGCCCTCGGTGCCCTGGCAGACAACGAAATCCAGACCGGCGCGCTTGTGGTTGAGCGCATGCTTCACCGAACCACACAGCGCCCCGATGAGCCGTCCCGAACCCTGGATCTGCTCGACCACATCCGGCGGCGGAGTGCCGAGGGCATTGGCGACCAGCTTGGCCTTGGGATGGCGCAGGATCACCTCGATCTGCGGCGCGACGGTGGTCGCGGTCCAGCCGAGCAGCTGATTGTGGTGTTCACCGTCGGGCAGACGCGGGACATTGTGCTCGTTGAGGAGTTTCTCCGCGAAGTCGCGGTGCCTCTGCGGAACCAGTTCCGCCAGTTTGGCTTCCAGCTGTTCGGGGGTCAGATCATCGATCCCCTTGCCCTCGTACTTCGACGGGATGACGAGGTCGACGCCGTACACACCGTGTACATGGTCGTCCAGCCAGGCCAGTTCGACCTCCAATTCCTCGGCGGTGAAGCCCACCGCACCGAGCACGCCGAGTCCGCCGGCATTGCTGACCGCGGCCGCCACATCGCGGCAATGGGTGAAGGCGAAGATGGGGAATTCGATCCCCAGCCGGTCGCAGATTTCGGTACGCATGGCGTGCTGGTCTCCCTACTTGCT
Source organism: Nocardia sp. NPDC050412 (assembly GCF_044458825.1). Classification (NCBI taxonomy): domain Bacteria; kingdom Bacillati; phylum Actinomycetota; class Actinomycetes; order Mycobacteriales; family Nocardiaceae; genus Nocardia; species Nocardia sp. NPDC050412. The sequence continues at coordinate 91,051 of NZ_JBITIJ010000014.1, forward strand.
CAGCAGCCGGATCGCAACGGCTGACGAGTGCTGGAACGGGTTGCATATTTGGTCACCGGCCCGCGCTGCCGATTCGGCCGACTGTCGCAGATATCGCCATGACGCGGCGGTAGCTTCGTCGACAGGCGCGGACGCCTGACTTCGAATGTAACACGTTCTAGTTTTCTCGGGGTAGCTGTTCTCCTCGACTGAATCAGAGTTCCGCGGTGAGGAGCCGGTAGCCCAGGTCGAGGTGGGATTTCCCGAGTAGCTCGGCATTACGCCTGGCCCACCTATCGGTGGTGAGATCGTCGTGGAGCCGGTTCAGTCCGTCCTGCAGTAGCGCGGCCGGGGTCAGCGCAAGCATCGACATGCCCGCGCGCACGGTTTCGTCCAGGTACGCCTCGGGTCGCCGCCAGTAAGCGCCGCCGAACCCGTCTACGCAATCGTGTGGGATCGGGATCGACGTGATCGATACTTCGCCGAGTAGGGCGGTCAGGCGCGGGAGTGCGACCGCCAAGCGCGCATCGGTTTCGGCCGCGGCGGGCAGATAGTCACGGACCAGCCAGAATTCGCGGAAGACGGTGTGGTCCCAGGTCAGGATGATGATCCGGCGGCGGGCGATCCGTTTCAGTTCGGCGATGCCGCGATCGAGGTCGGTCCAGTGGTGCACGGTCAGGACGGCCAAGGCGGCATCGACCGCGTCTGTGCGGATCGGCAGCTGCTCGGCGACCGCCTTGACCGCTGGTGCGGCAGTCGGTGGGCGTTGGGCGATCATCACCTGGCTCGGCTCGACCGCGATCACGGTGCCCGTCGGTTCATAGGATCCGCTGTCCGCTCCGACATCGGCGATCGATTCCATGCCACGCACCGCGTCATCGACAACTGCGGCGAAACGCGGATCCGGTTGCCGGGTCCGCGTATACGTCCGTCCGGTGTGGTCGTAAAGAGTCATGGTCGCCAGCTTCAGCCTTATTTACTGGCGACGTAGGCGATTCGACGGTTCAGGAGGCCGCTTGCTCCAGTTCGGCCAGCGAATTCTCCAGGTGGTCGAGCAGGCTGTGCAGTCGCGGCACACTACGGCGGCAGCCGACGAGCCCGAAGTCCAGACTGTCCACATTGGTGGTGAGGGTGATGTTTACGGCTTGGCCGTCGAACGGAATCGACATCGGGTACGAGGCGTCCAGACGGGCCCCGTTCCAGTACTGCGGTTCCTTCGGGCCCGGCACATTCGAGATGACGATATTGAACGGCGGGTTCGTGAACGACAGCATGCCAGGCAGCAGAGTCAGGGCGAGCGGGCTGAGCATCAATCCGGATAGCGCCATGGTCTGGATGGGGGAGAGCGAGTTGTAGACCTCTTTGCTGCGGCGCATCGATTCGCTCACCACACGCAACCGTTCGATCGGATCGGCGATATCGGTGCCGAGATTGCACAGGATCGCGCCGACCTTGACGCCACCGACCTCGTCCTCATCGTCCCGCAGCGACACCGGAACCATGGCGATCAACGGCTTGTCGGGCAGGGCATGCTGTTCGATCAGATATGCGCGCAACGCACCGGCCGACATCGCCAGCACCACATCGTTGACGGTCGTGCCGGTGGCCTTCTTGACCTGCTTGACGCGTTCCAGCGGCCAGGACCGGACCGCGCACCGCCGCGCGCCGCCGATCGGCACATTGAACATCGAGCGCGGTGCCTCGAACGGCATCGTCAACTGCTGCTGCACCAGTGCCGCCCGTGCCACCCGCAGCGCGGCGGGCCCGGAATTGACCGCCGACCGGAGATTTCGTGCGAGCCCGCCGAGCAGCGAGCCCGACGGTTCGCTCTTGCGAGGCGAACGGGGCAGGTTCCACGGCACGCGCGTTTCGGTCGCGGTCGGATCGTTGGTGAGCGTTCGCTGCAGCACTCGCTGCGCGGTGACGCCATCGATCAGCGCGTGATGCATCTTCGAGTACAACGCGAAGCGGCCGTCGTTCAGCCCTTCCACCAAGTGGATCTCCCACAGCGGGCGGTGGCGATCGAGTAGAGCGCCGTGCAGGTGGGAGGCCAGTGCTAGCAGTTGATCGAAGTTACCCGGACTCGGCAGCGCCGATCGGCGCAGGTGATAGGCGAGTTCTACCTCCTCGGCCTGGGTCCACGCCAGCTGGGGCGCGCCGAGCCAGGTTGCCGGGCGCTTGCGGAAGGTGGGGTGGAATTCGTTGTCCGCCAACAACTTCTCATGGGTCAGCCGAGCGAAATCGGGCCCGGCGTCTTCCGGCGCCTCGAATAGTTGTAGCGAACCGACATGCATCGGGTGCTCGCGGGATTCGGCGAGCAGGAATACGGCATCGATCGGAGAAATGAGCTCCATGGTCTGTCGCCCCCTGACGACGGTGTGGTGCTGAGGTCTTTGGTGAAAGGAAAACGACCACGATGTCGATAAGGGTTCGCACAGCCATGTCCCCTGTGCTGTCCCCAACCTTACTGAAAGGTGCGGATTCGCGTTCGCCGAATCAGCGATCCTTGACCAGGAGCAGGTAGGCCTGGCGGCCGCGCTCACCGGGATCCGGTTCTCGGATCAACCGGGCGGTCGGTGTGAAACCGGCCTGTTCGGCCAGCGTGGCGAGCCGATCCGCTGACCATCGGTACGCGGTTATCACCTTGTGGTCGAACGGTTCCACATCCTGGACCTCCGGTGCCTGGAAGAACGCGAGCAGTGCGTGCCCTCCTGACTCGAGTACCCGATGAAACTCTGCCAACACAGCGGGCATTCGTTCGGGCGGCAGATGGATGATCGAGTACCACACGAGAATTCCCGCGAGAGCGGCGTCACCGATATCGAGGTGCTCGATGGAGCCCTCGTCGAATTCGAGTGTCGGATACTGTGCTCGCGCCAATTCGAGCAGTTGGGGAGACAAGTCGATCCCGAAGATATCGAGCCCGAGCCCGGCCAGGTGTGCGGTCATTCGACCCTCACCACAGCCGAGATCGGCCACCCGACCGCCGGCCCGCACCAGTTCCGCGAATGTGCCGAGCATGGCGCGGTCGAATGGCTGGGTTGCGAGGTGATCCTTGACGAATTCGGCATAGCGGATGGCGATATCGTCGTAGGCGGCACGGGTGTGCGCCACATCCGCGGGATCGGTTCGACTGTTCGTTGTCACTCGGACATCATGCCCTCCGTCACCGCTCATCGAGTCGCGCCGCGACGCTGGATTTCATTGCGAAGCCCGTGACAGGCATGCGGCGCAACAGTTTGTCGAGGTTCAGGGCGGTATCGCAGATGCCGAGAAGCGCGGCGCCGCCCGTCACGACAAGGACGCCGTACGAACATATTTCGTCGAAGCCGACCGATGTCGACATGGCCGCCGCGAAGACGATCAATACCGCGGTGGCGGCGCGTGCGGTGAGTTTCGCGGCGACGCCGAGGATCAAGCCGATGGCCAGCAGGGTTTCCGATGCGGTCGCGATGACGGCGAGGGCCGGCACCGACCAATCCAAGGCCTGTGGTGTGAGCGTGCGGGTGTAGTCGGTGAACGCGGAGTAGTCGCCCCAGGAGACACCGTCCGCGCCCGATGCACCGAGCAGGCCGAATCGGTCCGCGACCGAACCAGCGAACAACGCGCCCAGCAGGATTCGCACCGTCGTATTGACGACCACGGACCGGCCAGCGGTCACCGTGAGCACCGCGACGCTCGCGAGCACCACCGCGGTGATCGCCCCGACCGATCCGTCCGCGAAGGCCAGCCAGCCGAGTTCGATCATCAAGGCCAGCGCTGCTAGTCCGACCACAACCTGTCTAGTCATGTGCACCATCCAAAAGTAGTAAGGTTCCTGACTAAAGGTACGAAGGAGCTCCGGAATGGTCAAGAGCCTGACTAATCCATTGGCTGATCGGCCGCCGCCGCTCGGGAATCTGCTAGGCGCCGCGGCGCGAACGCTTGCGGCCGAACTGGACGCGGGCCTAGCGGCGGCCGGATTCACCGATCTGCGGGCCGCGCATGCGCCGGTATTCCAGGTCATCGATCCCCAAGGCACGCGACTGATCGATCTCGCCGGACGCGCGGGCATGACCAAGCAGGCGATGGGTGAGCTCGTGCGGCACCTGGATTCGCGCGGCTATGTCGAGGTGACGCCCGATCCAACCGATCGACGGGCGCGGCTGGTTCGCCTCACGGCGCTGGGCTGGTCCGTGGTCGAGGCAGGGCGGGATGTGGTCGAGCGATTCGATGCGCACCTCGACGCGATCATCGGAGCGGCCGAGGTGGATCGGCTGCGTGCGGTGCTGCTGAAAATTATCGGCGGCGCCGGTCTGTCCTTCAGCGCCGCCGCAGACTGAGCGCGCTCAGGACTGGGTGACGGGCGCCGCCGCCGGTTTCTCGGCGGTGCGAGCGCGGACTGTGCCGAGGATCGAGCCGAGAATGACCAGCGGGAAGCCGATGCCCATGCCGATGGTCAGCGGCTCGTCCAGCAGGGTCACGCCGAGCAGGATCGCCACCGCGGGATTTATGTAGGTGATGACCGTGGCGCGGGCCGGGCCGACCTCGCTGATCAGCGCGAAGAACACCAGGAATGCTGCGGCCGTGCAGATTACAGCCAGTCCGAGCACCGACCACGACGCGTCGGCGGTGAAATGTGTCGGCCAGCGGAGCGCGGCGAACGGTGTGTAGATCACCGCCGCGAGAACCAGTGATCCAGCGACCACGCCGAGCGGCGGCAGATCGGCCAGTGCGCGATTGATGATGATCGGGCCGACGGCGTAACCGATGGTGGTCAACCCGATGGCGCCGATAGCGGCGGGCTGGGTCAGGTCGATATCGAAGCCGACCAGTGCCGCCACACCCGCGAATCCGATGATCAGGCCGATGGTGCGGCGGGCATCGAAGCGATCGTGGCCGAGTTTGGTCACGATGACCACGGCGATCAGCGGAACGGCGGCGATCAGCAGCCCGACCGTCGAACTGTTCAGCGTGGTCTCGGCGTACCCGATCAGAAACCACGGTCCGGTGATCTCGACCAGGGTGTACAGCAGCAGCGGACGCCAACGCCGGAACACCGGTGCGAGGGCTTTGGTGTAGAGCGCGATCGGCAGCAGGATCAGCGCGCCGAGGAAGGTCCGGCCGAATGCCACCACGATCGGGTCGAAATCCTCGACCGCTATCCGGATCATCGCGTAGGGCACACCCCAGATGACACCCATCGCCAGGAACAGCACCCACCCGCGCTGCGTCATCGCTTCACCATCTCGCCTGCTCGCTTCCGATCGAATCGGAGCCTATACGAATACATCCCATCACGGGATGGCTGAAGGCCCGATGAATTCGGTGATCGGGTCTCGTCTGTATGGGTGCAACATCCGATACACGTGCTTGGAAGGACTCGAACCATGACCGCTGAGAACACCGCTGAGGTCGGCGCGGGGCCCGGTCGTTCCCTCGATATCACCCTGTGGGTGCTGCAAGGCCTGCTCGCCGCGTTCTTCGCATTCGCCTCCGCTGCGCCGAAGCTCCTCGGCGAGTCCAGCGCTGTCGAAGGCTTCGACTTGATCGGCGTTGGCGACTGGTTCCGCTACTTCGTCGGCGCCGTCGAGTTGGCCGGTGCGATCGGCCTGGTCATCCCGCGCCTGTCGGGACTGGCCGCGATCGGCCTGAGCCTCACCTGTGTCCCACAAGGGATGTAGGCGCAGGCCCGCGACGGCGCCAGCCGTGCGGGCCTGCGTGCGCCAGCCGCGATGGCGCCGGGTCAGGGCTGAGTCGACTTGGTTGTGGTCGGTGTCGCCGGTGGCGCTGTCGTGGTGGTTGGTTCGGTGGTGGTCGGCTTCGGGGGCTGAGTGGTTGTGGTGGTCGAAGCCGGTGGTGTAGTTACCGCCGGTGTGCTCATCGGCGGCGCGGTTGTCGTGGGCGGCGCAGTGGTCGTCGGCTGGCCGCTGACCTCCGTCTTCGCCGGGGCGGCGGTGGTGGTCGTCGGAGCCGCGGTCGTGGTCTTGCTCGGTTCGGGCGTCTTGGTCGTCGAGGTCGCTGCCTGGTAGGCGGCGGCGAGATCGGCCGACTCCGGCTTGGCGGTCGTGTCGACCGGCTGACCCGCCTGTGCCTGTTGGGCCAGATGGGTGAGCCAGGCGGCGGCGTACTCGGCGGATGTCAGCGGCTTACCGTTGTTCGGGTCGGCGTCGCGCCAGTAGTCGAAGTGGTGACCGCTCGCATTGGGGCCGAGCGTCTGCTGGTAGGGGTCACTCAGAATCACCGGGATGGTGTTCTGGTTCGTCACGATGAGACCGATGATCTCGTTGAACACCTTCTGCGGCAGATAGGCCAACGGCGACATCTCATTGGTCGAGATCGACTCGGCCTTGGTCGGAGTCGTCGGCGTCTGCCCCGGCTTGTATTCCGGATCCGAAACCCTCAGCAGCACTTGGAGAAACGTCTCATCGCTTTGCATCCAGTTCGGCTGTGACTGGATATCCGCGAACGCCGCCAACGCGATCCGGCCGAGGACAACGGCAACATCCTGCCCGGTCGCGGGGGTGAGGCCGTCGCGTTCGAGCGCGTCGACATTCAACTGCCGCCCCACATTCACCGCCAATTGCAGCAGTGAAATGTTCTGCGGCGCCGAGCACGTGAGATCGCCATCGGAGCAGAACGAGGCGATCTTGCCGTTCAGCGCACCGAAGTCACCGCTGGTACCGGGTAGTGCGCCCTGGCCGGACGCGGTTTTCGTGCCGTTCTGATACTTCTGGTCGAAGCCGTCGGGATTGCTGTACGGATCCTTGGCGCCCGGGAACGGACCGTCACCCGCCGAACGTCCGGCATCGGCGAGGATGACGACACCGACGACATCGGCTGGATCCACGATGCCATAGCCACCATCTTGATCGGCGGTCTGATGTCCGACCGTCATGGCGACGCGGCGTACCACATCGGCGCCCTCGCTGTAGCCCACGATCGAGAACTTGGTGTCCGGGCAGGCCTGTGCGATTTCGCGCATCACCTGTTCGGTATTCGCGACGCCCGCGTTGACGGCATCCTCGTAGCTGTCCATATTCGCCGGGTACGCGATGTAGACAGCGGCATATGAGCCGGGATCGACATTGTCGGCCGGTGCGTTGACGACCGGATCGACCCATTGGCTGCTGTAATCACCGGACAGCGCGGCGGGCAACTCTTCACCGTTGGCCCCGACCAGCAACTTCGTGGTGGCGGCATCCGGTGTATCCCGACGACCGGCGACTGAAATGGTCACCATGTCGTGGCATTCGGTAACCGATGCCCGCAGGCGTGTATCGACGGTTTCGTGCGTCGATGTCATCGCCACCGAGGCAGTGACGATCGCCACCACCCCCAGCGACGCGGGCGCCACGATGGCCGAAGCCATTCGATGGCGCGCGAAGAACTCCCGAAGAGCCATGTCCCGTTCCCCATTCATAACCGACAAGTGGACGGACAGGCCCCCCGACAGGCCATGTGTCTTGAAGGACGTCGGGTTCGACGGCCGAATCGTTACCACGGGGGAGAAATGGTTACGCTCGAGTCGAGGTATATCGCTGTTCCACGGCACGCTTGATCTAGTTCCGCTAGTTAACGGCATGATGTGGCGGTCCTGCGGTGTCAGCGCCTCGCTCATCGGGAATCTGTAGGTGAGCGATGCGTGTGGAACTCAGGGGCCCGAGAACCGTCCGCCGGAATGGGTGCCGCTCACGGCCACGAGCGCGGAGGTCGCCGTATCCGGCCGATGGCTGGAGACCATGGACCATTTGCTGCCGGGGGCAGCCGCGCTGGCTGATCGGCGATGTCGATGGCAGCCGCAGGTCGGATTGCCCGCCCGACTGTTCGAAACCGCGCCCCGCGCGGTGGAGCACAAGAACTCCCTGCTCATCGCGCGTCCTTATCCGCCGATAGCACGCACCAATTCGTCGGGGTGTGTCAGTTGTGGATGATGGGCGGCTCGGTCGATGGTGCTGAATTCGATTCGGGGCAAGAGTGATTCGTGCAGGCCAGGACCGAGCGCGTCCTCGCTTCCGGTGATCACATGGATCGGTCCGGGATATTGCGCGAGCTTGGCGGTGAGTTCACGGCGCCAGCGTGCATTCGTCGTTGCGGCGAACAGTGTGGCGACATTGCCCGCGACATTCGCGCGACGCAGATCCTGCACGCTCGATTGCAGCACCGACGCGTGCTCGGGTGAGCCGGTGAGCTTGTCGGACAGGGCATTCGGACTCAGTCGACGCAGATACCACCGCGTCAGAGGTGTGGCCAGTGCCGAAATCCCAGCGCTCGGCTGGAGAAAGAATGGGGCGACCAGCGTGATCGATCCGACCTTGTCCGGATGCGCGGCCGCGGCCTCGACCACTGCGGCGGCACCTACCGAGTGACCGACAAGATGCGCGCCAGGTGTCCGTTCGAGCAGCGTCTCGAGCCATGCCTGCCAGTCACCTCGACCGCCTGCGGACATCCCGAGGCCGGGCAGGTCCAGAACCTGGGCGTGGCCGATGGCTGCCGCGACCGGAGCCCAGGTGTCGGCATTGACCGGCAGGCCGGGCAGTATCACAGTGGGTGCTTCGGGCTCGCCGATCCGGAACGTTCGGACTCCAGCGAAATTATCGAAAGTCCTTGCCGCACTTTTTGTTTGCGCATTTCCGAAGCGGTGCGCCGCGAGATGGTCGGCCCATCGCAGGATCGTGCGTGTGGTGTCGGGCAAGTCGAGTCCATGCTTGCGGGCGAGTTCGTGTGCCGAGTCTGTGGGATAGCGGTCGGTGGACAGGAAGGTCAGGGTTTCGGGATCGGCCTTCGTCAACCACTGCGGTAGCCGCTTCACCAGTGCGACCGGGATGCGTGTGCGCGGTACCGGTACCCGATAGTGCCGACCGACCTGCGACAGTAGCGTCGGCAGTGCGGGCGTCGCGTCGTCGAGCACCCAGTACGCCACACCGGCTGTGACGGGATCCGTTGGGAGCAGGGTCATGAAGCGAGTCAGATAGTCGACCGGGATCACCGGCACGAAGGTGCGGGAGTCGCCTGGCAATGCAGTGACCGTCCCCTGCCAAAGCTCTTTCAAACTCGCCGCGAGGCCCAGTTGCTGATCGGATTCACCGGTGCTGCTGAGCCCGATTACCGTGGGCGGGTTGACGATCGACCACGGCACGCCGAGTTCATCGGCGACGGCCTGAAATACCGCATCCCCCTCCACCTTCGACGCCTCATAAGCGCCCAGACCGCGATGGGTTCGTTCCACCCGCTCCGGGCTCCACGGAACGGTAGTCGGGTCCTGACCGCCTACTCGGTAGCCGGAGACATAAACAAGCCGGGACAGCTGAGGCAGTTGCGCGGCGAAGGACACCACCGAGCGGACGCTGTCGACATTGCCGTGCCGCGCCTCGTCCTTCGTCATACCGAATCGGTAAGCGCCGGCGCAGTTGTAGACCTCGGTGACATCCGTGCACGCCGAATCCCCGCCCTGGACAATGGGTTCGGTGTCGAAATCGACGATCAACTCCGCCGGAGTCGTCCGGCACCCGTGATCTCCCAACCATGCGCCCAGCCGCGCGAACGATTCGCGGCTGCGGACCGCGGCGGTGACGCGGACTCCGGCCTGGTCCAGGGTGAGAATCAGATTGCGGCCGATGAAGCCGGTGGCTCCGAATACGAGCGCGTGGCGGGTGGTCATCACACCACCGTCCCGGGCTGGTCGAGCAGAGCTGCCAGCATCTGTGCCGTGCTGTGCAGCGGTTCCACATCGCGTTTGGCGCGCGCCACGATCACCGCGCCCTCGACCGCACTCACCGTCGCCGTCGCCAGCGTGCGCGCCGCCGCCTCCGAATGCCCTGCTGCGACCAGGTATTCACGCACCGGCACGATCCACGATTCGAACGCCGCCGCACACACCTCACGCAGTCGTTCGCTGTGCGCACCCATCTCGAGCGTGACTACCGAAACCGGGCACCCGAGCTGAAAATCGCTGTCCGCGACCAACCCGGCCAGCACCTGCACAACCCGCCGAATCACCTCCCCCGGTGACGCCCCGGCCACCGCCGTTTCGTCCAGCAAGGTCCGAAACCGCTCGGCTGCCAACTCGATCGCCTTCTGCCCGAGCTGCTCCTTTCCCTCCGGAAAGTGAAAGTACAGCGACCCTTTCGGCGCCCCCGCATGCTCCACAACCGTGTTCAATCCCGTCCCGCTATACCCCCGCGCCTGGATCAACTCCAGCATCGACTCCACCAACTGCCCACTCGTCTGAGCGCCCTTGGACGTAACCATGGTCCCAGAATAGACCGGTCTATAGATTTTGCAACCACGTCCGAGTCGCGCTCGACGGCCGCCAGCCCTGAAGCGACCGACCAGTGCCGCGTCCAGATACCTTCTGCCGTACCGAGCCTTCGTTCGGAGGGTTCCGTCGAACGCAGTCGAACGGTGGACGCCCATGCCGCATCGACCGCTGAATGACTACGCTCGGCGAGTAGCAAGCGATCTGGACGAGGCACTGATATGTGGGCGGGTCACGCTCCCGCGCTCTCGCGGGAGAGAACCGGCTCTTCATTCGACGGGATCGGTTCGGGCGTGGCGATTCGGCGCGGCAGCAGCAACGGCGTGGCAAGCAGGAGGATCCCGGCCAACGCGATAGCCGCACGAGGGCAGGTGAGTTGTGCTAGCAGACCCCACGTCACGGTGATTGCCGCGATGCTGATGCTGCTGGTGATCGACCACGCGGCGAGGACTCGGGCATGGCGATCGATCTCGGTGTTGTTCAACCGATAAGCGGCGAAGACGGCGTTGAAGATGCTTATGCAGATGATCAGCCCGAACTCGGTGACCATCACGATCACAAGCCCGGCCGGGCCCGGCCGAATGAACGCCAGTCCGAGGGGCCAGCAGGCGCGCAGTGTGCCGAAGACCCGCAGCACCGTCTGTTCGCCGAAGCGGGAAGCGACGCGGCGGGCAAGTCGTGACCCGATCAGGCCGCCGATACACGGAACAGCGAATGCCAGCCCGTACTCCCAGAGCGGGAACCGCAAATGGGCGAGCATCAGCACCGATAACAGCGGCTCCCCGGCCATGATCAGCCCGTTGACCAGCATGGTGTTGACGAAGAACCGACGCAGCGTGTGGTGGGTGAGGATGTAGCGCCACCCTTCGACGATGTCGCTGCACCGATGCGCTCGGGCCTTCCGTGGGGGCGCGGGCTGTTCGGGTTCCCTGATCGCGAGAATGCCGAGTGCCGAGAGGAGGTAGCTCACCGCATCGGCGACAACGGTGGTCACCGGTCCGAGCAGCCCGATGGCAGCGCCACCCACGGGCGGTCCGATGACCGTGGCCGACCAGGTGGTGGACTCGAAACGACTGGTGGCCACCAGCAGGCTGTCGGCCGGAACGATGGTCTTGAGGTAAGCGCCGCTGGCGGCGGTGAAAGCGATCTTCGCCGCCGCGGTGACGATGCAGACCACCAAGAGCTGCGCGAAGGACAACCCACCCAGGCAGTAGGCGAGCGGTATGGATGCCAGGGCCGCGAAGCGGATCAGGTCCGTGGCTATCATGACCGGTCGCTTGGCGCGAAACTCCATCCACGGCCCGAGCGGAATCGCAAGCAGCGCCCCGATCGCCAGCCCGGATGCCGACAAAGTCGCCACTTTGGCCGAACTAGCGTTCAGAACAGTGATGGCGACCACCGAAAATGCCCCGAACCCGAGTCCGGTCCCGTAGGCGCTGACCGCGTAGGCGGCCCACAACCACCCGAACGCCCGATCCGGCTTCGCTCTCCGCCACATATCGGCACTCCCTCTGTTGTCAGGGAGATTGAAGCCGGTCGATGGATGCTGACACCAACAACGAATCGAGCGGAGTGTCACAACTTTTCGTTGTGAGAGTAGGTTTCGGCTCGTGGATCTCGATGCGGTTCGTACCTTCGTCGCGGTTGCCGAGACCGGCCAGTTCCAAGCCGCTGCCGACGATCTGCGAATCACCCAGCAGGCAGCGTCGAAACGAGTAGCCACGCTCGAGCGAGAACTCGGAGTTCAGCTGTTCGCGCGGGTTGCCAGAGGGGTGCGGCTGACCGTCGACGGGCAAGCACTGCTCCCGCATGCCCGAGAGCTCCTCCGTGCCGCAGAACGCGCCACCGCGGCCGTGACACCGGGGCGCCGGGCCCTCCGGATCGATGTGGTGGCCCGCAGGATTGCGCCCTCCACCATCCTTCATGCCTTCTACCAGCAGAATCCGGATATCGAGCTCGATGTTGTCACCCTGACCAACTTCGACGCGGAGTCGGCGCTGGCCGAGATCAGTGCGGGCACCATCGACGCCACCTTCAGATCCCTACGACACCTGGAGGTCCCGAGCGGAGTCCGGGCATCGCGCGTCATCGACGACCGGCACGAACTGCTCGTCGGCCCACGGCATCCACTGGCGAACGCCAAGACGGTAACGCCAGCCGAACTCACCGATCACCCCATCTGGATGCCGGGCATGTCCGACGCCGAACCGATCGGCTACTACAAGGATCTGGCGACAGCGTTCGGACTCACCATCGACACGATCGGCCCGAGTTTCGGCATCGAGGCGCTCCTCGCCGAACTCGCGGATTCCACCCAACTCGCCACCTTCGTCGGCGAAGGCTCCCGATACCTCTGGCCGGAAAGCTACGACCTGCGCCGAATCCCCGTCGTCGACCCGACCCCGGTCTATCCACTTTCGGTGATCTGGCGAACAGACAATGCACACCCCGTCCTCGCAAACTTCCTCGAGTACCTGCACGCCAGATACAAAGCGACATCCAGCGACGACATATGGACCCCGGACTGGGCGCACTATCCGAAGAAGTCGCACAGGTGAGCCGCGACGAGCTCGGGCTGTTCCTCGGCGAGATAGTGGCCGCTATCGGGGATCTCGATGGCGAGCACGTCGGTTGCTCGCTCGGCGAGACTGTCGAGGATGTCGGTGTGGTCCGGAAAGTGCAGTGCGGCAACGGGTATCGTCAGTTTCGCGTACGTCCGGCCGTCCTCGATGTCCTGGGTGAAACTCTGATACCAACCGTTGGCGGCGCGGATCGACTCGGGACGGGAATAGGCGCGTGCGTACACCGCGCGGGACTGTTCGTCGATGGCGTTGGGATTGCGCAGATTTCGATGGCACAGGTAGTCGACGAGGTGCCTGCCGCGCCCGGCCAGGAGCTGTTCGGGTAGTTCGGCGACCTGATTGAAGGCGAACCACCACCGCTGCCGGGCCCGTTCCGCGGGACCGGGCAGCAGGCGGAAGTCGTAGAGCCGATCATCGGGATGCGGCTCCTCCAGCAGCGCTAGCCTGCGCACGGTCTCCGGATGGTTGGCCGCCAGGCTGAAGGCCACCATCGAGCCGATGTCGTGCCCGGCGACGTCGACCGTCGAGTAGCCGAGATGTCGGACCAGTTGGTGGATATCCTCGGCCATCGTTTTCTTGTCGTAACCGTGGTCCGGAGTATCCGAGGAGCCCATACCGCGGAGGTCGACGGCGATGACCCGGTGACGACGCGCGAGCAGCGGCATGATCTTGCGGGCCTGCCACCAGGTTTGGGGCCATCCCGGCAGAAGTATCACCGGCGAGCCCGTCCCGCCCACGATGTAGTGCAGCCGAATGCCGTTGATCTGGGCATGGTGGCTGCGGAAGTCTCCTGAGAGTGACTGTGCCAGTTGCGCATCCGTGACTTCGTCGATCATGTGAACCACTTTAACTGGTTCTTTTCGAACCGGTCGAAGTGGTTCCATACACTGGGATCATGCGTCTATTCCGTGAAGGATCCGGTCGAATCTGCCTCGATTACGTGCGGACGTTGCGCCACCGCGGTTCGCCCGCCGAGGCCGAGGAGTTGACCGATCCGGCGGCGCTGACGGCATGGGGTACGCAATTCGGGCCCTGGGACCGGGTCGCCGCGACACCTGATATTCGCGCCGTCGAGTCCGCGCGAACGTTGCGGGAGGCCATCTTTCGGGTGGTCGACCTGGCCCGCACGACTACGGGCCCGGTAGATCCGTCCGACCGGGATCGCGCCGTCATCAACAAGGCGGCGAGCCGGCCTGTCCCGATCCCGAGTCTCGACCGGCGCGGGGAATTGCAGTGGACCGCGCCCGACCCGATCGCGGCGGTCCTGGCGACGGTCGCCCGGGATGCGCTAGATCTGGTCACCTCGCCGACCGCCGCGCGCATACGGCGATGCGCGGGCGACAGCTGCCAGGCCTACTTCGTCGATCTGTCCCGCCCGGGAAGCCGACGCTGGTGCTCGATGGATACCTGCGGCAATCGGGCCAAGAAGCGAAACCTGCGGGCCCGGGAGATGTCGGCGTAGCAGCGGCGCCGCTCGAGTCGGGTGGCACGCCTGTTGTGCCGGTTCGTGTCGCCGCGGGTGTGGTCGATATCGCGGTCCGTCAGGGCTGGGTGATCCTTCCAGAGTTCAATCGCGATTACGCGGATTGAACGTAGGCCACCTCGATTTCGTGATCTTGCTTCATCCGCACCGCGCTCCGCTGGGGTTCAGGTTCGGAGGATGGGGGACAGTGCCTCGATGAGCTGGTCGGCGTAGGCCGGGTCGACTGGTGCGCCGCTGATCAGGAGCCGGTAGTAGAGGGCTCCGTAGATGAGGTCGATGAGGATGTCGGCGTCGAGATCGGTGGGGAGCTGACCGTCGACGATTCCGGTGGCGATGAGTTCTCTGACGCCGGCTCGGCGGGTGTCGATGAACCGTTCGCGTAGGGCCGCAGCCAGTTCGGGATCGTGCTGGGCCGCTGCGACGAGTGCGACGAACGGGAGGCGGGCCTCGGGGGTGTTCATCAACTGTGCGACGCGCCGGAGCTGAGTTTGCAGCCGGGTCAAGGAGTCGCCGTCGTCCGGACTACACCGCTAGTGTCGAGGCCGCGCACGAGCGCCTGAACCAGCTCGATCCGAGCGTCTACGGCGACCCGGATCAGGCCGCGCAGCAGATCATCGCCGTCGTCGAATCCGCCGCGCCCCCACTGCGGCTGCCGCTCGGACGCGACGCCGTCACCGCGATCCGAGCCAAACTGACCAGCGAACTCGCCGCGCTCGACGCCCGGGAGCCCGGTGTCGCCGCCGCGGAATGATTGCTTCGTATACGAAGTGGACACGAAATCATTCGTGAGGTTCGAAACACGCCGACCAGCTAGCCGCGGGCCATATCCACGAACCGACTCAAATGCAGTTGGTGCGCAACGGTAATCGTGGCAGTTGGACCATTACGGTGTTTACCGACGATCAGGTCGGCTTCACCACCACGCGGGTCGTCCCGCTCGAATGCATCGGGCCGATGCAGCAGGATGACCATGTCCGCATCCTGTTCGAGCGAACCAGATTCGCGCAGGTCAGACACCATGGGCCGCTTATCTGTTCGCTGTTCGGGACCACGGTTCAGCTGACTGATGGCGATGACCGGAACTTCCAACTCCTTAGCCAACAGCTTCAGATTTCGCGAGAAATCCGAGACTTCTTGCTGTCGGGATTCGACCTTCTTGCCCGAGGTCATCAGCTGGAGGTAGTCCACCACAACGAGTTTCAGGTCGTGGCGTTGCTTCAACCGCCGCGCCTTGGCGCGAATCTCCATCATGGTCAGGTTCGGCGAGTCGTCGACGAACAGTGGTGCCTCGCTGATCTCGCTCATACGGCGAGCCAGTTTGGTCCAGTCGTCGTCGCTCATGCGGCCCGAACGCATATCGCCCAACTTGATTTTCGCCTCTGCGGAGAGCAGGCGCATCACGATTTCCGTGCGGCTCATCTCCAGCGAGAAGATGACGCTCGCCAGACCGTGTTTGATCGAGCAGCTTCGCATGAAATCCATACCGAGCGTCGAGTTGTGCGTGGGCACCATCGACTCGCCGGCGAGGTACAGATGCTCGGCGTTGTCCACCTCGACGCATCGCACGGGGACGGTGTCGATCTTTCGCACGTCCACGATGTGCCTGGCGGCCGAACGAGCGGTCGTCGGCACGAGATGGTTCGGGCTGTCGTCCGCGAGATGCACGCTGTGGACGATTTCGCCAGTTGTGCGTACGGCAGCGACACGAGCACCCGCTGCCCCGGCAATGGTGAGCCACTGATGTTGCTCGTCGGCGACGATCACTGTGCCGTCGGAGAATTCGACCTCGTAGCACGGCCGTTCGGTCAGCACCTCGGTCGCGGCGAGGACACGAGTGGGACGGCCCTCGGCGTCGAGAAGTTCGTCACCGCGGCGGACCTCGCCCATGGTGGTCCAGCCGGTGGGGGTGGGTAGGGGCGTGGCCAGGGCCAGGGCCTTGCCAACACCGGGGCGCGCCGCGACGATGATCATTTGGCCGGGGTGCAGGCCGTTGGTGAGTTCGTCGAGTTCGGTGAAGCCGGTGGGGACGCCGACGGAGATGCCGCCGCGGGAGGCGATGGAGTCGATTTCGTCCATCGTCGGCTGCAGCAGTTCCTCGAGCGGGAGGAAGTCTTCGGTGGTGCGGCGTTCGGTGACCTCGTAGACCTCGGCTTGGGCGCGGTCTACGACCTCGGCGATGTCCTGGCCGTCGGCGCCCGCGTAGCCGTACTGAACGATGCGGGTGCCCGCTTCGACGAGGCGGCGCAGAATCGCCTTCTCGGCAACGATTTCGGCGTAGTAGCCCGCATTGGCGGCGGTGGGGACGGTCTGGGTGAGGGTGACCAGATAGGGCGGGCCACCGATGCGCTTGAGTTCGCCGCGGCGGTCCAGGCCCGCGGAGACGGTGACCGGGTCGGCGGGTTCGCCGCGGCCGTATAGATCGAGGATGGTGTCGTAGACCGCTTGGTGGGCCGGGCGGTAGAAATCGCCGGGGCGCAGCACCTCGACGACGTCGGCGATCGCATCCTTGCTCAGCAGCATGCCGCCGAGCACGGACTGTTCGGCCGCCATATCGTGCGGGGGCTGCCTGCCGAAGTCCTCACCGGGCGGTTCGGGCGGATAGTCCGTATGCCCGCGGCCATCGGTGGTGGTCACCAGACTCGACCGTCCTCTCTCGCCACTTGCAGGCCGCTCGAAAATGCCTACCCGCCGACCCTATTGATCACTCGTTGTACTCCCGGGCTACGACACATTCGGCAGCGCACCGCGGCTGAGGGACCTCACTAATGGGGCCTCACCTGCGGTTCCAGCAAACCGCCGTGGCGGGTGCCGAACCATGCCGTTCCGGGTGGTGCGTGCATGATGTTGCGATGAACCTAGGCGACCCGATAGGCAGTCGCCAAACCGCAATGTGCACACGCCTGTGGATAAGTTGGGGACTGTTTACCTAGCGTTGTGCACCCCCTGTGTACAACTTGGGGAAAACCCAGGTCGTGCCGCTCAAACACGCTGATAGATATCGATTTCTTAAGCTATCCACGTGTGGATGAATGAGTGTCGGCGTGTCGGTCTAGATGAACAGCCGGGCGTGTTGAGGGTAAACAGCACGTTTGGTGTCTATGGCGTAGATCACATGGCGTCCGGTTGGTTTTCTCGACGATCCACAAGGCGAATAACTGGCGGTAGAGCCGATAGCGGCAGGTTGCCGAGAATGACCCAGATCACCGCTTCGGCTAGCTCGCAAATATTTGGCTATTTTCCCGAACGGTATAGCTCAGCCAGCACATGGATCGATTCGGCACAGTCGAAGGCCACCCTCGTGCCGAAACACAAGAGTGGCCTTCGAATGAACTCAGTTCGCGGCGACCTGCAAGTCGAACTTCGCGACCACATCGGGGTGCAGGTGCACCACGACGTTGTGCTTGCCGACCGTCTTGATGTGCGACTTCGGCAGCTCGATGCTGCGCTTGTCGACGACTGGCCCACCGGCCGACTTGATCGCGGCAGCGACGTCGGACTGGGTGACCGAGCCGAACAGCTTGCCGGTGCCGGCGGTCTTGACCGACAGCGAAACCGCCGCCAAGCCCTCGATGGCCTGCTTCAGCTCATTGGCATGATCCAGGTCGCGCACCTTGCGCGCGTCCTGTGCCCGACGGATGCCCTCGACCTGCTTCTGCGCGCCACGGCTGGCCACGATCGCCAGGCCGCGCGGCAGCAGGTAGTTGCGGCCGTAGCCGTCCTTGACCTCCACGGTGTCACCGGGGGTACCGAGGTTGTCCACATCAGCAGTAAGAATCAACTTCATTGCGATGTCTCCCTTCTCAGCGAGCCGTCGACACGTAGGGCAGCAGGGCCACCTCACGCGAGTTCTTCACGGCAACGGCGACGTCGCGCTGGTGCTGCACGCAGTTGCCGGTGACCCGGCGAGCGCGGATCTTGCCGCGATCACTGACGTACTTCCGCAGCAGGGCGGTGTCCTTGTAATCGATATTGACGGTGCCGGACTTGGCTTCCTTGCAGAAGGTGCAAGCCTTCTTCTTCAGCACCTTTTCGCGCGCGGGCGCTTTAGGCATGGTTACTCCGTAATCAATGATGGGCTGATCGTTTCGAGCGACCTACAAGCAGTCGCTACGGAATCAATTCAGGCCGATGTGAGCCGTTCTCAGAACGGCGGTTCGTCGTCTGCGCGGCCGCCCCCGAAGGAGCCTGCCGCGGGTGCGCTGCCCCACGGGTCGTCGTCGGCGCCGCCGGAACGGCTGCCGCCACCACCACCGGCAGGAGCGAAGTTGCCACCGCCGCCACCGGAACCGGAACCGAAGCCGCCGCCACCCCCGCCGCCGCGGCTGGCCTTGGCGACCTTCGCGGTGGCGTAACGCAGCGAGGGACCGACCTCGTCGACCTCGAGCTCGACGACCGTGCGCTTCTCACCCTCGCGGGTTTCGTAGGAGCGCTGCTTCAGTCGTCCGCTCACGATCACGCGGGCACCTCGGGTCAGGCTTTCTGCGACATTCTCCGCAGCTTCACGCCAGATGTTGCAGCGCAGGAAAAGCGCTTCGCCGTCTTTCCATTCGTTCGAATTACGGTCGAACACGCGGGGAGTCGATGCGACGGTGAAATTCGCCACCGCAGCGCCCGCGGGCGTGAATCGAAGTTCGGGATCGGCCGTCAAGTTTCCGATGACGGTGATGACCGTGTCGCCTGCCATGTGGTTCCTCCTGCTCGGTATGCAGTCCGCAGTGCACTCGCTTTGCGCTAGAGCCTAGAGACAGGCACCGACGCAATCGAGTGTCACTTGCCGTGGCGCAGAACCTTGGTGCGCAGCACCGACTCGTTGAGACCCAGCTGGCGGTCGAGCTCGCTCACGGTGGCGGGCTCGGCGGTCAGATCGACCACGGCGTAGATGCCTTCGGCTTGCTTGGCGATCTCGTAGGCGAGCCGGCGGCGGCCCCAGATGTCGACCTTGTCGACCTTGCCGCCATCGGTCTTGACGACGCTCAGCATGTTGTCCAGCGACGGACCAACAGTGCGCTCGTCCAGGCTCGGATCGAGGATGACCATCACTTCGTAATGACGCACGGACCAATCACCTCCTGTGGACTAGGAAACGGCCACGGACGGTCCGTGGCAGGAGGGTCGTTGCGTCAGCAACCCGACAAGGCTACATGAACGCCCGCTGAGCAGCGAAAGCTGCCCCGTGATTACCTTCGCAACATCTGATTTCGTACGCATATGGGTAACTCACCGGGTACGTCCAGCACTCGATCCAGCGACCGACCGCCGGTCCGCGACGCGACCAGCAAAGCTCCTACGACCGGCAAAAGGCTCGCGGAGGCGGGGGAGCCGCGGGCGCGGTCTGCGTCGGCCACCTAGGCTGGTCGACATGCCGACCGGACTGGCCGCCAGCGACTCGATCGCGGGCCGCGTGCAGCGCAGCACAGCGCTGGCCGCGGTGGTGGTGTTGCTGTGCGGGCTCACGCTGGCGTTCGCGTATGCCAACAAGGCGCGGTGTGCCGGTGCGCCGTTCGCCGAGAACGGTCGCAGTGCGATCTTCGATGTGATCAAGGATTCGGATGTCTGTTATTCCGATATCCAATTCCTCTGGCTCGGGCGCGATATCGATCAGCACGTCTTTCCGTATATCGATGGCGGCATTACCGGTGACGGCATGCTGACGGGTGGCGCGGTCGAGTATCCGGTGCTCAGTGGTGTGCTGATGTGGCTCGGCGCGGTCGGCGCCGATAACGACGCGGAATTCCTGCTGCATTCGGCATTGCTGTTGGCGCCGTTCGCCTTGTTGACCGCCTGGCTGCTGGTCCGGCTCGCGGGGCGGGCGGCACTGTTGTGGGCGGCCGGGCCGCCGCTGGTGCTCTACGCATTCCACAACTGGGAGCTACCCGTGGTCTGCATGGCGGTCGCCGCGGTGTACGTGGTGACCGCGCTGACCCGATATTCATTGCGTACCAGGGGAATTCTGGCCGCCGTGCTGCTCGGTATCGGGTTCTGTCTCAAGTTGTATCCGGGCATTTTCGTGCTGCCGTTGCTCGCTTATGTGCTCACCGGTGGTCAGCGCGATATGGATGATCCGACGCCGACCCGGTTCGATGTGCGCGGTGCGCTGCTTACCGCCGCCGCGGCCGTCGGCACGGTGGTCGTGGTGAATCTGCCGTTCGCGCTCGCTGGTTACGACGGCTGGCGCGCATCGATCACCTTTCAGCAATTGCGCCAGGCCGATATCACCACGAATTCCATTTGGTACTGGGGACTTCGACCGCTGTTCGCTCAGGATGCCGAGGGCGAGAGCGCATTTCAGCACGCCGTCTCGGTCGCCTCGCCGACGTTGGTGCTGGCCTCCTTCGCGCTGGCGATGTGGCTGGGCTGGAAGCGGTTCACGATGACCGGCACCTTCCCGTGGATCGGGGTCAGCGGCGCGATGCTGTGCGGATTCCTGCTGTTCCACAAGGTGCATTCGCCGCAGTACACGCTGTGGTTGGTGCCGTTCATGGTCTTGCTCGAGGTGCCGTGGGCGGCGATCGGTGCGTATCTGATCGCCGATGCGGCGATCGGGATCGGCGTATTCCGGTATTTCTATTCGATCGGATCCGGTAACTCGGTGGATTCGATGGAGAATGTCGTGCAATTCGGTGTGTGGGGACGAGCAGCGCTGCTGGTGGTGTTCTTCTTCCTATTCGTGCGTGCGATACCGCGCGGAACCCGACTCGTGCCCCCGCCGATACCGCGGTTCGCCCCCGGCAGCCTCGTTCCGGTCGCCTAGTACGGGCCCGCCGCCTCGGCCTCGGCGGTTAGCAACCCACGCCGGCGCACCGGCTCCGGGATCGGCCCGCGCAACTCGCACGCTGTCGCGCCGCCGCCACGGAGCAACCGCCATCGCTGACCGCCGGCGATACCGCCGGATCAGTCGGCATGTCTGGCACGGAATGCCGCGCTCTTGGCGCGGTTACCGCAGATGGTCATATCGCACCAGCGCCGCGACTTCCCGCGTGAGGTATCGAGATACAGCCGAGTGCACTCGTCGCGCCCGCATTCCTTGATCAACCCCCGCTCGGGACCACCGAGCATTTCGATTGCGGACCGGGCGATCGCGGCGAGTGCCGCATCCGGACCGCCGTGGCGAGTGATCGTCGCATCGGATCGCAATGTCAGCCTGGGCAATTCACCGCCCGCCAGCTCGTTGACGATCTTGCGGTCCGCATCCGCGAACGGTTCGTCGCCGGCCGCGGCCAGGGCCAGTCGGTAGGCCGCCTCGCGCAGTCGCACCGCGCGGTCGAGTGTCGCGGCATCGCAGTGCGGCGCGGTGTCGAGGAGGTAGGCGGCGAGCAGCCACTCGTCCAGATCCGCCGGAGTGGTGAGGAAGTCGTCGAACGTCGTGGCACGGGCCTTGACCGTGCCTGCGAAGTCCAGGGCGAGGTTACCGCTCACGAAGGCGAACACACCTCGATAATAACCGCCTTGACAGGTTACTTACGAAAATGCGAACGTAGTAACCGTCTTAGGCGGTTATCCGTTATCGAGGAGGGCACGTGAACTTGGACCCGCTGTTTCGAGCGACCGGCAAGCCATCCCTGGCGGCGGGCATGCAACCACTGTTCGTCGTGCTGTGGAGCAGCGCCTTTATCGCCGGAGTCATCGGCGTCGGCGCGGCACCGCCGATGA
Organism: Nocardia sp. NPDC050412; assembly: GCF_044458825.1. Taxonomy (NCBI): domain Bacteria; kingdom Bacillati; phylum Actinomycetota; class Actinomycetes; order Mycobacteriales; family Nocardiaceae; genus Nocardia; species Nocardia sp. NPDC050412. Next base: position 112,982 of record NZ_JBITIJ010000014.1, read on the forward strand.
CGGTGCTGTTCGCGCGCTTCGGCATCGCAGCGATACTGCTCGCGGTGTACGCCGTCGTGATTCGCGCGAGTTGGCCGAGCGCGGGCCAGCTCAAACATGTCGTCATCGCGGGTCTGCTGATGCAGATCGTGCAGTTCGGCGCGTTCTACACCGCGATGAGCCTGCACGTCTCGGCCGCCATCATCGCCCTGGTCCAGGGACTCAATCCGGTCGTCATCGCCTTGCTGGCCGGGTTCATCGGCGAAACCGTCACCGCGCGACAGTGGTTCGGCTTCGGCATCGGCGGTATCGGCGTCGGCTTGGCGGTACTCGACCAATCGAGCATGTCACCGGTCGGCCTGCTGCTGTGCGTGGTCGGCTTGCTTGGTCTCAGTGTCGGCACGATCTATCAGAAACGTTATGTGCCGCAGGTCGATTCGCGTGCCACCACCGCCATTCACATGGCCGCGAGCGCGCCGGTCGCGGGTGTATTGGCTTGGAGCACCGGCCAATTGCATATCTGGGATGGGACGCGGTTCGCGGAATCGCTCACCTGGATGGTGCTGGTCAATTCGATGGTCGCATTCCTACTATTGAATGCGATGCTGAAGCGTTGGGAGGCAACGCGAGTCGGGCGTTTGTTCTTCGCGACTCCCGCGGTCACCGCCGTGCTGGCCTGGCTGTTCATCGATCAGCCGCTGCGGCCCCTCGCCGCGGCCGGACTCGGCGTCGGACTGATCGGCATGGTGTTCGCCTCGCGCCGCCCGACGCCCGCAATCGATCAGCGGCAACCGGTGCCCGTCCGCTGAAAAGAGAAGCGGCAGCGGCTGGAAGCCGCCGCTAGCGACTGCTTGCAGGTCGCTCGAAAAGATCGGCCGCTCGAATTCTTCGGCTACTCGCCGGAATTCAGGCCACCGGGGTGACCTCTCGTTCGCTCTCCACTTCGTCGGCGTCATCGCGCCGATTCCGAATGATGCTGGTGATGAATGCCGCGCCGATGAAGGCCACGCCGACGAGACCGGTGACGATTTCGTTGATGTGTACGCCGATCGAGACGAACAGGATGACCGCCAGCGCGCCGATCGCCCAGTGCGCGCCGTGCTCCAGGTACACGTACTCCGACAGCGTGCCCTTGCGCACCAGGTACACGGTGATCGAACGGACGAACATGGCGCCGATCAGACCGAGGCCGAGCGCGATGATGATCGGGTCGGAGGTGATGGCGAAGGCGCCGATGACACCGTCGAAGGAGAACGACGCGTCGAGCACCTCGAGGTACAAGAACAGGAAGAACGCCGCCTTGCCCGCGGCCTTGACCAGCTGGGACGGACCGCCGTCCGCGGATTCCTCGAACTCCTCGGTATGGAACAGCGAGCCGAGTCCGTCGACCACGATGTAGGTGATCATGCCGAGCAGACCGGCGACCAGGACGGTGGCGCGCTCTTCGTCGGTCGCGATCAATTCGGCGGTGAGCACCAGGCCGACGCTCGCGACGACCACGGAGAGCATATCGAGCTTGCCGAGCTGGGCAAGCGGCTTCTCCAGCCAGGACAGCCAGGTGGTTTCGCGTTCCTCGAAGATGAAGTTCAGGAACAGCAGCAGCAGGAACATGCCGCCGAACGCGGCGATCTGCGGATGTGCGTCGGTGAGCAGCTTCTCGTAGCTGGGGCTGCCGTCCGGGAATACCAGCGCGTCATCTGCGGGCGGGTTCAGCGCAAGGTCGAAAGCCTTCACCGGGTTCAGGCCCGCGGTGATCCAGACGATCGCCAACGGGAAGACCAACCGCATGCCGAATACTGCGATGATCACACCGACGGTGAGAAAGATCCGCTGCCAGAACTCGTTCATGCGTTCGAGCACGGTGGCGTTGATGACCGCATTGTCGAACGACAGCGAGACCTCGAGGACGCCGAGGATGGCGGCTAACGCCAGCGCCGTCGGTCCGCCGTACAGGAATGCCGCGACGAGCGATATCACCGTGACGACGATGGACATGCCGAATATGCGCAGGACCACGCGGAGACCCTTTCCGTGCGGCGGTCGAATGTCTTTCCGAGCGCGCCTTTGCCGATGTAACCCGAGGGCCGAACCAACCCGCGGTCGCGATGATGGTTCCAGCGTGGCCGCCGAACCGTCGATTGTCCAACGGAGCGGCGAGGCGAATCGTTCCGGGACATGCGTACAGGGGGCCCGTCGCCGAGCCCCCTGTACAGATCAGTACGTCTTAGACGTTCACACCGTAGTCACGGGCGATACCCGCCAGGCCCGATGCGTAGCCCTGGCCGATGGCGCGGAACTTCCACTCGGCGCCGTTGCGGTACAGCTCGCCGAAGACCATGGCCGTCTCGGTCGAGGCGTCCTCGGACAGGTCGTAGCGGGCCAGCTCGGTGCCGTTGGCCTGGTCGACAACGCGGATGTAGGCGTTGCGCACCTGGCCGAAGGACTGCTGCCGGGTGTCCGCGTCGTAGATCGAGACCGGGAAGAAGATGCTCTCGATGGTCGGCGGGGTGTTGGCCAGGTCGACCTTGATTACCTCGTCGTCGCCCTCACCCTCACCGGTCAGGTTGTCACCGAGGTGCTCGATGGAGCCCTCCGGCGACTTGAGGTTGTTGAAGAAGATGAAGTGCTTGTCGGACACGACCTTCTTGTCCCCACCGGTCGCGATCGCACTGGCATCCAGATCGAAGTCGGTGCCGGTGGTCGTACGAATATCCCACCCGAGCCCGACGGAGACAGCGGTAAGGTTCGGCGCCGCCTTCGTCAGCGAGACATTGCCGCCCTTGGACAAACTGACACCCATGCGGGGTTCCCTTTCAATAGACGTCTGTGGTTCCCAGCATTGTCCGAATCGCCGGGTACGCCCTACGACAGTAGTAGGTTTCGGCAGTCTTGCGTAGGAACTGGTGTATCCCCCGGTGAACTGGAACATCTCGTCCGCTCGGCCGAGCCGAGGCGAGTACACCGCTTAACATCGGGGCGTGACAGGCCGTAGGCGTGGATGGTTCCGGTCGTCCGGGAACAATGAATGGATTGCACAGGCCCGGTCGACGCTGGCTGCCGCATTCCTGGATATGGATCGGCGCCAGAGTGCGGCCGAGGCGGCGGTGCACGCCTGCGAACAGGTCTTCCCGGAGCGACGGATGGGCGCGAAATGGGAACCCGTGCGCAGCAGATGCTATGACGCCGCAGGCGCATATCTGACGTTCACCGAGGAACTGGATAACGTCGAGCGCGACGACACGCCGATGCCGCAGCGGCAGCCGCGGGTGGACACCCTGGTGCGGCAATTGACCGACGCGGCCCGTGCCGTCGACGAGTTCTATCGCGGTAATCAGTCCCAGCTCGAACATGCCGTCGCGGTGGCGGGCACGGTGCCACAATTCGCGCAGCAGGTGAAGGTCGCGGCGGCGGGTGTGCGCAGGCAGGCCGCCGAATCCGAATACGCTGGCTACCCCTCTGTGCGCCAGCACGCGACGGCGGTGGATGAGTCGCTGCTCACACTCGAGTCGCTCGGTTCCGAGGTGCCCGCCGCGAGTATCCGCGAGGCCGCCGGACGCTTGGAATCGGCGACGAAAGCGCTGGCAGAAGCATTGACGCAGGCGCCTTCTCGGGCCGCGGCGGCGGCCAATGCGATCGCCTCGGTTGCCACCAGGTTGGCCGCGGTACGCACTCGTGGCGAGCGGCTGGCACCGGCCTACTCGGAGATGCTGCGCGAGTTCAATGCTGCGAGTTCAGCGGATCTGGCTAACAATGGGCAGGAAAGCAAGAAGGCCATCGAGGCCGCGGATGCCGCCCTGGTGCGGGCGCGAGCGGCAGCGGCCGAAAACAATCCGGAGTCTGCGCTTGATCTGACTACATCCGCACGCGGGTACCTCACCGAGGCCGAGCATTTGATCGATGCCGTCACCAAACGGCTGACATTGCTGCGCGAGGTCCGTGAGAATCCGCAAGAGAAGGCCAAGGCCGTACGATTTCGGCTGCGGGACGCACAAATGCTCGCGGTGAGCCGCGGGCTCGTCGGCGAATGGGGATCTGTGCTCGACGCACAGGTGGACCGGATCGATCGAATCACCGAAAACCTGTCGGGGCGCCATCCCGACTACTGGGCCTATGTGGCCGAATTGGATACCGTCGCGGAGTTCGTAGCCGGGGTAGTGGATCGAATGAGAAAACAAGCAGGACCACGACGAGAATGAGGCCAGGGTTATGCGGCCACCGCCATTAGGGATGAGGACAGCGAAGCGATGACCGCGGGCATCGTCGTCCAGCAACAGGTCTCCCTGCGAAAGCAATTGCCGCTGCGCCATTTTCGCCAGTTGCACGGCCCGGAGGCGCGGCACCTGTTCCATCGACAACCGGAACCGTTCGGCGATGAGGCCGACCGGGAAATTCTGGCGATCGCGCTCGGCGCCACGCTGTACGCGCCGGCGACTCGCCATGACCTCGCCTCGACGATAAGTAAGCGGGCCGCGCGCGGCGTGTGCTCGATGGTCATCGATCTCGAGGATGCGGTCGCCGATCACGAGGTGGAATCGGCCAAACGCCAGACCGTCGCGACGCTGAATCTGCTTGCCGAAAGCGAGGATCCGAATCCGCTGCTGTTCGTCCGGGTTCGTGATGCGGATACCGTGTCCGAAATCGTCGAACAGCTCGGCAGCGGGACAGCGGCACTGAGCGGCTTCGTCTTTCCGAAATTCGACAGTGCGAGCGGTCCGAAATATCTCGCCGCACTCGAGGCGGCCGCCGAGCGTTTGAGCAGGCCGGTGTACGGCATGCCGGTCCTCGAATCGCCCGCGCTGGTACATCGCCAGACCCGGGATCAGGAGCTGACCCAAATCGCGACGCTATTGGGCGAGCACCGCGAGCGGGTACTCGCGGTACGCATCGGCGCGACGGATATGTGCTCGACCTTCGGCATTCGGCGGGACCGGGATCTGACCATTTACGACGTGCGGGTGGTCGCGGATGTCATCGCCGATATCGTGAATTACCTGGGGCGTTCCGACGGCACGGGTTTCGTGATCACCGGACCGGTCTGGGAATACTTCGCCGACCATGAGCGGATGTTCCGGCCGCTGCTGCGGACCGCGCCGTTCGAGGAATCCGATGCGGTACCGTTCCGGCGCTATCTGGTCAGTCGCGATCTGGACGGGCTACTACGTGAGATCACGCTCGATCGGGCCAATGGGATCCAGGGCAAGACGGTGATCCATCCGTCGCATGTCGCTGCCGTGCATGCACTGTCGGTGGTGACCCACGAAGAGTATTCGGATGCGCTGGACATCCTGCAGGTCGATGTCGGCGGGGTCGCGGCATCCGGATATCGGAACAAGATGAACGAGATGCGGCCGCATCGCAGTTGGGCGCGTCAGACGCTGCTGCGGGCCCGGGTTTTCGGTGTCGCCAATAAGGGTGTTTCGTTCGTGGATCTATTGACAGCGTTGGTAACTGAATGAATATCGACCCCTGGGCGACAACGAATTTGGGTATCGAGTTGCGGCACGAGCGCTCGCATGGGGGCGGGGCGGTTGACGTGCTGCCCGCCGAATTGCCCATCGCAACTTTGATTCAGCCCGGGTTGCGACGCAATCCGCGTCGCGCGCACCTGCTGGTTTCGACGGTGCTCGGGAAACATCTGCCGACGGATCCGCGGGTTGTGCTCGGTGCGGGCAATCGACTGGGTGATCTGGTGCGTGACGTGCTGGGGGATCGCGAGGCAGTGGTGCTCGGATTCGCCGAGACCGCAACGGGTTTGGGACATTGTGTGGCGGCGCGGATCGGAGCCGGATGCTATCTGCATTCGACCCGTCGCGAGGTGCCCGATGCGACTACCTTGACCGGCTTCGAGGAGGGACATTCGCACGCCACCTCGCATCTGCTGCAGCCCGCACCCGCGGATATCTTCGTCAACGATCTGCCGCTGGTGCTCGTCGACGACGAAATCTCCACCGGTGATACGGCGATCGATGCGGTTCGGGCGTTGCACGCGTTTTCGCCGCGTGCGCATTATGTACTGGCGTCGCTGGTGGATATGCGGACCGAGAGCGATCGGACGCGGTTCGAGGTGGCGGCCGACGAGCTGGGGGCGCGGATCGACACCGTGTGTTTGGCTGCCGGGCGGACCTTGCTGCCCGATGATCTGGTCGAGACGGTGTCTTCGATGCCGGATCCTGTATTGAATCCGACCGCAGCGCAGCGTGGTTCGTTCGATCGGATCGAGTTGCCCTGGCCTGCTTCGGTTCCCGAGGGCGGTAGGCATGGGATTTTGCGGTCCGATACGGATGCGTTCGAGGCGGCGCTTGTGCAGGCCGCCGAGGCGTTGCGGGTTCGGCTCGCCGATGATTTCGCTGGTCGACCCGCGATTGTGCTCGGGCACGAAGAGTTGATGTATTTGCCGTTGCGGTTGGCGGCCGAACTTGCCGATGCCGGGATCGCGACGCGATTTCAGACGACGACTCGCTCGCCCGCGTATGTGCTGGATGAGCCGGGGTATCCGTTACGGCGTGGCTTCCGGTTCGTTGCGCCTGAGGCTGGTGAGGTGGAACCACGTTATTTGTACAACGCGCACTGGATCGAGGACGCGCTTTCCGAAGTTGCGGCATTGGACGATGGGGTGGCATTGGACGATGGGGTGGCATTGGACGATGGGGTGGCGTTGGACGATGGGGTGGCGCTGGGCAATGGGGCGCTGGGCAATGGGGCGCTGGGCAATGGGGCGCTGGGCAATGGGGCGCTGGGCGATCATGCTCCCGGGGGCGAGGGGGCGGTGGATTATCCAGGGCTGACGAGGTCCGCTGGTGGGCGGTCGGTCGGCGTCGAGCCGGTTCTGGTCGTCGTCATAGATGCACCTGCCGACACCGCTGAACTGCGCGCCGCAGGCGGCCTGATCGATGTGCTGACCGCATCCGGGGACGATGTCGTCCTGGCGGTGCTTCCAGGTGCGGATCCGCGGCTTTTGCATGCGGAACGGACCGTTGCCGAACCGAGGATGTTATGAGGTCGAACGCTGTGCCGGAATCGAATATCTCACCGCAATCGGCCTTGGCCCTGCCCGTTGCGCTGCACGGACCGGCCTTCGGATCGTATGCGGCCGAGGAGGTTTCCTGGCTACTGAAGGATCTGTCCGAGGTCGACCTCGAGGCCGATGTGGCCGAGCGGGAACACCGGATCCAGTCCGGTGCCGCACATTATGCGGAATCGCTGCCGATCGAATATCAGCCCGATGCGGCATACCGCTCGCTGTTCGACGAGGTGTTGGCCGAGAGTGCCGAGCGACTCGCGCTCGCCGTTGCGACGGTATCGGAACTCGTTGTCACCGAACGCGGTACCGATATCGTGCTGGTTTCACTGGCCCGGGCGGGTACGCCGATCGGAATTCTCATGCGCCGCTGGCTGCGGTCGCGAAGTCTCGATGTGCCGCACTATGCGGTATCCATCGTGCGCGATCGTGGTATCGACGCCGTCGCACTGGATTATCTCGCCCGGCATCATGATCCGGCCTCGGTGGTGTTCGTCGACGGCTGGACCGGTAAAGGTGCCATTACTCGGGAGCTCACCGAAGCGCTGAACGCCTATCACGCCGCGGGCGGCGCCCGATTCAATGACGAGCTCGCCGTGCTCGCCGACCCGGGACATTGCGTGCGCACCTATGGCACCCGAGACGATTTCCTGATCGCCTCCGCATGCCTGAATTCGACAGTCTCCGGGCTGATTTCGCGCACCGTGCTCAATGACACGCTGATCGGTCCGGGCGATTTCCATGGTGCGAAGTTCTATCGCGAACTGGCGGCCGACGATGTCTCCGGACGCCTGCTCGACACGGTGACCGCAGCCTTCGACGCGATCCGGGATCGCGTGCCCGCCGAACTGTCCGCCGTGCGCGCCGCGGACCGGACACCGACCTGGACCGGCTGGGCCTCGGTCGACAAGGTGCGCGAGGAATACGGTGTCGCCAGTGTGAATTTCGTGAAACCCGGTGTCGGCGAGACGACTCGGGTGTTGCTGCGGCGGCTGCCGTGGCGGGTGCTGGTGCGTGCGGCGGACGCACCGGAGCACGCGCATATCCGTCTGCTCGCCGCGGCCCGCGGCGTTCCGGTCGAGGTCGTGCCCGACCTGGCCTATTCGTGCATGGGATTGATCAAGGACATACAGCAGTAATGCATTTGCGAAAACTACGAAGACACGCTCTGATTGCTACCGATCTAGATCGGACGATGATCTATTCGCGCAACGCTTTCCACGCCACCGGCGAAGTGCCGATGGTTTGTGTGGAACACCTCGAGGGCGCGCCACTGTCGTTCATGACGACCACCGCCGCGCTGCGTATGCAGACCCTGACCGGACCCGCCGCCGTCATCCCCACCACCACTCGGACCATCAAGCAGTTCGAACGTATCCAATTGCCCGGCGCACCCTGGCGATATGCGATCACGAGCAATGGCGGGAACATCCTGGTCGACGGCGTGCCGGATATGCGCTGGCGCATCGATATCGACGCGCAGATGCGGGCAAGTGGCGCCACATTGTCGGAGGTGAATACCGAACTGCGTGCGCGAATCGACGATTCCTGGGTCACCAAATTCCGGGTCGCCGATCATCTGTTCACCTACCTGGTGGTGAAACCCAAGGAAGTTCCGGACGGCTTCCTCTCCGAATGGGATGCCTGGTGCCGCCCGCGCGGCTGGTCCGTCTCCCAGCAGGGCCGCAAGATCTACACGATGCCCCTGGTCGTCTGTAAGAGTCATGCGGTGCGCGAAGTCCGTCGCCGGCTGGTCGAAAATGGTGAACTCACCGATGCGGCCACGACTCTCGCCGCAGGTGACGGTGCCCTGGACGCCGAGATGCTGCGCACTGCGGACTCCGCCATCCGTCCACGCCACGGCGAACTCGAACAACTCAACTGGACCCACCCCAATCTCACCATCACCCGCGCCTCCGGAATTCTCGCGGGCGAGGAGATCATCAACTGGTTTATCAAGGCCGCACCGGAAAGGCCACGTAGCTGACCTTGCGTTGACACCGGCGACAAGGTTTAGCGTTGCCCCGACGGGTCGTGAAGGAGGTCGAATGCTGATCGGTGAGCTGGCCGAGCGCGTCGGGACGAGCACCAGGACGCTGCGCTACTACGAGGAGCACGGCTTGGTGCGGGCGCGGCGCTCGACCAATGGGTATCGCATCTATGACGAGTCGGAACTGCAGGTCGTCCACAAGATCCGGAGGCTGCTCGACGTGGGCTTCGATCTCGACGATATCCGCCCGTTCGTCGCGTGCATCCGCGCCGGAAATACCTCCGGGGATGTCTGCCCGGATTCGGTGGCGACATTGCGGCGCAAGCTCGACGAAGTCGAGGTGGCAATCGATCGGTTGCATGCGGTGCGATCGCAACTGCGCGACCAGCTCGATTCGGCGGCGGTGTCCCGATGAAGTTCGGAATCAATTACAGCACACCGTATTACGGTACCGATCCGGACCGGCTGATGGCGTTCGCGCAACATGCCGAGGCGTGCGGTTTCGAGTCGATCTACCTGCCGGACCATATCGCTCTCTATCCGGGTGCGGTGGTCGGCGAGTACGAAATGCCACCGACACTGCCGTTTCCCGATCCGCTCGATTGTCTGAGTTTCGTCGCCGCGGCAACGGACCGGATCCTGTTGGGCACCGGTGTGCTGCTGCTGCCGTATCGGCATCCGGTGGTACTGGCCAAGCGGCTGGCGACCATCGATGTGCTGTCCAAGGGCCGAATGCGTTTGCTGACAGTCGGACTCGGCACCTTGCCGGGTGAGGCCGCCGCGGTGGGGGTGGACTTCGCATCCCGTGGTCGTCGAACCGAAGAGGCGATCGATGTGCTGCGCCTGCTGTGGGGCGGCGGTGCGGATGGTGTCGACTTCCACGGCGAATTCTTTTCGTTCGACAAGCTGTGCGTATACCCGAAACCCCATGGCGGAGACCAGTTGCCGATCCATATCGGCGGATCGAGTCGGGCGGCGGCGCGGCGGGTGGGACGACGCGGCGATGGATACTTCCCGGGCGGGATGCTGATGCCCGCCGAACGTGCGCACCAGTGGGATCTGGCGAAGTCCACCGCCGTTGCGGCGGGCCGAGATCCGGCCACATTGGAATACACCCGATGGGGCTCGATCGATATGCCGCAGGATCGGGTCGACGGATTCGTTGCACAAGGCGTGACCCGGATCATTGTCGGCGCTACCGCCACTGACCAGGCCGTGCAGTTCGACGAAATGTCGGCGTTCGCGGCGCGTTTCGGGCTGGCGCGGAAGGACTGACGGGCAAGCCCGCCAGTCCTTCCGGTCGCGTGATGATAACGAGGTCAGCGGTTTCGGGTGCGGTTGAGCCAGTCGAGGGCTTCGCGGAGGGTCGGGGAGTGATCGAGGCGGGGCGGTTGGTAGGGGTGGTTTGAAGCGGACGGGTTGGCCGCGGCGTCGGGTTCGGGGTGAGACGGGTTGGAATACAGATGTTTCGGTGCCGCGGGATGGCCCTCCGTCGCGGGGCGGTCCGGGCGAGGGTACGAGGGATTCGTCGGGAAGGGGAGTTCCGGCGCGGATTTCGGCGTTGCCTGTGGCGCGATGCGGTCGAGTAGGGAGCTGGACGAGGTCTTGTCCGGGGCGAACGGGACTCCGGTGGAGAAGGCGCGCACACCGAGGGTGAGCATTTCACCGACCATACTGATGCCGATGGACAGGGTGGTGGGGCGGGCGTCGTGGTGCATGCCCATAGTGGTGCCTAGGGCGCTGATGGCGAAGCCCGCGGTCATCGATACGGCCCAGACGATCACGGTGCGCACGGTGTAGCGCTGCCACAGGTGGCCGTCGCGGGTGAAGATGCCGACGGTGGTGCCGCGTAGGGCGCCGAAGGCGAGACCGACGGCGCCGCCGATGATCAGCCAGGTGATATCGGTACCGTTGAGGTCGGCGATCTTGGTGAGGCTGTATATGCCGATCGCCAAGAGGATGACCGGTAGTCCGAAAGTATCGCGGGCATTCATCGGTTCGCCGTAGAACCGCTTCACCACCAGCGCGATGACCGCGACGATCGCGATCACGAGTCCGATACCCATGAGTGCCTCCCAACACTATGCCTACTGTTGGGAAGCTATTCGCCCGTCCGGGCTTGCCGAGTCCGCCGAAGGAAGGACCCGGGGATGATCCTCCGGTCATCCGGATCAGTAATTTTGCTGTTGAGCACCCAATTGCTGGGCGATGATGCCCTGCAATCGCTGTAGGCCGCCGACGGTCACACCGCTCTGCAATTGCCCCTCGATGGTGCGGACCAGCGCGGAATCGCTGAGGATCTTCTCACTGGACTGGATGAGAACCGTTCCGGCACCGGTGAAGTCGAACTGGCGTTCCTCACCGGAGTTCACCCCGAACCGGGCCGCACCGGCGGCCAGGAAGCTGGAGACCCAGCGCTGGTCGTAGTGGTGGCTGGGGGACGGGCAATCCGCCCAGCCGACGAGGGCTTCCGGATCCACGCGCAGCGGCGGTTCGGCGAACATGACCGGGCCATTGGAGGAGGCCAGGAACTTACCGGTGCCGATGAGGGTGAGAAATCCGGGAACGATGGACTGATTCAGCGACAGCCCCGGCTCGAAGGCGAGCAGATTGGCGGCGCGGATGGTCAGGTTGCCATTGTCCTCGAGGTCATAGGAATTGATGTCGTAACCGCGGTCGCCAATGATCAGCTTGCCGTGGCCCTCCGCGATCACATAGTCGCCGGTGAACAGCGGTGCGGAGAACTGCTGCGAGACCATATGCAGCAGCCCGCCCTGCAATCCGTGGGTGAGCATCTGGAACCGCATATCGCCGTAGTAGGCGATCATCGCGCCCTTGCGCATGAACCACGGCTTGTTCAGATCGATGCAGTAGGCGTAGCTGTTGCCCGGAAGATTGTCGCTCTCACCGAGATTCAGCGGATTCAAGATATCGGTCATGGTTCACAACTTCTCTTCCGAGGCCTGCACGTAAACGACACCCTGTCCGACGCAATGCAATTGCATCGCCTCGCCGGAACCGCGACCCACCGCATCGCGCCAGCTCAACGCCGTCTTCAACTCGGTTTGCACATTGCCGTAGGCGGCGACGAAGGCCTGCGGATCCACCACGATAGGATTCGGCCCGCCCACCGGCAGTTCCAGGAATCCGCCATGTGCCAGCAGCACCGCCGCGCCCTGTCCGGACAGCTGCGTGGTGAACATCCCTTGACCGGTCAGCGCACCACTGGCCGCTCCGCGCAATGCACCCATCAGCCCGCCGCCGCCACCACCGCCCGAACTCATCACGGACACAATCGAACTCTGCAGCGCGGCGGTATTGGCCAGCAGCCGCGAGGCCTCGACGCGCAGCACCGCGCCCGGCTGCATCTGCACCACATGCACTTCCAGCCCGGCGAACCCGTAGTGCACCTCGCCATTACCGGTGGCCAGCATGGTGCGCTCGTGCTCACCGGCCATCATCCGACCCGCCATCCGCATGACGCCGCCACCGCCCATTCCGGGTGCGGCTCCTGGAATCTGATGCGGCGCAAAGGAAATATCGCCGGTGTAGAACAGCATCGCGCCGTTGCGCGCGACCACACCGCCCGCCATTCCGACGTCGACCTTGACGACCTTGCCGTTGACCTTCTCGAACATCGTCGGCCCCCTTACCGTTCCGCCGGTTGGATCAAAACGAGGCCCTGACCGTCGAAGCGGAGCGAAAACGCCTCCCCGGCGTCCTGGCCGACGAAGGTACGCCACGAAACATCGGTGACGAACGACTGATTGAGATTGCCCTGGCAGGCGACGAAGGCATCCGGATCCACGATCAGCGGATACTGCGGCGAAACCTCCAGGTGGATCAGCGGACCGCCCGCCGAGAGCAGTGCCACCTGTCCCTGTCCGGTCACCGTGGTGGTGAACAGGCCGGCACCCGAGGAGGCACCGCGCAGACCGGCGAAACGCACATCGGTGCGCAGGTTTCCGGCGAAGCACAGCAACTGCTGCGATTCGACCTGCAGCGTCTCGTTATTCAGATTGACGACGGTGACGTGCTGACCGTTGACCGCGAAGAAGACCCGGCCGTTGCCGCTGCATTCCATCAGCGACAGCTTCTCGCCGGTGGCGCGCCGCTTGAGCCCGGCGAGTACGCCGTCGCCGCCGCCGAAACCGGCCGATTTGAACTGTACATTTCCTTCGTAGGCGACCATCGAGCCGGAAATCGCGCGGATACTCGATCCGGCGAGGTGTGCCTCGATCACCTTTTTCGACTGCTCGAACAGTTGCGCCATAGGGAGTTTGCCTGCTGTCTGGTAGGGGGAACACGGGTATATCGCCCGCCATTCCGACCGCGTTTCGCCACCCTAACCGATCTTGGAGTACTCGTATGGGCCACGGCGAGGAGTTACTTCGGATCGTGTGCGGCACGTTTCTCGTAGAGTGGCACCGTACGCACCGACAAGCGAAGGGTCGAACTTGTCCGCAACACTCGCCAAGGGTCAGAATGGCCCGCTGGCCGCCAATGACGTGGTGATCTCCGTCCAGCTGACCGCACCCGCGGACCTGTCCGCGCTATTGGTCACCGAGTCGGGGAAGGTCCGTTCCGACGCGGACTTCGTCTTCTTCAATCAGCCCAATGGCCCCGGGGTGAATCTCCAGCCCGCGCCGGCCGGGCAGCCCGCGTCGCTGGCGGTCGCGCTGAATGCGGTGCCCGCGGATATCGCGCAGATCCGCGCGGTGATCACTCTGGACGACGCGACCAGCAATTTCGGCCGGTTCCCCGCGCCGACGGCGATCGTGTCGGATTCAGCGGGTAATCGGCTGTACGAGTACCGCATCGACGGTTTGAACACCGAGTCGATCGTGATCGCGCTCGAGCTGTACCGGCGCCAGAGTGAGTGGAAGGTGCGCGCGGTCGGCCAGGGCTACGCGGGTGGTTTCGCGGCATTGGTCACCGATCACGGTGTCACCGTCGACGAGTCCCCGGCCGCGACGCAGGTCCCGCCGCCTCCGTCCTACCAGCCTGCCCAGCCCACACCGGGCTACCCGCCACCGCCCGAGCCCACGTACCCGACGCAGCAGCAGCCGCAGTACCCACCGACACAGCAGGGCTACCCGCAAGGCGGACCCGGCTACCCGCCGCCCGGACAGGGCTACCCGCCGCCGCCCGGACCCGGTGGTTACCCGCCGCCCGGACAGCCCGGACCGGGCCAGGGCTATCCGCCGCCCGCCCAGCCCGCCGCGCAGCAGCAGCCGCCCGGTGAGATCAGCCTGAGCAAGGATCGTCCGGTCAGCCTGCTCAAGGGCCAGCGGGTCACCCTGCGCAAGGAGGGCGGCTCCGCGCTGACCTTCGTGAAGATGGGTCTGGGCTGGGATCCGGTGCGCAGCCGCGGCATGTTCGGCAACCGGACCGTCGATATCGACCTCGACGCGTCGGTGGTGATGTTCGCCGATATGAATGTGGTGGATGTGGCCTACTACGGACAGTTGACCTCCAAGGACGGTTCGGTCCGACACCAGGGCGACAACCTCACCGGTGAGGGCGAGGGCGACGACGAGGTCATTCTGGTCGACCTGACCCGTATCCCGGCGCATGTCAGCACGCTGGTGTTCATCGTGACCTCCTATAAGGGCCACACCTTCGAACAAGTCCAGAATGCGTTCTGCCGCTTGGTCGATGGCGCCAACAACGGCGAGCTGGCCAGGTACACCATGGCAGGCGGTATGGCGTTCACCGCGATGGCGATGGCCAAGCTGTTCCGGGTCGGCAGCGATTGGAAGTTGCAGGCGCTCGGCGAGGGCTTCCAGGCCAAACATCCCGGTGAAGCGGTGCCACAGCTGGGCCGGTTCCTGGGTAATTGAGCGACAACTGCACGAAATAACGGGGCGGACAACGTGATTCAGCTGAAGGCCGGTCAGAATATGGTGCTGACCGGCGATATCGTTCGATTCAGCGCGAAAGCCGGGGCTGCCCTGGATGTTTCGGCGCTCGTGGTGGCGCAGAACCTGCGGGTCTTCGATACCGGCGATTTCGTGTTCTACAACCAGACCGAGACCGCGGGGGTGACGCTGTCCGAGGGCGGCGTCACCATCCGGCTCGGCGAGGTGCGCGCCGACGCCGAAGCGGTGCTACTGGTGGTCAGCGCCGATCCGGCCGCGCCCGCGCAGGCGGATGGACTCGGTGCGGTCACCGCTGAACTCGCCGTGAACGATGTCGCTACAGCGGAATTCGCGATCACTCCATCGGCGGGAGAGACCGCGCTGATCTGCCTGGAGGTGTATCGGCGCGGAACCGACTGGAAGTTGCGCGCAGTCGGTCAGGGCTATGCCGGTGGTCTTGCTGTGCTGCTCACCGCGCACGGCGTCGAGGTCGACGAAGCGGCGACACCGCAGTCCGTCCAACACAGCGCGGCCGACCTGCGGGGAGCCGAACCGGTCCGCAATCCGGGCCGGACCAGCGGTCAGGACACCATCAGCGGTCCCGACTCCCGGGGCGCCGGTCCGGCGCCGCTCGAGGTCGCGCACGGACTCGAACGCCTGTGGATGATCTTCGAGGATGCCGCGCGCTCGGCCGCCGCACTCATCTCCGCGCGTGACTACGCCATGCAGAGGCTGGATCAGGAACTGTCCGCGGCGGTTTCGGATCCGGCGACCAGGAACACCCCGGCCGCCGAGGAGGCCAGGCAGGCGGCACAGCGTCGCTGTGACGATCTGATCGCCACCGCGGAGGGGAACCACCTGGGCGATAGCGAAGCGCTCATACGCGAACTCGCCGAAGCCGATCGGCAATTGCCGCCGTCACTCGCGTCCTGGGATTCGCCCGCCTGGGACGGTGCGCCGACGCCGAGCGACGGCATTCGACTCGGCGAACTCTACGCGAATGAGCGCGGGCCGCTGCGCATTCCGTACTGTGTGCCGGTGCCGCTGACCCGCCCGCTGTGGATCGATACCGAATCTTCGGCCGCGGCGACCCCGGTCGTCGGTGCGGTGCTCGCGCGACTGCTCGCGGCCGATCCCGGTCGGCGCACCCTGGTCGACATGATCGATCTGACGGGAGCGTTCAGCCAGCTCGTCGGTCCGCTTACCCCGGTGCTGAACGGCCCGCCGATCACCGATTTCGGCGATATCTCGGCGCGGCTGCAGACCCTGGTAGAGGCCGCTGACCTGGCCGAATTGGCTTATTCCAGTGGGAATTTCACGCCACCGACCGAGCACAGGGTCCTGCTCGCCGCGGACTTCCCGCACGGATACCAGAGCGCGGACGCCCACCGCATCGCGACGTTGCTGGTGCGCGGTGATTTGATCGGGCTGTCCACGGTGATCGTTGGCACCGACGAATCCGAGTCCAGCGATGGGACGGTGGCGATGCTGTCGCAGTCCTGCCGTCATCTGCCGACGGTCGACGGCACCCCGCTGTTCGATCCGTGGACCGGCAGCGCGTGGCAGCTGGATCTGGATCTGCTGCCACACGAACCCGCCAGGCAGGCGCGCTTCCTGCGCACCAGCTAAGCGCGTACCAGAGCCGTCCTCGGCCGCAGCGCCTCCGGCAGCCAGGGCAGCAGCGGGTCCGGTGCGCGATCGACGACGCCGCCGACCGGATCGTCGACGAAATCGCGCCGGACCAGATCCTCCTCCGGTCGGTAGATCTGTCGAATGATCAAGGCGCACAGCGCGAGTACCGCGATATCGCGCAGCCCGACAGTGCCCGTGAACCACTGCTCGGGCAGGCCCTTGCGGTCCAGGCCGAGGTAGTAGAACATTCGCGGCACCCAGACCAGCGCGTCGATGGTCATCCAGGCCAACAGAATTCGGCGATGCGGCAGCGCGAGCACGGCCAGCGGCACCAGCCACAGCGAATACTGCGGGCTCCACACTTTATTGGTGATCAGGAAGGCGGCGACGACCAGGAAGCACAGCTGGGCCAGGCGCGGCCGGCGCGGGGCGGTGAGCGCGATATAGGCGATCGCCGCGCAGGCGGCGACGAATACCAGCAGCGACACCAGATTCAGGATGGTCGGCTGTTCGACATGTCCGATCTCGCCGTCGAATCCGGCCCAGCCGGTGAACGAGGTGATGACGTTGTAGATGGAATCCGGATCGGCGTGCCGAGTGGTGTTGAGCCGGAAGAACTCCCGCCAGCCATCGGGATACAGCAGTGCGATCGGCACGTTCACCACCAGCCAGGTGCCCGCCGCGGCCGCAACGGTCAAGGCGGCCGCGCCGAGCGGCCGGGCGCTGAGAAATTGCGTGCGATACGGGGTTTCGCGCAGCCAGGTCATCGCGGTACGCCAGCTGTCGATATCGCTCAACCGGAGCCCGAGCCGTGCGCTCGGCACCCGCTGCAGTGGGTCGGCGCGCAGGCACAACACCACGATCGGCCCGAGTAGTAGCAGCGGGTAGAGCTTGGCCGCACCGCCGAGTCCGAGCAGCAGACCCGCGAGCAACGGTCGTCGGCGGGCCCAGGCGAGCAGGCCGGTGGCGGCGAAAGCCGTCGCGAGCGCGTCGAAGTTGGTGAACGCGTGCACGATAACCAGCGGCGAACAGGCGACCAGCGCGGCATCCCAAACCCGCCGCCCCGCCAGTTGTGCCGAGCCCCATACCGTGACCAGCCAGGCGAAGGCCAGACCCACCGCGACCACATTGAAGTAGATGACAACCTGCAGCGCACCGGGCAGCGGGGAGGCATCCCAGGTCTTGGCGACCTGCATCGCCGCGTACTGATAGAGCCCGGACAGCACCGGATACTCCATGTACCTGGTCTCTCGGCCGCCGTCCGGGGTCTGCTCGGTCCATTCCTTCTTGTATGGGAAGGCGCCCTCGTTCAGCCGTTCCGCGCCGTAGAGCGGCACGGTATCCGAGTAGCACATGGCGATGTACTGGCGGCCGTTGTTCCAGTCGAGGGTGAGCGAACCGTCGGAGGTGGTCGTCTGCTGGATGCAGCCCGCCTTGCTCGCCCAGCCGAGCGCGAGGAACACCAGTGCGAAGGCGAGCAACACCCGCATCGGGGTCCAGAACCGGACCCGGCCGATGAGCGCGTGGTCACCGACCGGGCCGCCGACGACCGTGCTCAGCTGCGCGGTCAGGGAATCATTGCGGCTGGGGCGATCTCGGCCGTCGGCCGAGCGCAGATCCGGTGCCAGCGGCGCGGGCGCGACATAGTGCGTCGCGCCGCCGGACTGTGTTGCACCGGACGGCATCCCGTCGGTCTGCGGCGCTCTTGCGTTCGTCCGCTCGTCCACGAGTTGCGGTTCGGTCACGGCACCCGAGGCTACCGGGTGCGGGTCGGTTGACTGCCGTTGCCGTTACCGGTGCCACCGGATTGTGGCGATCCGGTGGTCGTCGGCATCGAACCGTCGGAGTTCGCCGTCGGCTGTCCCGGCATCGGCGTCGACTCCGGCTGCTGCTGTTGTTGTTGCGGCTGGCGCTGCTGCGTCTGCGGTTGCACGCCGGGGATCTGGATCGGTCCGAACGGGGTGTCGATCGTATTCGGGACGATCTGGATCGGCGGGATCAGCGGCGACTCCGTGGTCGACGGCGGGGTGAACGGTGCGGACCACGCGGGCACACCAGCTTGGCCCTTGATCGGGGGCGGCTTCGGGAAGTTTTCCTTGGGGGTGCCGTCCAGAGCACCGTCCATGGTGGCCTTCCAGATATCCGAGGGCAGACCGGAGCCGTAGACCATGCCGCCGCTGTAGTTGCGCAGCGCCGAGTTATCGATGGAGCCGACCCACACCGCGGTGGACAGCGACGGGGTGTAGCCGACCATCCAGGCGTCCTTGTTCTCGCCGGTGTCGCCGAGCTGGGCGGTACCGGTCTTGGTCGCCGACTCGCGGCCGTTGGCCAGGTTGTGATTGCGCGACCACGCCGCGATCGGCTTCATCGCGTCGGTGACGTTGTCCGCGACCGCCGCCGAGACTCGCTGTTCACCGGCGACATCACCGCGGTCGAGCAGCACCTGCCCGTCGGCGCTCACCACCTTGGTGACGAAGTGCGGTGCGCGGTAGACGCCGGAGGCGGCCAGCGTCGCGTAGGCCGAGGCCATATCCAGCACCCTGGCCTGGTACTGACCGAGCACGATGCCGTTGTTCGGCGGGGAACCGTCCGGCTCGACCAGGCTCTTGCCGACGCCCGGAATGGTCTCCGGAATGCCGAGCTTGTGCGCCATATCGGCGATCTTCGCCGGACCGTTCTGCATATCCAGCTCCATGCGGTAGAAGCTGGTGTTCAGCGAGCGCTTGAGCGCCTCGGCGATGGTGCAGGTGCCGCACTGCTCGCCTTCGACATTCGTGATCTTGATGCCGTTCACAGTGATCGGCGAACTGTCATACATCTCCGACAGCGGTTTGCCCAATTCCAGGTTCTCCGCGAGACCGAAGACCTTGAACGAGGATCCCGGCTGCAGACCGGCATTGGCGAAGTCGTAGCCCTGACCGTCGTCGCCGCCGTAGTAGGCGCGCACCGCACCGGTCTTCGGATCCACTGAAACCACTGCGGCGCGCAGCTTTTCCGGTTCGCCCTGCATCTTCTTCTGCGCGGCGTCGACGGCGGCCTGCTGTGCCTTCGGATCGATCGTTGTGGTGATCGACAGGCCAGCGGTATTGAGCTGCTGTTCGCTGATGCCCGCGGCCGCCAGCTCCTTGAGCACCTGGGTCTTGATCAGACCTTCGGGCCCGGCGTCCAGGCCTTTGTCCTTGTTGGAGGTCACGGGGACCACCTGCGGGAACTGCTGGGTCTGGCGCTCTTCGGCCTTCAGATTGCCGCCGGAGACCATGCCGTCGAGCACATAATTCCAGCGGAACTTCGCGCCCTCGGGATTCTTCTCCGGATCCAGGCCGGAGGGCTGCTGGATGGTGGCGGCGAGCACCGCGCCCTCGGCCACGGTGAGCTCCGAGACCGGCTTGGCGAAGTAGGCCTTGGCGGCGGCATCGATGCCGTACGCACCGCGACCGAAGTAGATGGTGTTCAGGTAGGCGGCGAGGATTTCGTCCTTGCTCCACTGCCGCGCCATCTTCGCCGAGATGACCAGCTCGTGCATCTTGCGGGTCAGTGAGTGTTCGTCACCGACGAGCGCGTTCTTCACGTATTGCTGGGTAATGGTCGAGCCACCGCCCGCGCTCTCCCTGTTGAGGGCTTGATCCCGGGCGGCGCGCATGAAGCCGGAAACCGAGAAGCCCGGGTTGGTGTAGAAGTCCCGGTCCTCGGCCGCGATCACGGCATTGCGCACATGCGGCGGAATCTGGTCGATGGTGACGTCGGTGCGGTTGCCCTCCGGCGGTACGACCTTGCTGATCACCGTGGTGCCGTCGCTGGCGAGGATATTCGCGACCTGGTTGGTTTTGAGGTCACCCGGCTGGGGTACCGAAACCGTGGTGTAGGCGATCAGGAAGACCGTGCTCGGCAAAATGATGGACAGGGCTAGCAGGACGTAGATGACCCGGCGCACGATCCGCCACGGCGACTTCTTCTTCGCACCGGGACGACGACCGCCCGGTCCGCCCGAACCACCGTTACCGCCATTGCGGCGCGGCGGCGGCCCTGAGGGCGGCGCGCCCGCGGTCGCGCGGCGCTCGCCGGTGGTGGGGCCGGAGCCGTTGGGGCGCCGGGCCCCGGGCCGATCCTGGCCGGGGCGATCCTGACCGGGCCGCGGGCTGGCCGGTCGGGGACCGGTGGGCGGGGCCGTGCGGCGGTTGCGTTCGGCGACGGCGTCGGTCAGCGAACCGGGCTGCCGATTCGGGCGTTCGATCTTCTGCGTGGACTGCGCGCCGGGCGGGGCGTTATCGGGTAGCGGTCGCCCTTGCGGCGGACGGCCCTGCGGCGGCGGAACCGGTCGACGCGGCGGCGGCTGCGGACCGCGCGGCGGTTCACCGGGATACCCGCCCTGCGGGGGCCGCGGACCACCGGGACCCGGCCGACCGGGTGGGGGACCAGCCGGTCGCTGCCCGGGATACGGGTTCGGAGGCTGTGGTGAACTTCGCTGAGTCCGGCCGCCGTGCGGTTCATCGCCGTAGGGGGAAGTCTCGTAGGGCGAATTCACTGACAAGATCTCCATAACTCGTAACGGTCTGCGGGGCGCGGTGCGGCGATTATCGCCGCGGCGGACGCGTCGAGGCTCCGCGTGTCACCCGACGGGCAGATGACCTGGCACATCATTCGGCTGCGGTGCGCCGGTTGGCCCTGGTGCCCGTGCGCCGCCGCGTCGGCGACGGAGCGGTACCGAGCACATAGGACTGCACCAGATGATTCCAGCTGCAGCTCCGGCATACCTCGACGACATGGACCGAGAACTCCTCGCGAGTCTCGGCGAGGCGTATCAATTCCTCTGGTGTGCGAGCCGATCCCGCCATCGGGCCGAGGCCGTCGCCGTAGACCCAGGATACGAGCGTCAACTGCTCTTTCCGGCAGATCGGGCATGTCACCTCGCTCCCCCGACCGTGGAACTTCGCCGCACGTAAGAGGTAGGGATTGGCATCACAAACCTCGCCGACATCGACACGGCCCGCATAGACGTCAGCGAGCAGCGACCGACGCTTGAGAGCGTAGTCGACCACCTGTCGCTGAATTCGCACGAGAACCAGAGTAGCGGGGCCGGGCGCGGGCCGCGCTGGGCTGTGTGGGATCGACCGACCGGTATTCATTGTTGAACTGGGGCGTTACCGGCATCGGCGGATTACGATTCTCCCGTGTCCCCCGCCACATCCGGGCGGTCAACGGCAGCATCCGGACGTATGCGCGCGCGTGACCTCGACCGTGCCAACGCGTCCAGTGTGCTGGATGCGGCCTATGCGGAAGGGCAGCTCGGCGCCGATGAATATCGCGACCGTATCGCGCAGGCCGAGACCGCGAGGACGGTCGGTGAGCTCGAACGCCTCGTCGGTGATCTGCAAGTACCGTCCGCCGTAGCTGATCTGGTGTCGAGCGAATCGCCGCCTCCCCGAAACCTGTTGCGTCGAGCCGGAACCGGTGGACGTTATCCCGATCACACCCGGGCACGCGATGTCGATCGTGACACCACCCGCCAACTGATCGACAATGCGCGCGGCGACGGTCAGCTGAGCGAGGATGAGCATCAGGCCCTCACCGAACTGGCCGGCGAGGCGAAAACCCTTGGCGAACTGGCGCAATTGGTCGACGATCTGCAACGACCCAGCGGCGCCGCGCCGCCACCGCAGCCGCCTCGATCGAATCGTCGGCGCTGGTATCGGATTGCGGTCGGGGCCGGCGCTGTCTGTGCCGCGGTCGCCGCCTTCGTACTGACCAGCGGTGTATCGGATACCGAACCCGCCCCTGCTGCAGCACCGGTTGTCGTGGATCTGGGATCGGTGCAACCGAGCGTGATCGCGACGCCGAATCTGCTTACCCCAGAAGGGCTCACGCTGTTCCTGGGGAAATACCGCGACAAATTCGGCGATCTGAAGATCGATCACCTGACGTTGTATCCGGAATACGCCATCGTGTCGCGTGCGGTGCCGGGCGAGCCGAATCGGTTGATCGGCTACGACTACCGCGGCGGCTTCCAGCAGTCGAGCAGCGTGACCAGCCGCAAGGCCGATAAAGCCGCCGTTGATCTCGCGCAGCTGAATGTCGCCGCGATCAGTGATGCGCTCGCGAGCGCGCCGAGCACCCTGCGGGTGGCCAACGGCTTTGTCACGCATATGGATGTCGAGATCAACGATGCCGGTGCGTACAACAGTTTCGGCATACCGAAGAACGGCCCGTACGTAACCATTTACGCGGGCAACAAGTTCAACGAGTCCGGATATCTACTGCTGACTCCAGCGGGCGCGGTCGCGCGCGCGGTGCCTTTCGAGAAGTGAGGCGTTGATGGCGACGACGCGCTATGGCGGCATCTCAGAATGGATCGCGGTGACATGGCGGATCCGCCATGTTTTTGAGATTCCGCTTCCTCTTGCTGATTGGTTGGGTGATGATCTTCGCCAGTTACTTTGCGCAGCAGGGGGATTCGAGTTGGCGAGCGTGGTGGTATCGAAAGCACCCCGATCTCGAGGGTCGGCTACTGTCGCTGCTGTGCAGGTCAGCTTTCGACGTGTTGCCGATGATGTCGAGAGGTCGGCTCGCTTGCGGCGGTGCGTAATCGGTCGGCTACCGAGTCCGGGCACGTCATCTACGAGTCGCGGCTGACCGGGATGTCCTGCAGGACGCAGCCCCACGGCCAGGACCAATTACGACGAGGCGACGGCCGCAGTCTTTCGGAGGAGAGTCATGTCCTTTCCTAGGCTTCCCCAGCCGGAGCCCGGTGAAGTGTTGTTGGTCTGTACCTGCTACGAGGACGGCACGGCACTGTGGGGCGGGCTACTTGACGAGATCGGGGGCCGCCGGGAAGGCGATGTGCTCGTCGTCGGGGGCGGCGGAGTGCGGCTGCGATCGATCGAGGACTGCGGGTGGGACTTCATGCACGGCGGAAATGTCCCGGCGCTTCTCGTGGAAGGTGGCCCAGTGCCGCCGGTTGCCGTCTTGGCGGACATTCCGGTGGTGTACGGCGGGGACGGGCCGTTGCTGGTGGATCTGGCGGCGATACCCGGGCGCGGTGTCCGGGTTCCGTCGGCCCGACTCGGTGAGATCCTGGCCGACCTGCTGGGCGGCGCACTCACGTTCGACCACCTGGTGCGCGACATGGACGTGTGCGGCATGTACCAGGGGGACGGCGGCCGTCCGGCCTTCCCCGCGCCGACGGCGCTGCGGCACCGGTCCTTCCCGGCACTGCCCTCCACCGCTGACGTACTGCTGGTCCGTACCTTCTTCGACGACGAGGAGAGCTGGCACGTCCTGCTCGACGAGTTGGGCGGGGTCGACGAGGATGGCTGGGTCGGCGCAGACCTGGACCTGGACGAGATCGACGTGGAGCACTATCCGCTGTCGGCGTTGGTCGTCGACGACCGAGCCTTCGAGGGTCTGCTGCCGGGTCAGGTCCCGGCGCTGGTCCCGCCGTCCAAGGCGCATACCGAGGAGTACACCACGCTGGTCGTTCTCGCCGATTCCAAGACCTTTGCTGAGCCTGACCGACCGCTGACCGCTGTCGACCTGTACGACACCCCAGGGCAGCCCGCCGTCCTTCCCTGCCGCATGGTCGGATCGCTTGCGAGCAACCTGGCGATCAGCAACATGGACTTTTTCGAGTTCGTCGCCGTGGAGGACACGGAGCCGTGGTGGGAGGGCTCCTGAAAGGGCACGCGATGCTGCCCTCCTACCGTGAGCTTGGACAGCAGGGGGACATGGGGCCAAGAATGTGTGGAGGTCGCCCACCTGAACGGTGGCATGGTCGGCGTTCGTGACTCCAAGAACCCAACCGCCCCGACACTGGCCTCCACCCCAGCCGAATAGTCCGCCTTCACCACTACCGTGCACACCGGCGACTTCGATCCGCCCTAACACCGCATCCAGATAGCTCGCCTCGCTAGCGGTATGCGCTCCCGCGCACCTTTTGTCACGCCGCGCACGAAATCGCCGGGCGAAACCGAGCGCGGCGCGCGAATCGGTGCGCGTGACCGTCCCGAGGCGAGCGCCGTTGGTGGCCGGGTGGTCTGGCGGGGGTGGGGCAAATCGATGTCTAGCTGCGTCGACGGCTCTATGTATCGGCGTTGACTATGCACGTTTATATCGGTCCGATATAGTGGGGAGTCGCATCCATCGGTTAGGTCTGAATAGACAGTCAGGGGGTGAAGCCCGATGCTCGAGTTGGCAATCCTCGGGCTGCTCCTCGAAGCGCCCATGCACGGATACGAGCTGCGCAAGCGGCTGACCGGATTGCTCGGGCCGTTTCGGGCCTTCTCCTACGGATCGCTCTATCCGACGCTGCGTCGCATGCAGACCGATGGGCTGATCGCCGAGGAGAACGTCGCGGGCGTCACCCGTCGTGCGCGACGGGTCTATCAACTGACTGCGACCGGGCGGGAGCGGTTCACCGAACTGCTCGCCGACACCGGACCGCAGAACTACACCGACGACGGCTTCGGCGTCCACCTGGCGTTTTTCAGCCGCACCCCCGCGGAAGCGCGGATGCGGATTCTGGAAGGCAGGCGACGGCAGGTCGAGGAGCGCCGAGAGGGTCTGCGGGAAGCGATCAAGAAGGCCAGTGGCTCGCTGGATCGCTACACCCGCCAGCTCCACCAGCTCGGTCTGGAATCAAGCGAGCGCGAAGTGCGCTGGCTCAACGAGTTGATTGCGGCGGAGCAATCGACGAAGGCGGCACCACAGAAAGAGGGAAATATCGGCCATGAGTGAAGACAAGAAGGCTGAAACTGCCACCGAAGTTCGCGTCGCCATCGTCGGCGTTGGTAACTGCGCTTCCTCGCTGGTCCAGGGCGTGCAGTACTACAAGGACGCGGACGAGACCGCGACCGTGCCCGGTTTGATGCACGTCAAGTTCGGCAAGTACCACGTCCGCGACGTCAAATTCGTCGCCGCGTTCGACGTCGACGCCAAGAAGGTCGGCTTCGACCTGGCCGAGGCGATCTTCGCCAGCGAGAACAACACCATCAAGATCTCCGACGTGCCGCCCAGCGACGTTGTCGTGCAGCGCGGTCCGACGCTGGACGGTATCGGCAAGTACTACGCCGAGACCATCGAGCTGTCCGAGGCGCAGCCGGTCGACGTCGTGAAGGTGCTGAAGGACAACAAGGTCGACGTCCTGGTCTCCTACCTGCCCGTCGGCTCGGAAGAGGCGGACAAGTTCTACGCCCAGTGCGCCATCGACGCCGGCGTCGCCTTCGTCAACGCGCTGCCGGTGTTCATCGCCTCCGATCCGGTGTGGGCCGAAAAGTTCACCAAGGCAGGCGTTCCCATCGTCGGTGACGACATCAAGAGCCAGGTCGGCGCAACCATCACCCACCGCGTGATGGCCAAGCTGTTCGAGGACCGCGGCGTGCAGCTCGACCGCACCATGCAGCTGAACGTCGGCGGCAATATGGACTTCAAGAACATGCTCGAGCGCGAGCGCCTGGAGTCGAAGAAGATCTCCAAGACCCAGGCCGTCACCAGCAACCTCAAGAAGGAGCTGGGCGCCAACGATGTGCACATCGGCCCGTCCGATCACGTCGGCTGGCTCGACGACCGCAAGTGGGCATACGTGCGTCTCGAGGGCCGCGCCTTCGGTGATGTGCCGCTGAACCTGGAGTACAAGCTCGAGGTGTGGGATTCGCCGAACTCGGCCGGCATCATCATCGATGCGGTGCGCGCGGCGAAGATCGCCAAGGACCGCGGCATCGGCGGCCCCGTCCTGCCAGCCTCGGCCTACCTGATGAAGTCCCCGCCGAAGCAGCTGGCCGACGACATCGCACGTCAGCAGCTGGAAGCGTTCATCATCGGCGCTGAGTAGTCACCCGCCTCATCCGAGGTAAGCCGGGCCGGAGAACTCTTCGGCCCGGCTTTGCGGTATCCGGGCGCGGTTGAGTATCGAGTTCGCCCGGAAGATCGTCGCCGGAGCGCGAGGCCGGACACGGGTTTGCCCCGTACGGGTTGCGCCGATCACCTCGGACGCATCTGTGGCCGTAAACGGTCCTCGATCTCGATTCGCTCGAAACCTGATGCTGTGAGTGGGAACGTCCGAGGGCTGGGTTCATGGCCGTACTCAGTGGTCATGTCTCGATCTCGATGTGGTCGATGTCGATTGCGACGAGAATCGGATGGGGGAGGGTTCGGCCGCCGGGCACTTGTGGGCGCACCCCGTCGCAGTGTGGGAAAGCCGAGTCCAGTGAAGCGTCGGTGGCCGTTGCAGTAGTGGGCAGCGTGCGCCCACCGACCGATCGGGCCGGCTACATAGTCGTGCCGACGGATGAGGCCTGCAGCGTCGACAATCGAGCAGGATCCGAGGCGGTCCGGACGTGACGCCCCAGCAGCCCGAAGGGTATACGTCCACTCGAGTGGACGATAGCTTGTTTCCCTTCGAGAGCCGCTTCGTGGAGCTGGACCGTCACGTCGTCCACTACACCTTGAAAACTCAGTCCAGCGAGACGTAGACCTCGACGGACGTCGGTCCCGTGTAGCGCTCGATTTCCGCGGTGTGTGAGCGGGTGATGGTGCCCGCGCTTTCGGCCTTGCGGACCTGCGCCCATGCGGTGCGCAGCAGATCGTAGGGCTTATCGGAGACAACGAATTTCGCGTAGCGCCCAGTTGGGACGCGGGTCAGCACATCACCGGCATCCATATCGTCCATCTCGGCGATCTCGTAGCCCAGGATCGCGACGGCGTGATCGTTCTGGCCGATATAGGCCGCGACCCGCGGCACATTCTTCTCCCGCGCCAGATACCGATCCCAGGTGAAGTTCACCAGGTCCAGGTCGCGGGCGGTCACCTCGCGTCCGGCCAGCGGGACGGTGAGTCCGGCGACCAGGCTTTCGTCCAATGTGACAATTTCGAAGTCCACAGCTGTTCCTAACCGTCGACCGGTTCGTCTGCCAGCGCCACGAATACTTCAGCCGTGCGCGCGTCCGGATAATGTTCCACGTCGCCGGTATAGGCGCGCACCAATCGGCCGCCGGCCTCGGCATCCCATACCGCGCGCCAGATGGTCACGATGGTGTCGCCGAGATTGTCGCCGCTGAGCGTGAATCGGGCGAACCGGCCCGCGGGCACCCGCGCCAACACATCGCCCGGCAGCAGATCCCCGATGGTGTGGCAGCGGTAGCCGACGATATGCGTGAGGTAGGAGTTGATCTCCGGCGCGTGGTCCACATACGCGGTCGTCGGCGGGCCGGGCAGCTTGCGGGCCAGATTGCGTTTCCACGCCTCCTCGACCTTGGCGCGGCGCGGTCCCTCGACCGCGAGCGCCGGGCTGCGCAGCACTGTGCCCGCCACGAGCGTCTCGGGACGTTCAACGACATTGAAATCCACCGGCGTGCCCCTATATGTCTAGTCTGTCTCCAATTGGCGGCGCTCCCGGGCCCCCGTGGCCGCGGAAGCTACTTCCGGGCTTGACGCTCGCGCCGCGTGTCGTCGCTCGAGCGCATATCCTTCCTCATCGATCTCACGACGTCGGCGTCGGCCTGGTTTGGTTCCGGCGCGCCGTGCTCACTTCACTCTGGCAAACGATGCTGCCACGTCATCCGTTCCCATGGCTCCGGTCGACATACATTCATAGCGAGCTAGGCGAGCTGGCAGCTCTGCGTAACCGCGGCGGAGCGAGTCTTACGAGCGGCCCGTCCCGCGTCCGCGCCGCAGGTGCGGCTATTGAACACAGCCGAGTCGCCGAAGCGCATGCGACGCAGTCGCGAGTCTCGACGGCTCGGACGCGAGACACCGGGGGGCCGCGAACACGCCGCGCCCGCGCGGCCAATGATTCAGCGGGGCATCGGAATGCTCAGTCCGGGGAAGATCTCGACTTCCGTCGGGGGCTCCGGGGCGGGTGGGATGATGATCATCGGTGCGGTGGAAGTGCTCGACGGCGGGTTGAGGATGTCGTAGCCGCCGCCGGAGGGTTTGCTCGTACTCGGCTGACTGCCTTGTGTTGCCGATGCCGGGAACTGCTCGATCGGAGTGCCGTCGAGTGCGCCGTCCATCACCTGCTTCCAGATGTCGGCAGGCAGGCCGGAGCCGTAGATGTCGGTGCCGCGCGCGGTCTCGATCGGCTGGGATTGTTCGGTACCGACCCACACCGCCGTGGACAGCGACGGGGTGAAGCCGATCATCCACGCGTCCTTGTTCTCTTTGGACGCACCGAGTTGGGTGGTTCCGGTCTTGGCGGCGGAGGGCCGACCGCCGGACAGGCTGTGCCCGTTGGAATATTCGGCGATCGGGAGCATCGCCTCGGCGGTGCTGTCGGCGATGCCGCGCGGAATGCGCTGCTGGCCGGGCGGGGGTTGCTTGCCGACCTGGTGGGCGGGTTCGCCGCGATCCAGCAGGACGCGGCCGTCGCCCGTGACCACCCGCTGCACGAAGTACGGCTGATGGTAGACACCGGAATTGGCGATCGTCGCATAGGCCGATGCCATATCGATGGGGCGAACCAGATACTGGCCCAACACGATTCCGTTGAGCGGCGGCCCGCCGTCCTCGGTGAGAGCTTTACCGGCCACGCCCGGAATCTCTTCCGGGATTCCGGCCTCATGGGCAGCATCGGCAATTGCCTTGGGGCCGTTGAACATCGACATCGTGAGTCGATAGAAGCTGGTGTTCAGCGAGCGTTTCAGCGCCTCGGCCATGGTGCATTTGCCACACGATTCGCCGTCCACATTGGTGATTTTGGTGCCGCGATCGGTCACCGGTGAACTGTCGAGCATCCGGGTGAGCGGAATGTCCTGCTGCAGCGCCGCGATCACCGCGAAGACCTTGAATGCCGAGCCGGTCTGCAATGGCGCCTGCGCGAAATCGAAGCCGATACCGTCGGCGCCGCCGTAGTAGGCGCGCACC
Source organism: Nocardia sp. NPDC050412 (assembly GCF_044458825.1). NCBI lineage: Bacteria > Bacillati > Actinomycetota > Actinomycetes > Mycobacteriales > Nocardiaceae > Nocardia > Nocardia sp. NPDC050412. The sequence goes on from NZ_JBITIJ010000014.1 coordinate 142,311, forward strand.
GCGCCGGAACGCGGGTCGATCGAAACCACCGCGCCACGCAGTTCCGGCGGCTGCGGGTCGAGTCGATCGTGTATCGCATCGCGTGCGGACTGCTGGGCCCTGGCGTCGATGGTGGTGGTGATCTGCAATGCCCCGGTCTTGAGTTCCCGCTCGCTGACGCCGGCATCGCGCAGTTCCCGCAGCACCTGGCTGCGGATCAGGCCCTCCGGGCCGCGCGCCGCATTGACGTCCGGGATTTCGGTGATCGGGACGATCTGCGGGAATGCCGTCGCATCACGGTTGCCGGGTGCCAGCGTATCCATCTCGACCATGCCGTTGAGCACGTACTTCCAGCGCGTCTTCAGCTCGGTGAGATGGGTCTCCGGGTCCAGGATCGACGGCGTGCGGATGACCGAGGCCAGCACCGCGCCTTCGGCGAGCGTCAAATCCGGTACCGGCTTGTTGAAGTAGGCCTTCGCGGCCGCCGAGATCCCGTACGCGCCGCGCCCGTAGTAGATGGTGTTGAGGTAGGCGGCGAGGATGTCGTCCTTACTCCATTGCCGCGCCATTTTGGATGCGATGATCAGTTCGCGCATCTTCCTGGTCAGGGTGCGTTCGGAGCCGAGGAAGGCATTCTTCACATACTGCTGAGTGATGGTGGAGCCGCCGCCAGCATCCTCTTCGCCGAGGATATTGTCCCGGGCGGCCCGCAGGAATCCGCTGGCCGAGTAGCCGGGATTGGTATAGAAGTTGCGATCCTCGGCCGAGAGCACCGCATCGCGCACCGGCTTCGGCACATCCGACAGGGGCACCGGAATCCGATTGCCGTCCGGCGGAACGACCTTCGCGATCACCGTGGTCGCGTCGGAGGCGAGGATGGTGGCGATCTGATTGGTCTGCACCGAATCGGGGTCCGGGATTTCGGCGCTCCAGTAGACCAGCACGAACAGCAGCGACGGCACCGCGACGAAGATGATGAACAGGGCCAGCAGTAGCCGTCGGAAGCGTTCGCCTCGGGTGCGCTGTGGTCGATTGGCGGGTGTCGGTTGTGGCCGGGGCGATTTCGTAGCGCCGGGCGGTCGGGGCTTGTCCTTGCGTGGTGACGTGCCGGTGTTGTGTTCGCTGAAACCCGCGACGGAGGCATAGGGTGCCGCCACCGGTTTGCCCCGACGACCGCCGCCGCGTCGCCGCTTGCCGAACGAGCTCACGATCATCTCCTCCCGGAGCGTCGGTAAAACTCACCTGCACGGACACGATCGGAAATGACCCGAGATCCTACACCGAGTATTACCGCCGCAACGGGATTCAAGCCATGCGGCAGGCGTACTAGCTCTTCACACCACCCGCGGTGAGACCGGAGATGATGCGGCGCTGGAACAGCAGCACCATGATGACCAGCGGAATCGTGACCATCGTGCCCGCCGCCATAATCGCGGCGTACGGCTGCACGAGCGGGTTGTTACCGGAGAAGCGCGCGATCGCGACGGTCACCGGTTCGGTCTTATCGCTGGAGAGCAGCCGGGCCAGCAGATATTCGTTGACCGAGGCGATGAACGCCAGGATCGCCGTGGTGAATACCGCTGGCGCCGCCAACGGCAGCATGACCAGCCGGAAGGCCTGCATCTTGGTCGCGCCATCGATGCGGGCGGCCTCCTCGAGTTCCCATGGCAGTTCGGCGAAGAACGAGGCCAGGATGTAGACGGTCATCGGCAGCACGAACGAGATGTTCGGAATGATCATCGCCTGGTATTCACCGATCCAGCCGAGGTTGGTGAACAGCTGGAACAGCGGGGTGACCAGCACGACCACCGGGAACATCGATGCCGAAAGGATGAGCCCGGAGACCAGGTACTTGCCTTTGAAGGTCAGCCGCGCCAGCGCGTAGGCGGCGAGCACGCCGAGCACCAGCGCGACCGCCGTGGTCACCGCGCCGATGATGACGCTGTTGAGCAGTGCCTTGCCGAAGTCGTTGCCGCGGCTGGTATCGAAGGCGTTGCGGAAGTTCTCCAGGGTGACGTGGGTGGGCCACGGGGTGTTGTCGAAGGTGTAGACCGGATCGCGGAATGCGGTGACGGCCATCCAGTAGAACGGGGCCAGACCCCACACCAGCACGATCAGCGCACCCGAATACAGCCGCACCGAACCCAGGCGCTTGGTCCAAGGAGCCTGCGCCGCAGACTTTTTCGTGGTCACGGTGGTCATCAGTGCGCCTCCCGCTGTTCTTCCTGGGTCCGAACGGCATTGGCGCCCAAAACCTTTACCAGCAGGAAGGCCACCGCGAAGATCAGCAGGAAGGTGATCGTCGACAGTGCCGCCGCGCTATTGGGACCTTGGCGGACCTGTTCGACCACCAGCGCCGAAATGGGGCGGGTGGACGGGTTGCCGAGCGTCATGATCGCGGGCAGGTCGTAGAGGCGCAGTCCGTCCATGGTGCGGAACAGCACCGCGACCAGCAGCGCGGGCTTGAGCAGCGGCAGCGTGATCTGGGTGAAGCGCTGCCAGGCCGAGGCCCCGTCGACCTTCGCGGCCTCGTACACATCGGCCGGAATCACCTGCAGACCGGCCAGCAGCAGCAACGCCATGAACGGCGTGGTCTTCCAGACATCGGCGGCGATGACCGCGAACCGCGCGGGCCAGGCCTCCGAAGTCCACAGGATGTGGGTGCCGAAGACCCGGTTCACCACGCCGTCGTACTGGAACATGAACTCCCACAACCGGGCGGTGACCGCGGTCGGAATCGCCCACGGCACCAGCACCGCCGCGCGCAGCAGGGCACGGCCCTTGAAGGTCTTGCCCATGACCATGGCCATGCCGAGGCCGAGGGTGGCCTCCAGCGTCACCGTGATCACCGTGAAGAACAGCGTCACGCCGATGGCCAGCCAGAACTGCGAGCCGAGATTACCGGTCGGGCAGGAGACGGTTTCGCCGGCTGCCTGACACTGCTGCAGCAGCCAGTGCGTGTAGTTCGAGAAGCCCGCGTTGCCGCCCTCGACGAACATGCCGGTCGAGGGGGCGAGTCCAGGATCCTTCTGGAACGACATGTACAACGCGCGGAAGACCGGATAGCCCACGACCACCGCCAGGGTGATCAGTACGGGCGTGACGAACAACCACGCCTTACCGGAACGCCGCAACTCCAACACCAAGGTGCCACCGAATCCGCGCTTTGTCGGCTGATCGCCGTCGCTCGACACGCGAGTGGCCGTTCCCGAAGGATCCGACACCGTTTCTCTCTCCTACGGGGTGGTCGGGTCCGCTCTTGTACTCGCTACGATCCGGCTGTCTCGATGCCCTTTTGCATACCGGTGATCGCGTCGTCGACGGACTTGGTTCCGTTCAACGCAGCATAAGCGTTGTCCTGGATGGCCTTCGACACCGCCGGGTAGAACGGGGTGACCGGACGCGGCACCGCGTTGGCGATCGAATCCTTCAGCGCGGGCAGGTACGGCATCTTCGCGATCAGCGCCGGATCGTCGTACATCGACGCGCGCACCGAGGGCAGCGCCCCGGCCGCGACGATGTGCTGGGCGTCCTCGCTGATCAGGTAGCGCAGGAAGTCCAGCGCGGTGGCCTTGTTCTTGGAGAACGCGCTGATTGCCGCGTTGTAGCCACCGAGGGTCGAGGCACCGACGCCGTTCTCGCCGGGCAGCGGCGCGACGGCGAACTTGTCCTTGACCGCGGAGGATTCCGCGCCCGCGTCACCGAAGGTGGACGGCCAGTTGCGCATGAACAGCAGCTTGCCGGTATTGAAGGCGTTGGCGCTCTCCGGCTCCTTGAAGGTGATGGCTTCCTTCGGGATATCGCCGTTGCGGTAGGCGTCGACGAGCACCTCGAGTCCGGCGCGCGCCTGCGGGGTGTTCACGGTCGGGGTCTTGCCGTCCGCACCGACGAAGGTGCCGCCGTAGGCGTTGATGGCCTCGGCCGCGTTCACCGTCAGGCCCTCGTACGGTGCCAGCTGGCCCGCGTAGCAACCCATATTGTTCTGCTTGGCGATCGGGCACTGCGCCAACATCTCGCTCCAGGTCTTGGGCGGATTCGGTACCAGATCCTTGCGGTAGAACAGCAAGCCGCCGTTGGTGTTTCGCGGCGCGGCGTAGAGGGTGTTGTTGTACGTGGCGCTGGCGACCGTCGGGGACAGCAGCGCCGAGGTGTCGATGGAGAAGGTGTCCTTCAGCGGCTGGATCCAGCCCTTCGCGGCGAATTCCGCGGTCCACGGCACGTCCAGGGCGACCACATCGTAGGTGGACTGCTTGGAGCGCATGTGCTCGACCAGATCGTCGTACTGCTGCGAGGCGTCGTTGGACTGCTCTTTGAAGGTGACCTGCTCATCCGGGTGCGAGGCGTTCCAGCGCTCGATCAGCTGCTTGACCGCGCCGGTTTCGGTGGTGTCCTTGCCCTCCACGTAGGTGATCGGGCCGCGGCCGGTCAGGTTCTGGCTGGATGGATTGCCGCCGTTATCGCCGGAGCAGGCACTGGTGAACGTCGCCGTGAGCAGCGCAACAGAGGCGGCCGCCAACGCCGCTCGTGGTACGAGCGACGAACGTAGGGACATCACCTTTTTCAAAGCCATCGCGAACACTCCAAGGTCGAGACGTGAGCAGCAGCACACCCTGCAGGTGCACAAGGCAAGATACATGGTTGTTATATGTGACGCAGCGATTGTGCCCGCAACAGGGGCACTGTCCAGCCGGGGCGGACGCTACCGCTGCAATGTCATAGTCGCTCGTAGCCCGGTCGTGGTCACTCGCGATGCGGTTAGGCTGGCTGTCGATGACTTCGCCGAATGCGGTTCCGGACCGGATGCTCACCCGGATCGGTGGGTTGCTGCGCCAAGCCGAATCGACCGATAACGAGCACGAGGCCGAGGCGTTTCTGGCCGCGGCCCAGCGGTTGGCGACCAGGTCCTCGATCGACTTGACGGTCGCCCGCGCGCATATCGCCGGACGTGAGCGCAGGCCGACGCCGGTGCAGCGGATGATTCCGATCGGTGAACCAGGTAAGAAAGGGCTGCGCACCTACGTGCAGTTGTTCGTGGCGATCGCCTCGGCCAATGATGTGCGCTGCGATGTTGCGCGCACTTCGACGCAGCTCTACGCGTATGGCTTCGATTCCGATATCGATACCTGTGAAGCCCTATACGCCAGTCTGCTGGTGCAGATGGTGCGTGCGTCGGATCAGTACATCAAATCAGGGCAGTATCGGTCGGCCACCGTTGAGAAGATCGTCACGGAGAAACGCTGGGGCCGAAGAGTGCAGCAGCGCGTGCAAGCGCCGGTTGCGGCGGTTACCGCGCGGCTGAACTTTCAGATGGCATTCGCCGCGCGGATCGGTCGCCGTTTGGCCGAGGTCAAGGCGGAGGTGGAGGCCGAGGTAGTGCCCGAAACCGTCGCGACAGGTACGGCGTTGGCCCTGCGTAATAAGGAAATCGAGCTCACGGACTTTTATAAGAAGACCTCCGATGCCCGTGGGACCTGGCGCGGTCCACAGGCGTCGGCCGGGCATTCCGCTGCGGCCCGGCGTGCGGGGGATCGGGCCGGAAAGGCGGCGCGGCTCGGGACGTCTCCCGAACTCGGTGCCGCGCGTGGGCAATTGCCCGGTGGGTCGAAATGAGCGAATTCGTTGCGTGACATGCGAATTGCCCGGCTCGGCGTGAGCGGGCTCGACCATGGGTGTGAACGGTGAGCTGGGCCCGGTGAGTGCGCGAGATACCCAGCGCGCCAAGGTGTATGACGCCGAGCAGTTGGTGCGGGGTGTATTCGATCGAGCGGATGAAAACGGAGTCCGCACGGTAGAGCTCTACGGTTCGCACCTCACGCTGCCGATCGAGCGTCGCTTCGCCTCGGTCGAATCGGTGCAGGCCTATGCGGATAAGGTGCTGACCCTCAATTGGGTTCGGGCGCAATGGGACCGCGCCGCGACACCCATCCGGGTCCGCTCTCGCGCCGGAACCGCCGCCGCTCACTACGAGGCCGCTGACGCGGTGCTAGCTGTTCCGCTGCACACCGGTGCGACCGCATGGGCCCTGCGCGAATTGGTGATTCTGCACGAACTGGCCCATCACCTCGAGCCCGCCGCCGGCTCGGTTGCTCCGCACGGACCCGAGTTCTGTAGCCGCTACCTCGAACTCGTCGACGGCATTATCGGGCCCGAGGCCGGGTTGGTTTTGCGGTCGAGCATGCTCGGCTGCGGTGTCCGCCTGAGCTGAGGCTGTCGCGATGCTCGATCGAGGCTCGGGGTTTACGAACTTGCGGTGCCGGGCTGTGGTGCGCCCGTCTCCCCGGTGTCCAGCGCCGTCGAATTCGCGCGAACACGGTTGCGCAACGCCGATCTGCTGGGAATGCCGCGTGCGACAGGGTTTACTGCTTGCCGTGGCCAACTACCTTCGCGACACGGTCACTCGGGCGGGGTCAGTGCGCGGACCCGGGTAAGGCGGTCTTCCCACCAGCGTATTCGTGCTGGGTCAGGGTGGCGGTAGCGCTCCAGCAGGGCGGGGTCCGGTGTGGGCGGAGTCTTCGGGACCGGCAGGTAGCCGTCGACCGGACGGAGTGAATCGTGTACGAGGTCGCCTTCCAGAAGTGACAAAGTGCCTAGGCCGCAGGCGAATTCGAGTTCGGGTAGGGCGGCGGCGAGGGCGAGTTGGGCGGCCAGACCGATGCTGGTTTCCAGGGCGGAGGAGACGACGCACGGCAGTCCGGCGGCCTCGGCGACCTGGAGTGCACGGCGCACACCGCCCAATGGGGTGCACTTGAGGACCGCGATATCTGCGGCCCCCGCTACTGCGACACGCAGGGGATCCTCAGCGCGGCGGATGGATTCGTCGGCCGCGATTCGCACATCGACACGGCGACGCACCGCGGCCAACTCCTCGATGGTGCGGCACGGTTGCTCGACGTACTCCAAACCACCTGCGGCACGGTCGATCTGCTTTATGTGCGTGACAGCCGTCTCGACGTCCCAGACCGCATTGGCATCCACCCGAACCGAGCCCTGCGGCCCCAGCGCATCCCGGACCGCCTCGACGCGCGCCAGATCCTCACCCAGCGAATCAGGATGATCGGCAATCTTCACCTTCGCCGTGCGGCATCCGGACCCGGCGACGATCGCATGCGCCCGCTCCGGATCGACCGCGGGAACCGTGCAATTGATCGGAATCCGCTCCCGCACCGGCTCCGGCCAGCCAACCGACACCTGCTCGACCGCGGTCGCCAGCCATCCAGCGGCCTCGCGATCGTCGTACTCGGGAAACGGACAGAATTCGCCCCAGCCGAGCGGTCCACTGATCAACATCCCCTCGCGCACCGTGATGCCGCGGAACCGGGTCCGCATCGGAATGGCGTAGACGAAGGTTTCGGTCATCACTCTGCAGCCTATCGAGCGCGGTGTCCCCGCCCGCGCTGTGCGCCCGCGGTAACTGGCGGGGCCGTCGGAATCGGTGGATCACGTGCGCGCGGAGTCGGTCCGCGCGCGGCCGGTTCCTCGTCGGCCGCGTTCGGTACCCCTACTGCCGAGGCGGACGGTGTGGCCCGCCGCAATGAGTTCGGTGGGTCACGTACCCGGGATCCCGTTTTCGCTCCAGTATCGCTGCTGTGCGCGTCGGCGAACTCAGGCCCAAGTACGGTGCCTCGGTGCCTCGGTGCCTCGGTGCCTCGGTGCCTCGGTGCCTCGGTGCCGTGGGTGCTGGGATGTATTAGACCGATCTACCGGGCATGCTGGGGGAATGGGGTCGAGTCAGTGGGAGCTGCGGCTGGCGAATGCGATTCGGGCGGTGCTCGGGTCGGTGTTCGCGGTCGGGTTCGGCTGGGTGGTGGCCTCTGCTGTGCCGCTGTATGAATTTCTCGCACGGGATGCCGATCCCGATGGGGGTGTGCGCTACCTACCCGTCGCGTATTGCGTTGCCTGGCTTGGGATTGCGCTTTCGGTAGTTGTGGTGGTCATGAGGATGGTGGGGAAGATCCGCTACCGACGCCGCATTGCGTGGACGCCATTGGTAGCGGTGCCGTTGATCGCCGAGTCGTGGTTGGTCGGCTTTCTGATCGCGGTGGTGCTGGTTTCGGTCTGAGCGCCGCGGCACGGATCGGGAGCGGTGCCGCGGCACTCGGTGACTCAGAGTCGTTCGATAATGGTTGCGTTGGCCAAACCGCCTGCTTCACACATGGTTTGCAGACCGTATCGGGCGCCGCGCTCCTGCATTGCGTGCACCAGCGTGGTCATCAGGCGTGCGCCGGAAGCGCCGAGCGGATGACCGATGGCGATGGCGCCGCCGTTCACATTCACCTTCGACATATCCGCACCGGTGTCGTGCGCCCAGGCCAGCACCACCGGAGAAAATGCCTCGTTGATCTCGACAAGATCGATATCCGACAGCTGAAGTCCGGCGCGCTGCAATACCTTTCGCGTCGCCGGGATGACGGCGGTCAGCATGAGCAGCGGATCGTCCCCGGCCACCGCGAAGCTGTGCAGTCGGGCCAGTGGCTTCAGCCCGAGCTCCTCGGCGCGTTCGCTGGTCATGATCAGCACCGCGGCGCTGCCGTCGCTGACCTGGCTCGCGGTCGCGGCGGTGATCTGCCAGCCGATTTCCGGGAAGCGCGCGGCCATGGCCTCGTCGAAGTAGGCGGGACGCAGTTTGCCGAGGGTTTCCAGGGTGCTGCCGACCCGGATGCCCTCATCGGTTTCCAGTCCGGCGATGGGAGCGAGTTGGCTGGCGAACGAGCCGTTCTTCGTTGCCAGCGCGGCCTTTTCGTGGCTGCCGAGGGCGAATTCGTCGAGCTGGCTGCGGGTCAGTCCCCAGCGGGCCGCGATCAGTTCGGCGCTGATGCCCTGGGATACCAGTCCCTCCGGATAGCGCTCGGCGAAGCCGACACCGGAAAAGTCCTCGGATCCGATCATGTTCGCGCCCATGGGAATTCGTCCCATGGACTCGACACCCGCCGCGACCACGATGTCGTAGGCGCCGGCGATCACACCCTGTGCGGCGAAATGAATGGCCTGCTGGCTGCTGCCGCACTGGCGATCGACCGTCGTCGCCGGAACCGATTCCGGATAGCCCGCGGCCAGCGCGGCACGCCGGGTCATATTTGCACCCTGTTCGCCGATCTGGGTGACGATGCCGCCGATCACATCGTCGATGAGCGCCGGATCGATGCCGCTGCGGTCGACTACCGCGCGCAGGCTGTGGGCGAGCAGGTCCACCGCGTTGACGTTGTGCAGTGCCCCGTTCGGCTTCCCCTTGCCGATCGGCGTGCGTACCGCTTCGACAATCACCGCGTCTCTCATGGTGGTTCCTTTCGAACCGCGAGCCGAGCTCTTATGTCTGGCTCTACTGACTTATAGTCAGGTTAACGCCTGGGTATAGTCAACTCAAGTCAGATTTCGCTATGATGTTCGTCATGGCAGCCGTAATGGAAGGACCGTTGGCAGATCTGAGCGCGTGGAAACCCACGGAATGCTCGATCGCGAAGGCGATGGACCTCATCGGCACCCGCTCGGCGATCCTGATCCTGCGCGAGGCGTATTACGGCACCACGCGCTTCGACGGTTTCGCCGCCCGGGTCGGCATCACCGATGCCGCGGCGTCGGGTCAGCTCCGTAAGCTCACCGAGGCGGGGCTGCTCGCCAAACGCCCGTATCAGGAGGAGGGCAAGCGGACCCGCCACGAGTACGTACTGACGGATATGGGCCGCGATCTACTGCCCGTTGTGCTCGCACTCATGCAGTGGGGCGATGTGTACCTGCAGCCGGGACCGGCCCCGTTGCTGCTGGTCGAGGAAGCCAGTGGCGCGCCGGTTCGGGTGCAGGTCCGCAGCGAATCGGGTCGCGAGCTCGACCTGGAAGAGCTCGGGGTGCGGCTGAACCCCGAATATTCGCGCGCCATCCGCTCGGCGAAGTAATCCGCTCAGGCGGTGACCACCGCGTAGTTGATGTCCTCGGTGCCGAACTTGTTGTAGAGGTGAACCCACAGCAGCACAAGGGGTTCGGTGCTGCGCGCGGTCACCACACCGCCCAGGTCGATGATCTGCTCATCGGACCAGCCGAAGGATTTCAGCAGGGTCGCCACCTCGGCTTTGGCCGACTCGTCATCGCCGCTCAGAAAGACGTTGTGGCGCCCCGGAATTCGAGACGGGTCCACCATGAGCTGGTTGTTCATGGTGTTGAGGGTCTTGACCACCCGCGCTTGCGGGAATGCCTGCTGGATCGCTTCGGCAACGCTGCCCGCCTCGGGCGTGGCCAATTTCGGCGGGAATCCATCGGAGAAATCCAGCGCGTTCGACACATCCACCAGCACTTTCCCGCTCAGATTCGAAGCTCCCGCCGCAGTGAGCGCGGCCAGCGAGACGGTGCCGGACGTCGCATTGATCACCAACTCCGCCTCGGCCACGGCATCAGCGAAAGTGCCGTGCGCGCCCCCGGTTTCGTTCGCCCACTCGGTCGCCGCCGCATTATCGGCGGTCCGGGACCCGAGCGTCACCGAATGACCGAGCTCGACGAGCTTGCTCGCGAGCCTGCGTCCAACCTGCCCGGTACCGAGCACCGCTATCTTCATTACCCGCTCCTCGCGCCGATCCCCGTTCGAGCGTCGAGTTTACGAACACGGCGTGGTCTTCGCGTGGCCTTCCGCCGCGGGCGAACGCCAATGGCGTCGACTCGGCGAGGGCGGTGATTGCGCGCGCAGCGCTTAGACTCGCTCGAAAGTCCGAAGGGGAGATATGCCGTCCACACCGTCGCGCCGGTGGGGCTGTCTGCTGCCACTGGCTGCTGTGGTCCTCATGTTCGGAGGTTTCGCGCTCTACCTGAAACTCGGGTCCATGTACGAGCAGTCGCATCCGGCCGCAGCTGCCCCGCCCGACTTGTGCGCGGCGATCGGTACCAGCCTTTTCGAGCGTTTGGTACCGGATGGCATGCCCGAGCCCAGTGCGATCTACTCGTCGGGTTCCGATGCGGCTTGCCAGTACTACACCGACAAGAGCCGTCCGATCGGCTCCGATACCTATGGTTTCTTGGGGGTGCGGCTGCTGCGCTATGGCCAGGTCGGCTGGGACTCGGGTGTCGATCGTGCCGCCGACGCACTCGTCTCATCCTGTGCGAACAACGCGCTCGCCGGGCAGTTCCACAGTGTGAGCGGTCTCGGGGACGCGGCCTGCGCTGTCTACAACGACGAGGGCAAGGACGGCACCGCATACGGTTCGGCCATAGTCCGCCGCGGTGCGGACCTGCTCTGGGTGGACTACTACACGCACCCCGGCACCGCTACACAAGCCCAGCAGGTGGTCACCGAAATAATGCTCGCGGCCCTGGCAGGAGTTCATTGACCGGACCGCTGAATGCTCGGAATCGTTTCTGCGCGTGCGCTTTCGCTGGCATCCGGTAGGAAGTTTCGGATTGGCGAAAGTGCACGCGCAGCGGTCTCAGGACAGGCGGCGGCCGTCGACGGCGGAGAAGAAGTAGGTGTGTTCCGGTGTGGCCGTCAACTGCACCCGGGTGCCCTTCTCCGGCGGGTTGCGCCAATCTGCCCGGGCGACAATGGTTTCGCCAGCGCCGTTCGTGGGGCCCTCGGCGATGGTGCGGCCGTAGATGTACGCGTCGGAGCCCAGCTCCTCGACGACGTCGACCTCCATCTGGATGCCCGACTTGTCCTGCGCCGCGCCGAGTTCCAGGTGTTCTGGCCGGACGCCGACCACCACCGAACCCTCGGCGGCATCGGCGACCGATCGCGGCACCGCCAGCGTGGCGCCGCCGAGTTCGACCGCGCCGTCGGCGACCGGCAACGTGAACAGGTTCATCGCGGGCGAACCCATGAACCCGGCGACGAACACATTCGCCGGATTCCGGTACAGATCGCGCGGTGTCGCGCACTGCTGTAGCAGCCCGTCCTTGAGCACCGCGACCCGGTCGCCCATGGTCATCGCCTCGACCTGGTCGTGCGTGACGTACACGGTGGTGGTGCCGAGGCGACGCTGCAGCTGGGCGATCTGGGTGCGGGTCTGCACCCGCAGCTTCGCGTCCAGATTCGACAGCGGCTCATCCATCAGGAATACCTGCGGCTGCCGCACGATCGCCCGGCCCATCGCGACGCGCTGACGCTGACCGCCGGACAGCGCCTTCGGCTTGCGATCCAGGTATGGCTCGAGGTCGAGCAGTTTGGCCGCCTCCAGCACCCGGCGCTGCTTCTCCGCCTTGGCGACCTTGGCGAGTTTGAGCGCGAAGCCCATATTCTCCGCGACGGTCATATGCGGGTAGAGCGCGTAGTTCTGGAACACCATGGCGATATCGCGTTCCTTGGGTTCGGCATGGGTGACGTCGTTGGCGCCGATCAGAATGCGCCCGTCGTCGACATCCTCGAGTCCGGCGAGCATCCGCAACGAGGTCGACTTACCGCAGCCGGACGGACCGACCAGAACGAGGAATTCCCCGTCGGCGATCTCGAGGTTCAGCTTGTCGACGGCTGGTTTGGACGTGCCGGGGTAGAGCCGGGTCGCGCTATCGAAGGTCACGGTGGCCATGACAAATCACATCCCATCACCGGCAGGAACGTGCCGGACGATCCGAGTAAGGGTTGACCGGCGATATTACTGGATGTGCTCGCTTCGCACACGATGCGCTCGAGTTCGCGCAACGAATCCCGAAGAGCGATCGCGCCGGTAGCCTCGATCGGGGAACCAGATCGAGCGACGAGGAGCAGACTCATGACCCGACCGGTTCGAATCGGCGTACAGCTACAGCCCCAGCACGCCGCAGACTATGGACTCCTGCGCGATGCGGTACTGCGCGCGGAGGACGCGGGCGTCGATATCGCCTTCAACTGGGATCACTTCTATCCGCTCAGCGGCGACCACAACGGCGCGCATTTCGAATGCTGGACCATGCTCGGCGCCTGGGCCGAGCAGACCGAACGGATCGAGATCGGCGCGTTGGTCACCGGCGGCGGTTACCGCAATCCCGATCTGCTCGCCGATATGGCGCGCACTGTCGATCACATCAGCGATGGCCGACTCATTCTCGGCATCGGCGCTGGATGGTTCCAGAAGGACTACGACGAATACGGCTACGAATTCGGCACGGCGGGAACCCGGCTCGCGCTGCTGAAGGCGAATATGGCCCGGCTCACCGCCCGGCTGAAGAAGCTGAACCCGCAGCCGACGCGCGATATCCCGATCCTGATCGGCGGCGGTGGCGAGAAGAAGACGCTGCGGCTGGTGGCGCAGTACGCCGATATCTGGCACACCTTCGCCGACCTCGACGCGCTCGCGCACAAGAACAAGGTGCTCACCGACCACTGCACGGATGTCGGCACCGATCAGGCGAAGATCGAGCGCTCGGTGCAATGGCCGGGCGCGGAGCGGGCGTCGAGGTTCGTCGAGGCCGGGGTGAATCTGTTCACCATCGGGGTGAGCGGGCCGAAGTTCGATCTGAGTGAGGTCGAGCGGGCGATTCGTTGGCGGGATGAGGTCAATCCGGAGCCGGTCAGAGGGCTGGCCTGACCCGGTCCGATCTCGAGAATCGTGCTCCGTCGGCGGCGTAACGCCGGTCGGCGATCGGGTTCGAATCACCGTGATCCGAATTCCGGGATCGGGTTACGGTGGCGCGTCCGCGCACGCCTGGCGGCTGTAGGGCGCGAGTGCGCGGTTCACCCGAGTGCGTGCGCCACGGGGTAGCTACCTATTAGCGCTGAATTGGACGCTAGGGTTCCTCACCATGGCTGGTCTGCCCGCTGTGCGGTCTCGTGCGTTGATCGCCGTGCTACTGCTTGCCGTCGGCTTCGCAGCCACGGCCTGCGGTTCCGGCGACGGTTCCTCCAACCGAGACCAATGCGCGCCGCCCGGACTGAGCGCGGCCTCGGCCGCACCGACGAACCTCGGCTCCGCGTCCTCGGCGGGCGCGGACAAGTACACCACCGCGAGCACACAGCCGGTATCGGCGATCGATACCAGTAAGCTGCGGCTGATCACGCCCGGCAAGCTCACCGTCGGCACGCTCTCGGATGCACCGCCGAGCATCTGCCTGAACTCGGCGGGCTCGTTCACCGGCTTCGACAATGAGCTGCTGCGGGCGATCGGTGCGAAACTCGGTCTCCAGGTGGAATTCTCGGGCACCGAATTCGCACCACTGCTTTCGCAGGTCTCCGGCGGTCGCTTCGATGTCGGTTCGTCGAATATCACCACCACCGCGGAGCGGCGCGAACGCGTCGGGTTCACCAACGGTTACGACTTCGGGTACTTCTCGCTCGTTGTCCCCAATGGCAGTGCCATCAAGGGCTTTTCGGATCTGGGCCGCGGTAACCGGATCGCCGTCGTGCAGGGCACGGTGCAGGACGATTACGTGGTCAACCAACTGCATCTGGATCCGGTGAAGTTCCCGGATTACGCCACCGCGTACGCGAATCTCAAGTCCGGTCAGGTCGATGCCTGGGTCGCGCCGTCGGCGCAGGCCGAGGGGCAGGTGAAGTCGGGTGACGGCACCACGATCATCCAGAACACCTTCAGCCTGGACAATTTCGTCGGCTACGCGATCGCCAAGAACAATCAGCCGCTGATCGACGCGCTCAACAGTGGTCTCGACGCCGTGATCGCCGATGGCACCTACGCCAAGCTCTACGCCGACTGGGTGCCGAGGCAGTTGCCGCCCGGTTGGCAGCCCGGTTCGAAAGCCGCACCGGCACCGCAACTTCCGGACTTCGCAGCCATTGCCGCGGAGAAGAAGACCACCGACAGCGGACAGAACGCGCCGAAATCGACAACGCAGCAGTTGAAGGAGACGTTCTTCGACTGGTCGCTGTACCGCAAGGCATTTCCCGATCTGTTCAAGACCGGCCTGCCGAACACCTTGATCTTGGCGGTGGTCTCGGGTGTGCTCGGCACCATCCTCGGCATGCTGCTCGCGGTCGCGGGCATTTCCCGGACGCGCTGGTTGCGTTGGCCCGCAAGGGTTTACACCGATATCTTCCGTGGCCTGCCCGCGGTGGTGATCATCCTGATAATCGGACTCGGCATCGGTCCTGTCGTTCGCAATATCACCGGCAACAATCCGTATTGGCTCGGCGCGATCGCGCTGGCGTTGCTGGCCTCGGCCTATATCGGTGAGATCTTCCGCTCCGGCATCCAATCCGTGGAGGCGGGGCAGCTCGAGGCCGCGCGCGCCATCGGCTTCGGCTACCGCCAGGCCATGACGCTGGTGGTGATCCCGCAGGGTGTGCGCCGGGTACTGCCCGCGCTGATGAACCAGTTCATCGCG
Source organism: Nocardia sp. NPDC050412 (assembly GCF_044458825.1). Taxonomy (NCBI): domain Bacteria; kingdom Bacillati; phylum Actinomycetota; class Actinomycetes; order Mycobacteriales; family Nocardiaceae; genus Nocardia; species Nocardia sp. NPDC050412. Next base: position 157,515 of record NZ_JBITIJ010000014.1, read on the forward strand.
CTGGTCAAGGATTCCTCGCTGATCTACTTCCTCGGACTGCTCGCGACCCAGCGCGAGCTGTTCGCGGTCGGCCGAGATCTCAACGCGCAGACCGGAAATCTTTCCCCGCTGGTGGCCGCCGGTCTGGTCTACCTGCTGCTGACCATCCCGCTGACGCACCTGGTGAACTATATCGACCACCGGATGCGCACCGGCCGACCCGACCAGCCCATCGACCAGGTCGAGGCGGCCACGATCACGGAAGGGCGCGGGTAATGAGTTCCTCTCTCACCGGAACCGGTCTGCATCTGACGCTGGGCCACAACCATGTGCTGCGCGGCGTCGATATCCATGTCGACGCGGGTAAGACAACCACCGTCATCGGGCCGTCCGGGTCCGGCAAGTCGACGTTGCTGCGGGTGCTGAACCGGCTGCACGAACCCGATCAGGGTGATGTGCTGTTGGACGGCAAGTCGGTGCTCACCGAGGATCCGGATAAGTTGCGTCAACGCATCGGGATGGTGTTCCAGCACTTCAACCTGTTCCCGCACAAGACGGTCGCGGACAATGTGGCGCTCGGGCCGCGTAAGTTGCGCGGTCTGTCCAAGGATGCCGCTCGGGCGTTGGCCGTCGAGCAGCTCGAGGTGGTCGGCTTGGCCGAGAAGGCCGATTCGCGGCCGGCGAATCTATCCGGTGGGCAGCAGCAGCGGGTGGCGATCGCCCGTGCGCTGGCCATGCAGCCGGAGATCATGTTCTTCGACGAGGCCACCTCAGCGCTGGATCCGGAGCTGGTGAAGGGCATTCTCGCGGTGATGGCGGATCTGGCTACCCAGGGGATGTCGATGATCGTGGTGACCCACGAAATGGGTTTCGCTCGTAGCGTCTCCGACAGTGTGTTGTTCATGGACGCTGGTCAGGTGGTGGAGACCGGCACACCCGATGCCCTGTTCGACAACCCGCGGACCCCGCGACTGCAGCGCTTCCTCTCGCAGGTTCTGTGACGCCCAGCACATCTCTAGTAAAGTTGATAGATGCGCACCTGTTAATGTGTCGCCACGCTAGGCGCCGCATATCCAGCAATGGAACGAGGATGTCCGATGACCACAGCGCATCCCGAGCACTCCGAACACCAGCACACCCACGGCCCCGGCTGCGGCCATACCGAAGTCCCGCACGGTGACCACACCGACTATGCCCACGGCGGCCACCTGCACCGTGAACACAACGGTCACTGGGACGAATGCGAACCCGCCGGCCACACCGAACACGCGGGCCACGACCACACCCACGGCCCCAATTGCGGCCACGAAGCCGTCCAGCACGGCGACCACGTCGACTATCTCCACGACGGCCACCGCCACGCCGCCCACAACGGCCACTACGACGACCACTGAGTCCACCGTGCCGCGCTCCGGTCCAACCCGGCCGCAGCTCGTCGCAAGCCGCCCGAAATCGATGTATCTGCGGCACGGATTGCGGACCGGGGTGCCGGGTGCGATCGCCCCGGATGATCCCCGACTGGAATTCGAGATGATGTTGGACCTGTGAGGCGGCGGCGAGATACGTCTTGCCGCCGGGGGCTGATCGTCGCGCTGACCGAGCACCTCGGCCCGGCGGGCGCGGAACGCCTGGCCATCGCCCCCTTCGTCTGGTGGCGAATCGCCACCGGTGCGTTCTGTTCGGCGCCTCGACGCAAATTCTAACCCGCTGACCGCATACGTATAGGTCGGCGAAAAGTACTTATAGATGACTGATTCGGCACCCCCGGCTCTGCTCATAACGTAGTTCCTGTCAGCAAGAACGACAGAGAAACCGCAGATCAGAAGCCTAGGAGGCCATCATGAACGAGCTCGTCGCACAGTACCTGGAAGTTTGGAACACCACCGACGCGGCTGCCCGCAAAGCCGGAATCGAAGCCGTGTTCACCCCCGAGGCCAGCTACGTCGACCCGCTGGCGGCGGTCGCCGGACACGACCAACTGGATGCCGCCATCGCGGGTGTGCAGGCCCAGTTCCCGGGTTGGGTGTTCACCCTCGCCGGACCGGTCGACGCCCACCACAACCAGGTGCGCTTCACCTGGGAACTCGGCCCCGTCGACGCCCCCGCCGTCGTCGTCGGCTTCGACGTCGCGGTCATCGAGGACGGGCGTATCGCCAACGTCTACGGCTTCCTGGACAGGGTTCCGGCCGCCGCCTGACCCCGCCCGACCGACCCCGCCGCAGCCACCGCGCTTCCGGTGGCGGCGGCTCCTAGTCGTCCGAACTCGTTACCCCAGAAGGAAATACCGTCATGACCACCAGTGCCCCCACCTACATGTCCACCCTGCTCGCCCCCGGTCAGAACCTGCTGCGCACTTCGCTGCGACTGGACTCGGTCGTCACCACCGTCAACGGCCTTGCCTACCTCGCACTTTCGGGACCGCTGGAATCCCTGCTCGGCTTGGACAGCAAGATCGGCATCCCGATCGGAATATTTCTGACCCTCTACGGCATAGGTGTTGCCCTGGTCGGCATGACCAAGACCGTCAATACCAAGGCCGCCGCCGTGGTTGCCGCTGGTAATGCCGCCTGGGTGGTGGTCAGCCTGGCCGCCCTCGTCGAGGGCGCACTCGAATTGAACCTGGTCGGCTCGATCTGGACCGTCATGCAGGCAGCCACCGTCGGAGGTTTCGCGGCCTTGCAGTACCTCGGCATCCGCAAGGCCCGCTGAATATTGGATCCCATCGACAAACCCCGCAAAACGCGGCATCGGCAGTGCTTATCCACCCCGCCGGCTTCGCCGGTTGCTGCCCGATGCCGCGTTCGGCGTTTGTGGTCGGTGCCGGCCTCTAAAGTCGAGGGCGTGCTCGAGGCAACCAGGATCCCGACCGAATTCGGCACCTTCGACGCCCTGACCAGCGGCGAACCCGGTGGACGCGAAGTAATGCTGTTGCACGGCTTTCCGGAATCGGCCATCGCATGGGAGTTCCAGCTGGCCGCGCTCGGTGGCGGCGGCTGCCATGTCATCGCGCCCGATCAGCGCGGTTATTCGTCGGATGTGCGTCCCGAAAATGTCGCCGATTATCGGGTCGAGGAGTTGGTCACCGATGTCATCGCCATCGCCGACCAATTGGGTTGGCAGCGTTTCGATCTCGTCGGCCACGACTTGGGCGCGCACGTCGCCTGGACGGTAGCGGCCGACCACCCGGCACGAATCCGAACCATGACGGCCGTATCGCAGCCGCACCCCACCGCCTTCCTACAGGCCATGATCGAGGACGAAGACCAGGCCCAACGAGCCCAGCACTTCACCTACTTCCGCCAGCCTCGCAGCCCTGAGCGCGCCCTTCTCGCCGACGATGCCGCCGCCCTCCGCAAGATCTTCGACTGGAAGATTCCCGAGGAACGCATCGACGACTACATCTACCGCCTCACCCGCCCGGATGCCCTCACCGCGGCCCTCAACTGGTACCGAGCCTTTCCGCTCGCGGGTCCGACCGCCTCGATCACCGTCCCCACCCTCTACATCTGGGGCACTGAAGACCCCACCATCGCCCCCACCGCCGCCCTGGCTACCTCAAGTCACGTCACCGCCCCCTACCGCTTCGAAATGCTCGAAGACACCTCCCACTGGCTCCCCGAAGAAGCCCCCGAATCCCTCACCCGCCTCCTCATGCAACACCTCCTGGCTCACCGGTCCTGAGTCCGAAAACCGCTGCAGGTTCCCGCCAACGGGAGTGGATCGGAAGTCTCGGGTTGCATCCTGTACCTGGTGCAGGCTCATGATGATCTCGCCAAGCCGGGGAAGCGTCCGATGGGGAGGGGCAAGCCGGCTCTCCCCCGGCGGATGACCGGACTCAGCTGACGGCGTGGATCCGTGGCCCGACCATTCGGGCGGGCGCGCACTGCTACTGGTGGCGCAACTCGTGACCCGATGGGGAGGTCAAGGACCGCGATGGCGTCAAAATCGGGTGGCCGAACTCAGCCCCGGCCCGATAGTGACTGATCCGGCACGGACTGCCACCGGGGCCTTTCCCGGCCGAAGGTGGCAAAGACTGGTCAGTCCTGCTGGGTGAGTTTGGCGTTGAGTTCGAGTGCTTCGCTGAGCTGGTCTTCGAGGATGATGATGCGGCACGCTGCTTCCAGGGGGGTGCCTTGGTCGATGAGTTCGCGGGCGCGTGCGGCGATACGCAGTTGGTAGCGGGAGTAGCGGCGGTGCCCGCCGGTGGAGCGTTGCGGGGTGATCAGTTCCGCTTCGTCCAGGCTGCGCAGAAATGCTTGGGTGGTGCCGAGCAAATCCGCGGCCCGGCCCATGGTGTAAGCGGGGTAGTCGTCATCGTCGAACTTCTCGTTCGCGGTCGTTGGTTCAGAAATCGTGATGCCTCCATACGCCGAAGTGCCCCGGCGCCTGCGGCGCCGGGGCACTGAAAGGGGGAATTACTTCGTCTTCCGACATGTAACCGAGACGTCGGCGATCACCCCAACTGCATATCTTCGCGGGTGACCCGACGGGCAATGCCTCCTCTCTACTCACGGGATTACTTCATCTTTCCGTGCAACTTCATCTTCCTGCCCGGCGAGCGGTGGGACCGTCGTACCTGCTGGTCCTGCGTCCGCGTCCGCCGTCTTACCATCACGGGCAGTTCATCATCTCCCGTGCCGTTTGGATACTTCCTTCTCTTCCGACGTCACAGAAGTTACCGCACACTGCGTGGAATGTCTACTGTTGCCGCTGTAGATTTTTTCGGCGGGTCGTCGTGTCGAAGCGATCCGACGCATAACCGGCCGTCCGGCCGTCAGGTGCGGACGGTGGCGAAGGCGGACCAGAGGAGGGGGGAGTGTTCGATGGCGCGGGTGGTGCGCCAGGCGGTGAGGCGAGAGCGTTGCCAGTTGGCGAGGGCGGTCACCGGGTCCGGGTGTTCGTGGGCGGCGTCGATGGCGCAGATGGCGTCTTGGAGGGGGTGGGCCTCGGGGGGTGCGCCGGCGAGGCGTTGGAAGGCCAGGTCGGTGGGCAGGGGCCAGCGGCTGGCGGTGACCAGTTCGGCGCCGCCGTTGATCATGGCGGCGACCAGACCGAGGGCCTCGCTGAAGCGCATATCGCCGCCGCTTTCGCAGGCGATCAAGGCGACTCGGCTCGGAATGGGCCAGAGTTGAGGTCCGGCAACGGGTTCGGTAGTCAGGGTGTGGGTGCCGAGTAGTAGGTCCTTGGCCGAGAGGGGGCGGTGGGCTCGGATGGGAGTGGCGAAGCCAATGGATTCGGCATCGCAGGCCAGGTGTAGTTCGGAGGCTTCGCTCTGGCCGGATTCGGGGGCCGCGGCGGTCACATGTCCCACATAGGTCAGGCGGCTGGCACCGCCGCGCAGCGCTGCGCTCAACCAGCGTCGATCGATATCGGTGCGGCGGAATGCGTCGATCGGATCGTCGACCGCGGGCAATAGTCTGCCTTCGCGGGAATACGCGGCAACCCGTTGCGCGAGTGGGGCTTTCGGGTCCATTCGGCCGAGGACGGAGCCGAGCGCGGAATCGGCGCGGAACCCGGGAACGCGTGGGTCCAGTACCGCCACCACTGGCAAGGAGCCCGTCTCGGACCAAGCCCGGGCCGTGCGGTCCGGACCGTGCACAATGCTGGCCGGGGCGAGCAGGCTGACATCGGCGATATCCACCAGCCGCAGCTCGGGATCGGGAGCGATGATTTCCCAGGGGATCTGAGCTACCCGGGGCGAGGGTTGCAGCCGAATATGTGGGCGTACACCGCGTACATGCAGGTCGTACAACTGTGCGGCAAGACCATAGGGCAACAAGGCGCGCGAAAGTGACCGCGCAACAAGATATTCCGCATCATAGGAGGCGAATGTGCCGGTGGTCATCGCGCGTTCGAGCCCCCCGGGCACCGCCGGATTCGGCAGCGCCCGCACGAACTGCTCGACGGCATCGGTGATCGCATCCCCGGGCAGCATGCTCGCACCCTGGGCGTATTCATCGCCCAACCAGCGCCACGACATGTACAGATCGCCGGCATCCGCCATCCGAACAATGACGGTCGGTTGTTCGGAAATGGTCATGCGGGCAACACCCGGCTGTCCCGTACCGAATGCCCGTACCGCCGCTCGGCGGCCTCGATATACGCGCCCAATGCGATATGTCCGTCCGGTGCGACGGCCACTCGCGGCGGCGGCGCCACCGGCAGCCCCGCGCTCGCCGCGACCGAGGCCAGAGCTGTGCCCAGCTGCGGTGCCGAACCACTCTGCGACCCGGTCCCGACCTGCACCGTGGGCTGCGCCACCGCAGCCGGTGGATCGAATAATTCGAGCGGCAGGCGCGGCGGCGCAGCGACCGCGGATCCGGCGATATCCAATGTCGTACCCGCGCATTGTGTTTCGATGAGGTCCACGATCAACGGACCATTGCCGGACAGATAGGCGAACCGAAATGCCATCCGCATTGCCGGATCGGCGATCTGGCGATTCCATTTCTCGCGCTGATTGCCATTGGGCAGGGTGTATCGTACGGCGTCGATGGCCAGCGCCGACGATACCGCGAGATCGACCGCCCGCCCCAATAGCTCGGCATCCGGCTTTTCGGCCGCCTCGATCACCGACTCCAACAGCGCGGCATGCCAGAAATCGATTTGGGCACAGTGCAATCCGAGACCGCGCTCGGCATAGGCGGCGAACGCCGCACCGATGAGGGCTTCCCCCTCGTCGTATTGCCCGTTCCAGTACGCCACGGTCGCCAGACGAACTCGCACATCGGCGGCATCGAGCACCGCACCGGACGCAAGGAAATAGTCGAGGCTGCGGCGATAGAGCTGATGCGCCGCAGCGGTATCGCCACGACCCTCGGCGAGAAAGCCCATGGTCTTCAGCCCGACGCCCGCCCGATATCCGAGTTCGGCACGCTCGAAGTACTCCTGGCTGGAACGCAACGGCTGTTCCGCCTCGTCGAACCGATCCAACCTGACGTACATGACGGCCAGATTCTGTTCCGTCTCGGCGACGGCATTGCGATCACCGGCGGCATCGAAGGCGGCCAGCGCCTGTCCCATGAAGTCGACGGCGAGTTCGCGCCGTCCGGTCTCGAAGTAGATACCGCCGAGTGTAGAAAGCGGATGTCCGGTCAGGTGCGGAGCGAAACGCACTGCCGCATCCAGGGATTCGGTGGCGAGTTCGATGGCATAAGCCCAGTTCTGGCGATGAAATGCCACTGCGGTCAGCGAAAGCAGACAGGCCACCCGCTGCATACTCTCGTCATCGTGTTCGGCGAGCAGCGCCCGCGCCTGCTCCAGCGCCTCCTGCGCACCGTCGAGATCGCCGACGTGCTGCAGCGCCTGGGAGAGGTTGATCAGTGCGGCGGGCCGCTTTTCGATCGCGTCCGCGGGCATCTCCGCGAGCGCCTCGCGAAACATGACGATCGCCCCGGCATGATCGCCCAGTTCATCACACATGCTCGCGGCATTGACCAGCGCGCTGATCCGCAAGCCATCCGTGCTCGTCCGGGCGATTTCCTCGAACAGCCGCCTGGCCTCGCCGACATCGCCGCGCTGATAGGCGGCTGCTCCATCGGCGAGCAGTTCGCGACCGTCATCGGCGGGCATCAGAAGTCCGAATCAGATGCGGCGGCCGCGATTTCGGCCAGCAAGGGCGCGTCGACGGCATCGTCTGCCACGGTCGCCCGTCGCAATCGGGCGGCCGCGAACTCACGAATCTGTCGCCGGATCTCCGGACCGCCCAACTCGGGTGCACCGGGTGCGCCGACACCGGGCACATAGACATCCACCGTCGAGACGGAATCCGAGGGCGTGGTGGCCGCGCCGGTCCACAGATCGCCGATCAGGTTCAGCTCGGCTTCCGCAGTACCGACGGGCGTGGTGATGAACGCACGCGGGTGCAGGTGTGCCGGTGCGGCCGAACCGAGTTGGGGCGCGGCAACCGCGGTAACGCGGACCGTCGTGGTGCCCGAATTTCGTGTCGATTCCCAAGACACCGCCCGCTCGGAGGCGTCGACAACCCCCGGTGGGCACCGCCGCCAGTCCCATCCACCGGTGCCTCGACCGATCGACAGCGCCCCGGTCGTACGGTCGCCGGATCCGCCACCCGCAGCGAGCGCGTAATCTTCTGCACGAGCGGATATTCCGGCTGAGACGGCAATATCGGTGGGTGCTGTCTCGTGGTCGGGCGCCTGCTCATCGTCATCGATGAGCATTTCGCACTCCGCGCGCAATGCGGTGATTTCCTGGTCGAGCAGCTGGTCGTCGAGCGGCGTGATGCCGTCGATCGTCGATGCGGGCCACCAGCGCGCCGCCCAATAAGCGAACCCGAGCCGCCAGGCGGCGGCCACCAGATCCGGTACCGCGGGTTCGGCCACGTCGGCGAATTCGGTTTCGCCGCTCTCAGTGTCGGCAATGGCAACGGCGATCCGCTCGCCGTACACCGCCCACAGCCAGTCCTGAGCGAGCTCGACATCATCAATCACCGCGGCCGGGATTGTCTGTCCGGCAAGCAGACTCCAGGACAGATGACCGCCGAGCACCTCGAGCACCAGCACGTCTATTGCCACGGCATCGTCCAACACCGTAGGCGCGCCCTCGGGCGCGATGATCCAGATCCCGTCCCCGCCCGGTTCGATCCGCACGGTCGCACTCATCAGCTCGCCCTCGATTCCGCCGGATCCGGCTCGGTGACAAGGGACCTCACACTCAGTGCCTGTTTGACCCGCATGCGATGGTCCAGCATGACCGAGCGCGCCACACCATCGAGCAGATCCCACAGCTCGTCCGGCGCATAGACGCCGAACTCCCTGACATCGCGTCCGTGCAGGCGCACCCACAGTCGCCGCAAATAGGGCCGCCACGGCGTGCGCAGTTCGGTGGCAATAGCCGTCAATGGGCCACTGGGCATTTCGACATCGGTGCGCACCGCGAGCCGCCGCGCCTGCAGCACGTATGCCTCCCGCTGCCAGCGGCTATTGATCACCCGATGTGCCGCGGTTTCGGCCGCCGCCGACTGCGTGCCATGCAATGCGATCGGTCGCAACCCGAGCGCAAGCGCGGCCCCCGCCGTCGCCGCGACCCGCAGAGATTCATCCAAAAGTGCCCAGGGCGAACAACTTCGGGCGATCTCCGTGGTCACCAATTCCGGAATGGGCGGCAGTTCGGCCCGGTCACTCGACGCCTGCAGCACGGTGAATACGCGTTCGTAGATAGTGCGATCGAACGGCAGCCCGAGGCTGGCCTTCGAGGCCGATGAACCGAGCTCCGGTGGCTGCGCAACCGGCACCGCGGTCAACCCGAGTTGATGTGCGGTCGGTTCGAAGCTGTTGTCCCATAGTCGGATTCCGCCGTGCGTCCCGGCGCGGGCGGCGACCAGCTCATCGAATGTCCGCTGCCCGTCGGCGCTGCGACCGTCGCGTGCCGCGGATGTATCGAGCAGCGCCGCGAACAGTTCGGCGTGCTCGCCGGTCGGTCCGCCCAACGGTCGCCGTCCCCATGCGATATCTATCAACGACCCGAGTTCGGCAGTCCGCGCACTCGCGGTCATGTACTCCTTGAGCGCTTGCGTCGTGCGGCCCGCCGCGAATTCGTGCACGTCGCGCAGTGTCGCCTCGGCGGTCGCCCGGTCCCGGTCCGGATCCGGCATACCCGAGGTGGTGGCCAGTTCGAAGGCACGCTGGAAATACAGATCCTGCGGATTGCCCTCGGTGATCCGCAGCGTCCGCCGGACCTGTTTGAGCAGCGAAAACCACGCTGCCGTCGCGCGCAGCACGTCAGCGGCGGCATGGATTCGGGTGGCGAGCAGGACCGCACCGTCGGCGGTCAGGATCGGGCCCGCGCACAGCGGATGCTGTACCGGGCGAATGACAAGCGGATCCAGGATGAGCTTCACGGTTCGTCGCAGCGGCCCACCGTGCGGTCCACTGAGCGGTTCGACGCCCTCGAGTCGGCGCCAAACCTCGTCCAGCACCATCGCGCGCGGCCGTCGCATTCGACCAGGTTAACGGAACTTTGCGTGTTTCAGACTCCGAAAAACCTGGGATCGGTAGGGCGCGTTCGATTCCTACCTTTCTCGTATCGGCCCAACACCGGAGCCGAACGAAGCAAAAGGAACAGATCATGAACAGCAAGCCGGTCCGCATCTCCGCCGCCGCTCTCACCGCCTCGGCCGCCGTTTTGGCCCTCTTCGTTACCGGATGCAGCGACGACTCGGGCAGCTCGCCGACCACCTCGGCCAATCCGGCCACCTCGGCCGCCCCGGCGCCGGCATCGGGCAAGTCGAGCGCCTCGGTCGACGGCAAGGCGCTCGACGGCAAGTTCGAGACCACCTGCGCCAAGCAGGGCGGCACTCTCGCCCTCGCGCTCAGCGACACCAATAACGCCACCTACGGCACGCTGAGTGTCAGCGCCTCCATCACCGGCTCCGACAACGTCCAGGCTGTCGCGGTCGCGGGCAGCAAGGGCGGCGCGAACGGCCTGCCCTATGCCCTCGGCTTCGGCAACGGCATGCCCGGCGGTTCGGCCAAGGTCGTCAAGGACGGCAACACCTACAAGGTCAGCGGTGAGGGCGTCGGCGCACCCGACCTCACCAATCCGACCGCAAGCCCGAAAAGCTCGAAATTCGACATCACCTTCGCCTGCTCGACCGTGGTCGGCGGCTGACCCTTCGCTCGCTCACGCCCCTTGATATGAGGGGCGTGAGCGGGGCAAACCTCTTCACACCCAAGGGAAAACCATGAAAAACATCGCCCGCTCGCTCGCCGCCGCGTTCCTCGTCCTCTCGATCGGCTACTACCTCTGGCACGGCCTCACCTACACCAGCTATGGCCCCTTCGACGACGGCACGCTCGCCTGGGTCGGACCGCAGATGGCGCTCCCGATCATCGCCCTGACCATCGTCCCGATCGTCTTCGCCTTTACCGGCGCGGGCATCCTGGCGGCCTTCACCGGCAACAACAGCTCGGCTTTCCGCGATGGTTCGGTCGGTATCGGCACCATCAAGTCCTTCCGGCAGACCGGTCTGACCGTCAATGATCAGCCGCAGATCCGCATCGACTTCAGCGTCGAGGGCGGCGACGGCAAGATCTTCGACTCGCACGCCAAAATGATCGTTCCGCTCACCGAACTCGCCCTACTACAGCCCGGTGTTGTGCTGCCGGTGCGCTATCTGCCCGATCGCACCGACAAGGTCGAGGTCGACCGCTCCGGCGATATGTCGGCAGCTCAGCGCGCCATGAACGAATCCATGATCCGAAAGGGCTTCACCACCAAGGCCAAACTCGATATCGCCGAGCGCGGCATTACCGCTCAGGCCGTCGTGCAGTCGCTTTCGGTGCCCGGCGAGATTCGCAACGGGTATTCCAAGATCGAGCTCGGCCTGGTCGTGACCCGGCCCGACGGAACGACTTTCACTACGAGTGTGGACAAGTTCCTGCCGCCCGCCAGCGTGGCCCAAGTGCAGGTCGGTCGCATCATCCAGGTCCACTATCTGCCGGAGAACGAACAAGAGGTCGTGATCGCACTGCAAGTCAATGCGTAGCCCCGGCACCGAATGTTGCTCTCGTTCACCAGGAACGGGAGCAATATTTGTTTGTGCGTCAGAAGACGCGGTGGCTGAAGAAGCTGTGCTGGCAGGTGGGACGCTTGCAGACCGCGCCACCGCTCGGGATGAAGCCGACACAAGTGGGGTGGGTACACCTGTTGCAGCCACCGTCGCCCACTTCACCCGTGCCGTCGTGGTCGACGAGTACGGCGCGGGCCTCGGCCACCGCGCCCGCGAGAATCGAATCGAGATAGTCCAGCGCCTGCGGGCTGAGCTGGGATCTTCCTCTGGATAAAGACATCGCACTACTCCTGGATCGGTCCTCATGTCCTTGTACCGATACTCCTCCTGGAAGGAGAGTTGCGCATGAGTAGCGCGATACGCGGCTAGGCCGAACATTGGCTATTCGACCAGGTAAAAGCGGTAGCGGCCGGTCGGTGTAAGGATAGCGGGCGCGTGCTTTCCGGTAGCTTCACAAATGAGGGTTACCTAATTGGTCGGACGTTCATCTGACTGTTTCCTGTGGATCGCCTGAGCGGCTTAGCGTGCGCCCGTCAGCAAAAGTCAGGAGTTCGTCGTGACACCGAAGCCCCTTGCCCTGTTCGTGAAGCGGGACGGCCAGCCGAAGCGCTCGGCCATCACCTGTCAGTACAAATGCGGTAACGCCTGCTTCCACGAGGTTCCGAACACCTCCGAGAACGAATACTTCGGCGATATGGTGCGCGCGGCGCTGACGCGGCGCGGCATGTTGAAGGGCAGTGCGGGGGTGGTGGTCGCGGTCGGCGCGGCCAGTGTGCTCGCGGCCTGCGGTGATGACGACAAGGTCGAATTGGCGACGGGCGGCTCGCTGGTCGACGGTGTGCCGGTTGGTACCAACTTCGCACCGGTCGCGGCGAATTCCGATGACGCACTGGTCATTCCGGAAGGTTACGAACACAATGTCGTGATCCGCTGGGGCGACCCGCTATTCGCCGACGCGCCGAAGTTCGATGCCAACGCCCAATCCGCGGCCGCGCAGGCCGAACAGTTCGGCTTCAACAACGACTTCGCCGCAATACTGCCCATCGAAGGCCAGGCGAATACCTACCTGCTGGTGGTGAATCACGAGTACACCACCGAACCGCAGATGTTCAAGGGTTACAACAAGGAACAGCCCGCACTCGAGCACTATCAGACCGCCATTGCCGCGCACGGTCTTTCGGTGGTCCAGGTCAAGGGCGATTCCGGAACCGGCAAGCTGACACCGGAATTCGGCAAGTACAACCGTCGCATTACCGGCACCACCGAGTTCACGGTGACCGGCCCCGCCGCGGGCAGCACCTTCCTGAAGACGAGCGCCGACCCGTCCGGCGCCAAGGTGCTCGGCACCCTGAACAATTGCTCCGGCGGCCTGACGCCCTGGGGCACGGTACTTTCCGGTGAAGAGAACATCAACCAGTACTTCGCCAACGGCGATCAGGTCACCGACGAGGCCGCCAAGGCAAGGCTCAAGCGCTACGGCTTCCCGAACGGCGCCTCCGAGCGCAAGTGGGAGCGGCACGAGGCGCGCTTCGATCTGGCGAAGGAACCCAATGAGGCCAACCGATTCGGCTGGGTCATCGAGGTGAATCCGTGGGACGCCTCGGCCGCGCCGATCAAGCACACCGCGCTCGGCCGGTTCAAGCACGAGGCCGCGACCATTCACGTCGCCGCGGATGGCACTGTTGTCGCCTATATGGGCGATGACGAGCGCTTCGACTACATGTACAAGTTCGTCTCGTCGCGAAAGGTGCAGTCCGGCAACGGTCAGGCGAGCATGCGGCACAACCTGACGATTCTGGACGCGGGCACGCTGTACGTCGCGAAATTCACCGGCGATCACCCGGACAAGATCGACGGCAATGGCACGGTGCCCTCGGATAAGGGCTTCACCGGTACCGGCCAATGGATTCCGCTGCTGGTCACCGGTGCGGACGGTACGGCAACCTCGAAGGTGGACGGCTTCACCGCCGAAGAGGTTTCGGTATTCACCCGGTTGGCTGCCGATAGGGTCGGCGCGACCAAGATGGACCGTCCCGAGGATTTCGAGGCGAATCCCAAGTCCGGCAAGGTCTATGTCGCGCTGACCTACAACGAGCAGCGCGGCGCGCAGGGCAAGCCCGCCATCGATGAGGTGAATCCACGCAATATCAATAAATTCGGGCAGGTGCTCGAACTGGACGACGATCACGCGGGCACCACCTTCACCTGGAATATCCTCATGCTGTGCGGTGACCCGAAGACCACCGACACCTACTTCGCCGGTTTCGATAAGGCCAAGGTCAGCCCGATCGCGGCACCGGACAATCTCGCCTTCGACGATTACGGCAATCTGTGGATCTCCACCGATGCCTCGCGCGCCAACGGCGCCAATGACGGACTGTTCTCGGTGGTGCTCGACGGTCCGAATCGCGGTGAGACCAAACAATTCCTGACTGTCCCGTTCGGCGCGGAGACCTGCGGTCCGACCGTATCGGAGCAGCGGGTTACCGTTTGTGTCCAGCATCCGGGCGAGCGCGACGACGCGACCGCGGACAAGCCCGCCTCGCATTGGCCCGATGGGGGCGATAGTCTGCCCAGACCCGCCGTTGTCTCGGTGTGGAAGAAGGGTGGCGGGCGAATCGGCACCTAGGGGCGGCAGCCGGCGGGGTGGGTAGGCCCAGTCGATTCCCCGCGCAACACACGAAACCGCTACTCGAACCTGCAGGGAGTAGCGGTTTCGTGCTGTGTTCAGTCCATATTGGCGTAGCGCGCGAAATCGCCTTGGGCGCCGCTGTATACGTTGACATCGGTGCCACCCGCGATACCGGGAATGCGGCCGCTGTCGGTGGTCTGCCAGAACGTCCAGGTCGGCCAGCCGCCCGGTACTTCGGGTTGTTCGTTTCCGCGATAGTCGGCGATCCAGAGCGGATACCTGGTGAATTCATTGGTATTCGCCATGGCCGTCTTCCAGAAATTGGGATAGGTGTAGATAATCGGCACCCGTCCGGTCAGGGCCCGCACGGTATTCAGATACCGATGCGTCCAGTTGATCAGCCCGGCCGGATCGAGTCCGCCCGCATTCTCCAGATCGAGCACCGGCGGCAGATCCAGCGGCCCGTTCTGTCCGAGTACGACCGCCGCGTACAGCGCCGCCTGCGGCTCGGGCAGCAGGTTCGGTCGCGCGTAGTGATACGTCCCGCGCGCGACTCCCGCCGTCCGCATCAGAAGGCTGTCCGGCACGAAATACGGATTGATGTAATTCACGCCCTCCGTCGCCTTCACCATGGCGAAAGCGTGCCCCGCCCCGCGCACCGCGAACCAGTCGATGAACCGGCCGTCGACATGCTGCCACGACGACACATCGGGCCCGCTCGGTTCGGCCACTGCCGTGCCCGTCGAGGTAGCCATCAGGATGCTGCCCAGCGTGATCGCGGACAACGCCACAGTGCGAGTGGATCTCCAGCGAGTGCTATCCATGCTGTTCGACGATAGCGACAACGGACTCGTGTGACCAGTGTTACATGTGTGACAGTTGCGCAGTATTCACTCACTGCTCGCTTGCGCCGCTCACATCAGCAGCGGCCCCAACGGTTCCGGATGCGTTAGCCGAGCCAGTCCAGGACCGAGGCCGCGGTCCAGGACTGCTGCATGCTGCCGAGGGGTTCGCCGGTGAATGGTTCGTAGTATTCGGCGAAGCTGCCGTCGCTGGCTTGGCGCAGACCTTCGGCGCGCAGCATGAAGGATCGTTCGGCCCAGCCGCGGCGGGCGAAGACCCAGGAGAACAGCCAGCTCATCACCGGCCAGACCGGGCCACGCCAGTATTCGCGGGAGCGGAAGTCCTTGGAGACCGGTGAGGTGGACGGCGGCAAGGCATAGCGCAGATCCGGGTGGCCGCAGAAGCGCGGTCCCTCGAACAGGCGCAATAGGCTGCGTTCGGTGTCGCGGGGCAGGCCGCCGCACAGCAGTGGGGCGAACATCGAGAGGGTTTCGGTACTGATCCAGCGCGCGAGTCGCACGTCGAAATCCCTGGCCGCACCCGTGCGGGCATCGGTGGTCGCGACCACCCCCGCGCGGAACCGATCCGCCCACGAATGCAGTTCGCGGACATCGGCATGGGGCTGCTTGTACTCCTCGCCGATATTGGCCAGAACCTCACACGCCAACGCGAAGATGGCGGTGACGAAGACATCCTCCACCGCGAAGCTCATCGTCGAGGCGAGCTGGTAGTCGTCGTATCCGGCGCGGCGCATCTGCTCGACCAGCCACAGATAACGGTCGTATTCGCGATCGCTCGGCCGCTGCGACGGATCCGAGACGACCAGCAGATCCTCGCGCTGATACGGCGGCAGATCGCCGGGCGTCACATTCGCATAGGCCCGATCCCAGCGCGGCGAATTGTCCATTCCGGATTCCCAGCCGTGGTACAGCGTGATCCGGCCGCTCTCCTTGGGGTCGCGGGCATGGGCCAGCCAGCGATGCCAGCGCACCAGATCCGGCCAGCGCCGATTCAGGAATTCCTCGGCCACCGCCCTGGTGCTGCGGCCGTGACGGCGGGAATGGTCGAGGATGCGCTGCACCGCGATGGCGTGCACAGGCGGCTGGGTGATGCCGGAGGTGTCCGGACCGTCGGGGGCGTTGGCGGCCAGCCTCTTGCACTCCCAGCGGGCCGGGCCGGGGAAGTAACCGTCCACGCCATTGGCGAAGACGATGTGCGGAATCATCCCGTTCTTCCACTGCGCCGAGAGCAGGGTGTCCAGTTCGATGACAGCGCGCTCGACGCTCAGCGGGGCGAGCCCGACCGCCACGAAGGCGGCGTCCCAACTCCACATGTGCGGGTACAGCCGGGGCGCGGCAGTGGTCATGGTGCCCAGATCATTGCCCCGTAGCAGATAGGCGGCGCGAGCCGCGAGCTGTGTTGGGGTGAAACCTGGGTGTGCCATCCCCCTATTTTGCGATGACACCCGCAAGTACGCCCGTTCAGTGACTCGTGTCTCGTCCTGGTGCGCCCTGGTGGCCAGCTGGTGTGCGCTGGATCTCACTCTGCATGCCCCGTCCGTGAATTCCATTTATTCGCTTTATGCATCCATCGCCGCGCGCGCGGGTATTGCTACTGCCCGTTTCGGTGGCCGATACGGTGACTGCATGACCTCCGCCGTGACCAGCACACCGAAGCCGACCGCGCTGATCACCGGTGCCAGCCGCGGGCTCGGTGCCGCGATCGCCCGCGAACTCGCACCGACCCACGATCTGCTGCTCGGCGCCCGCTCGGCCGAGGCGCTGCGCGCGATATTAGGCGAACTACCCGGGGCCACCGGATGGCCGGTCGAGTTGACCGACTATTCCGCAGTGGCGGAAGCGGTTTCGTCGATTCAGCGCCTGGATGTGTTGGTACACAATGCCGGTATCGCCGACCTGGGTTCGATCGCTGATTCTTCGGTGCAACAGTGGCGAAATACCTTGGAAGCCAACGTGGTTGCGGTCGCCGAGCTGACCAGACTGTTACTGTCCGCGCTGCGTGCGGCCAACGGTCATGTGGTGCTGATCAATTCGGGCGCCGGTTTGCGGGCGAATGCGGGCTGGGCCTCCTATGCGGCGAGCAAGTTCGGATTGCGCGCGTTCGGTGACGCGCTGCGGTTGGAGGAACCGACGCTGCGGGTGACCTCGATCCATCCCGGCCGCATCGATACCGATATGCAGCGCGAGATCATCGCGGGTGAGGGGCGCGAGTATCGCGCCGAGGAATTCCTGAGTCCGCAGACGGTCGCGGGGACCGTGCGCTCGGCCATCGATACACCGCGCGACGGCCATCCGACCGAGATCGTGCTCCGGCCGTTCTGATCCTGCATATCGCGGTGTGCCTATGTCATGTCGTCGACCCAGAGGATCACCGTGACCCTGCCAGCTGAGCAGGTCGCGGAGTTGCGTCAGCGGACCGACAACGTCTCCGGCTACATCGCGGCTGCGGTGGCGCGTCAACTCCGCCACGAACTACTCGCGGATGATCTGCGCGGGTATCAGGAGAAGCACGGTGCCTTCACCGACCAAGAGCTCGCCAATGCTCGCGATGAAATATTCGGCGGCGATGCCAGGACGAGCGCTGCGTGACAGAACGCTTCGAGACCGTCGTATTCGACAGTCGAGGAATCGCGCTGTGGGTGGGGCAGGATCGCGGGATGCTGGCGAAGATTCAGGTGCTGCACCAGATGGGCGCGGATCTGGTAGTCGGAGCCAACACGATTGTCGAGGTGAGCCATGCGAAGGTGAATATGCCTCGACTGCAATGGACACTGTCCCGGGTGCGCGTCGGGCCGGTGGACCAGGCCGCCGCGACGGCCGCCGCCGAACTCCTGAAACAGGCGGGTCCGCACGGCCACAAGTACGCCATAGATGCGACTCTCGCCGAAATGGCGCTGCGTCAGCCTGGCCCGGTCGCCATCGTGACATCCGATATCGACGATATGTGGCGGCTGTGTGGTAACCGGGTCCGAATGATTGCGGTATAGCTGGCGCCGGGAGTCATCGCGGCACGAAAGTTGGCGAAGTCACTTCTGTGGAACAACTTCGGTGTCGATGGCACGCCATACGATCGTGTCCTGCTGCCACCACACTGACGGACCTGCGCCGCGCACGAAATGCTGGGTAAATCCGTGCGCGGCGGTGGTTCTATCGCCTACGCGACGATATTGACGAGCCGCCCCGGCACCACGATCAGCTTGCGCGGCGCATTCCCGCCCAGCACGGCCGCGATCTTCTCATCGGCCAGCGCGGTCGCCTCGATGGTCGCGTTATCGGCGTCGGCGCGCACCTGAATTCGGCTGCGCACCTTGCCGTTCACCTGAATCGGATACTCCACCGACTCATCGACCAGCAGGGCCGGATCCGCCACCGGGAACGGACCGTGCGCCAGGGATTGCTTGTGTCCCAGCCGTTCCCACAGTTCCTCGGCGATATGCGGTGCCATCGGCGCCAGCATCAGCACCACCGGCTCCACCACCTCGCGCGGTGCACCGCCGGGGTAGCTCTTGGTCAGATGGTTGGTCAGCTCGATCAGTTTGGCGCCCGCGGTGTTATCGCGCAGTGCGGCGTAATCGTCGTCTACACCCGCGATCGTCTTGTGCAGCAGACGCAGCGTCTCCTGCGACGGCGTCGCATCGGTGACCCGGATCGCGCCGGACTCCTCGTCGACTACCAGTCGCCAGACCCGCTGCAGGAACCGGTGCGCCCCGACGACATCCTTGGTCGCCCATGGCCGCGAGGTATCCAGCGGCCCCATCGACATTTCGTAGAAGCGGAAGGTGTCGGCGCCGTACATATCGCACATCTCGTCCGGCGAGATGGCGTTCTTCAGCGACTTGCCGATCTTGCCGTACTCCTGGAACGCCTCGATCTCGATGCCGGTCGTGGGATCGGGGAAGTAGTGCTTGCCGTCGCGCTCGATGATCTCGGCGGCGGGCAGATACGCACCGCGCGCGTCGGTGTAGGCGTGCGCCTGGATGTAGCCCTGGTTGAACAGGCGACGGTACGGCTCGGAACTGCTCACATCGCCCAGATCGAACAGCACCTTCTGCCAGAACCGGGAGTACAGCAGGTGCAGCACCGCATGTTCGACACCGCCGACGTACAGGTCGACACCGCCCGGATCGTTGGGGCCGTGCTCCGCGGTGCGCGGGCCCAGCCAGTACTGCTCGTTCTCCTTGGCGCAGAACGCGTCCGCATTCGTCGGGTCCGCGTAGCGCAGCTGGTACCAGGAGCTGCCCGCCCAGTTCGGCATGACGTTGGTATCGCGGCGGTACTGCTTGGGTCCATCGCCCAGATCCAGCTCGACATTCACCCAGTCGATGGCCTTGGCCAGCGGCGGCGACGGTTCGGAGTCGGCATCGTTCGGATCGAAGGTGACCGGCGCGAAATCGTCCAGCTCCGGAAGTTCGACCGGCAGCATGGATTCCGGCAGCGCGTGCGGTGCGCCGTCCTCGTCGTAGACGATCGGGAACGGCTCACCCCAGTAGCGCTGGCGGGCGAACAGCCAGTCGCGCAGCTTGTACTGCACGGTGCCCTTGCCGTGGCCGTCGGCCTCCAGCCGGGCGATCACCGTGGCCTTGGCCTCCTCGATGGACAGGCCGTTCAGGTAATCGGAGTTCACCAGCGCGCCGTCACCGGAGTAGGCCGCGGCCGAAATATCCCCGCCGGAAATGACTTCCACAATCGGCAGACCGAAGACCGAGGCGAACTCCCAGTCGCGCTGATCGTGCCCGGGCACCGCCATGATCGCGCCGGTGCCGTAACCGGCCAGCACGTAGTCGGCGATGAAGATCGGTACCTGAGCGCCGTTCACCGGGTTCGTCGCATAGGAACCCAGGAATACGCCGGACTTCTCCTTGTTCTCCTGACGCTCCAGATCCGATTTGGCCGCGATCGCCTTGCGGTACCCGGCAACGGCTTCCCGAGGATCACCGGCATCCTCGAAGGTCCAGCGCGGATCGACGCCTGCGGGCCAGGCCTGCGCCGTCAGTCTGTCGACCAGCTCGTGCTCGGGAGCCAGCACCACATAGGTGGAACCGAACAGGGTGTCCGGCCGCGTGGTGAAGACCTCGATCTGCTGACCGTCGGCGTCGAATTTCACCTGCGCGCCACGGGATCGACCGATCCAGTTGCGCTGCATGGCCTTTACGTTCTCCGGCCAGTCCAGATGGTCCAGATCGTCGACCAGTCGGTCGGAGTAGGCGGTGATGCGCATCATCCACTGCCACAGCCGCTTCCGGAATACCGGGAAGTTGCCGCGTTCACTGCGACCGTCGGCGGTGACCTCTTCATTGGACAGCACCGTGCCCAGCCCCGGACACCAGTTGACCACCGAATCCGTTTGGTACACCAGGCGATACGAGTCCAGCACCTCGGCGCGTTCGGCCGCGGTCAGATCCTGCCAATCGCGGCCGTCGGGCGTCGGGCGCGCACCCGAATCGAACTGTGCCCGCAGTTCCGCGATCGGCCGGGCGCGTTCCAAATCCTGGTCGTACCAAGCGTTGTAAATGCGCAGGAAGATCCACTGCGTCCACTTGTAGAACTCCGGGTCGGTGGTCGCGAACGACCGCCGACGATCGTGGCCGAGACCCAGCCGGTCCAGCTGACGCTGCATGGTGGCGATATTCGATTCGGTGGTCTGGCGCGGATGCGCACCGGTCTGCACCGCGTACTGTTCGGCGGGCAGACCGAATGCGTCATAGCCCAGCGCGTGCAGCACATTGCGGCCGTGCATCCGGTGATAGCGCGCGAAGACGTCGGTGGCGATGTAGCCGAGCGGATGCCCGACATGCAGACCCGCGCCGGAGGGGTACGGGAACATGTCCTGGACGAACAGCTTGTCCGCCGGGGTCGCACCCGCGAGCGGGCCTACCGGGTTCGGCGCGTGGAAGGTCCCGCGCTCATCCCAGGTCTGCTGCCACCGGCGCTCGATGCGGCCGGCGAGGCCCGCGCTGTACCTGTGCTCCGGTACATCGCTTTCGGTTGCACGAGTGTCCGCCACGGTCCTGCCTTCTTGTTCTCGCCGATCCCCGTCATAGATGTGCCTATCAGGGTAGAACGTCCGGGCTTATACACCGAAAATCGGGCGGGCTGGATTCGGCGTCGCGGCGGTGCGCTAGCCTCGTTGGGTGTTCGTCGTCGCTCTCACCCTGTTCGTGCTGGCCATGGTTGCCATCGCAACCGGCGTGCTCGGACTGACCGGGCGGCTGCCACGCAACCGCTTCATCGGGGTGCACACCGAGGCGGCACTGCACGACGAGGAAACCTTCCGCATCGCCAACCGCGTCGCCGCCCCCACCTCCCTGGCCGCGGGCGCACTACTCTTCGCGGGCGGTCTCGTCGCACTCGCCGCAGGTGGTTTCCCGGCTTTGATCGTGGCGGTGGTGACAGCCACCGTGGCACTGTTCACCCTTGGCGCGGGCGCGAATGCCGCAGCTCGCGCGGTCGAGTCGTTGGTTCCCGCACAAGAGACCGGCGGCTGCGGTTCCTCCTGCGGCGCGTGCTCGTTACGCGACGCCTGCGCCCCGACCAACTGACACGCGGTCGCGACCAGACCCCGTCGCGACGTCGTGTGCGTTGCTATTCGCGCCATTTCCGGAGGTGCTCGGCGATCTCCGGCACGTCCATGTCCCCGACTGCGACGGCGATCATGATCGGCTCCTGTTCGTCCGGGAGGGCGGCCAGCATGACTCCGTTACGTTCGAGCATGAGGGCCGCCGCCAGGAACGCGGTGCGTTTGTTGCCGTCGATCAGGGCACGATTGCGAGCAAGCGAATGCAGCAATGCTGCGGCCTTTTCGAGCAATTCCGGATACGGATCGACGCCGAACACCGTGGTGGACGGACGTGCGGCGGCAGAGGCGAGCAATCCGTAATCCCGAATCGCGTCGGTACCGCGGTTCACGGCCCGCGCGATCAGTAGGAGTTCGTGGACCGTCAGATATCGGATCACGCGAGCCGTTCCTGCAATTCGGCGTGCCGGTTCATGGTGCGGGCCAGCATCGCCTCGAACACTTCCTGGTTCGCGGTGAGATGCAGATGTATCGCTTCCTTCGCGATCTCTTGCTTGGAGCGGCCGGTGCGCGCGGCTTCCTCGGTCAGCATGCGGTCGTCGTCGTCATCGAGTCGCAAGGTCATCGCCATAACCTGCATGATACCTGTCAGATACCACGACAATCCGATCGCGCGCCAGCTGCTGCTGCGAGCACCGGACAAGTCGGTTCGAACGCTATTGGTCGGCGCATTCAGGCGGGTCGACGTGATGTGACAGCGGGCTACCGACGGGGTTCGAGT
The DNA here is from genome assembly GCF_044458825.1 of Nocardia sp. NPDC050412. Classification (NCBI taxonomy): domain Bacteria; kingdom Bacillati; phylum Actinomycetota; class Actinomycetes; order Mycobacteriales; family Nocardiaceae; genus Nocardia; species Nocardia sp. NPDC050412. Next base: position 179,814 of record NZ_JBITIJ010000014.1, read on the forward strand.
ACAGCACGAACAGGGTCACCGGGGTCGTCCCGAGATTGCGTGCCACATGGGGATAGGACGGGCCGCTGGGCTCCCGGAAGATTCGGCCGCGCCGGTAGGTGACCGGGACACAGTCGCCACCGGGATGGTCGAGGGTGCCGCGGGCAACCAGCACGAACAGCGTGCCGTCGTGGTAGTGCCAGCCGCTTGTCCCACTGGACTCGATGACAGTCTGGCGAACAACGACCTCGCGCCGCCCCAGCGTGAACCGGAACAGCACGCGACTCGCGGTCCCGCGCGCTGGTGCCGAATTCACCTGGAACTTCCGCCACGGCGTCATCACTCCATCGAACCACCGCGCGATCACGAGAAGTTCGTGGACCGGCACGTATCGGATCACTCGAGCCGCAAGGTCCTCGCCCCTAACCTGCATGATGCCTGTCGAGCATCTCGGGTTGGGGCGGCGGCGCAACGGAAACAGGTTCCGTGAGCGCCGCCGCTCCAACACCACCTAGCGCAGTGACTCCAGCGCCTGCAGCACCGCGCTGTCCGCCTCGGGGTCTCCGACGGCGATGCGCGCGCTGCCGTCGGGGTATGCCTTGGCCGCGATGCCGGCTCGGCGCAGCGCCGTTGCTACGCCGGGGCCCGGCAGGTACAGGAAGTTGGCGTAGCTGCGCGGCACGGCGATGTGTCGACGCAGCAACGCACTGCGCAGGGTCTCGCGTGCGGTGGTGATGCGCAGGATGCGCGCGGCCAATTCGGGTTCGGCGGCGTAGGACGCGGCGACCGCGGCCACCGCCGCTGAACCCACCCCGAACGGCAGCTGCAGCCTGCGGACGCGGCTGATCAACTCGCTGCGCCCGAAGGTGTAGCCGATGCGCAGCCCGGCCAGTCCGTATGCCTTCGAAAAGGTGCGCAGGACCAGCAGATTCGGATGTCTATTCAGCAGCGCCAGTGTGTCGACCTGATCGGCGGGGCCGAGGAATTCGGCATAGGCCTCGTCCAGGATGACCGGTACCCGCCGCGGTACCGAGCACAGGAAGGACTCCAGCGCACTGGCCGGGATCGCGGTGCCGGTCGGATTGTGCGGACGGCAGACCACCACCAAACCGGTCCGCCTGTCGATGGCCTTCGTCATCGCCCAGAGATCCTGATTGCCCGCGGCATCCAGGGGCACCGGAACAACCTCGAGATCGGCCATCTCGGCCATGATCGGATAGCCGTCGAAAGTCGGTGCCCCGTAGACGATTCCGTCACCGGGTTTGGTCAATGCCTGGATGATCTGCATGACCACCCCGGTCGCGCCGGAACCGACGACCACCTGATCCGAATGCACCCCGACGTGTCCCGCGATCAACCTCGGCAGCCGACGCGGCAGGAATTCCGGATAGCGATTGGCCTGCGCCAGTACGCTGTTCACGGCGACGAGTACCGAAGGCAATGGCGGAAACGGATTTTCGCTCAGGCTGAGATCGAACCGCGCCTGCGTCCGCTGACTTCGATGCTGTTGCGAGGGCCGAGATTCGTCGGCCACCCGCACTCTCATCTCGCCGCACCCCAGCGCACGGCCGCGGCCCCGGCGAAATCACCGGCGTGCGCGAATGCCGATAGCAGCACCACCGAGCCGTTGCGCAGCCGACCCGCCCGATTCTCGGTATCGAGCGTGACCGGGATACCCGCGGCGAACAGATTTCCGCACTGATCGAAGGTGTCCGGGTGCCGCTCCGGCGGCAGTTCCAGCGCATCGTGCCAGTTGCGCAGGAACAGCCGGTTCGGCTGATTGGTGACGAAGGTGTCGATATCGCGGCCCTTCACCCCGATCCGATCGCACACCGTCAATGCCACCTCCGGCACCAGCCGATTGCCGCGTGCGAACACCTTGGTGATCTTCGATTCGGTGAAGCTGACGCAGCCCTCGCCCTCGCCCGGCTCCCAATACTTGCGCTCGCCATTGGTCGAGAACTCCATATCCCCGGCGAATTCGGGATAGGTGCGGCATTCGATGTCCAGGATCGGCGCGGAATCATCCTTGACGAGCAGTCCGACACCGCAGGCGTCACCGGGCACCGGGGCCTGGGCGAGCTTGCGGATTTCGGTCTGGGTGAACACCGGGCCCGCGCAGTTCTGGGTGGCCGCGATGAGCGCGGTGCGGGCGTCGGTGGTCTGCAGGATCATCCTGGCCATGGCCATCATGTGCACGAAGGCCGCACAGCCGCCATTGTGCACGTCGTAGACGAAACCGGGTTTCATCCCGAGGCGACGGGCCACCTCGGGTCCGCAACCCATCACCGGATTGTCCGGCAGCTGGGTGTGTGTGATCAGTACATCGATATCCGTAATCGCCTGTGCGCCATGGCGTTCGATCAGCGGCGCGACGGCGCGCTCGACCATATCCACAGCGGTCTCGTCCCCGGCCACATGGTGGCGCGCCTTGGGCGAGCGGAACATGACGTTCTTGGCCATCCGATCGGATCGGCTGTACTGGGTGAAGTATTCGGTGCCGACCGGCTCACCCGGCAGATAGCTCGCCACATCGACGAGGCTGACCGTCGGCAGTCCAGCGGTGTTCGGATTGGAGAAGTTCATGGTGCGGCCTCACTTCATCCAGTCGGGCTTGATCGGAAGACCGTTTGCCGCACGGTATTCGCAGATCGCCTTGAGGTTGTCCATTTCGAGCTGGTGCCCGGCGGAGAACATCTCCCAGAAGTCGCCCACCCACACCGGGCGCTTATCGGGAGCCGTTTCCGGATAGGGATTTTCGTCGTAGAACGGGTGATGGCAGTTGACCCACAGCACCACCGAACCCGGCTTGTTGAACACCAACTGGGCATCGATCACCCGCAGCAGGTAGATCATCCACAGGTGCTGTCCCTGATCCCAGGCACAGTGGTAATCGACGGTCATGCCCTCGCGGTGCGCGACGGTGCGGGTGAAGATCTTGGTCCCCGGGCCGAGCCGGTCCCAGGCCAGCCACAGACCCGGCTCCTCGGTCTCGACGAAGCCGCGCAGACTATAAGTCCACTCCTCCAGGCTGCGGGTATCGGCCAAGTATTCCCACACCTCATCCGGCGGCGCGGCGATATACGCCTGTACCGGACAGTACTCGCCGAAGATTTGGTCGTGCGGATACACCGATCGCAGCATGTCCATGATGATCGGCGTGGTTGCGTCCTTATCGGAGTTCTCGATCCGCAGCACACCGGGGACTACGTCTTCCGGAATATCGCTGAGGGCGGGGAGGGCGCTTGTTGTCACGGCTTCTTCTCCAATGTCGCGAGAAACGGGATGAAGGGTGGGACTTCGTCGGGGTCGACGTCGACCGAGATGAACGCCGGCCCTTCGGATTCGACGCATCGCCCCAGTGCGATGGCCAGCTCTGCGGTAGTACGGACGGAGTACGCGGACAGTTCAGGGAACATGGCATCGATGCCCGCGCCCAGGTTGGTGGGCCGAAATCGGTTGAAGCTGTAGCGATCTTGGTAATAGAGCTGTTCGCGAGTGACGCACATGGCGTGTGCGTTGTTGTTGAGCACGATGAAGATGACCGGCAGCTGATGTTCGATCGCGGTGTGCAATTCCATGCCGTGCATGTAAAATGCGCCGTCACCTGCGACGACAATGGTGCGTCTGATTCCGGACGGTCCGCGACGCCGTGCGAATGCCGAACCTATTGCGGCGCCGAACGCATAGCCCATCCCGCCCATGCCGAGCGCGACCACGAATCGGCCGCCGCGCGGCACTCTCAAATGGTGCACCACCGCGGCCCCGGTATTGCCCGCATCGGCGAAAACATCCGTGCCCTCGGGCAATAACGCCTCGATCGTCGCAACCAGTTCGCGATAGCGCAGACCGGGACCGGTGGACTCGGGTACCCGCAAAGGAGTCAGTTCGTGCGGAGGATACGGATGACTCGAGTCTTCGACACCGTTGGTGAGTTCATTCGCGAGTTCGGCCAGATCCCGCGCTAGATCCGTACTCGTGGCGTGCATCGCGGACAGGTACGGCGCGGCGACACCGATATGCGCGACGGTGCGGTCGGCCAACAGCTCGTCCAACCCGGTGCGCGCGGTGATCGGCATCGGTGTGCCGACGATCAGGCACAGGGTCGCCGAGCGCAGTGCCGCCGACAGCTCCGGATGCCCCATACTCCCGGCGACACCGCGGAACGCCGGGTCGGCATTGTCGTAGGTGTCCTTCGCATCCGGGGCGACACCCACCGACGCATCCAATGTGCGTGCCAGCCGAGCGAGTTCGGCACGGGCATCGTCACGCGCGACCTGGTCGCCCGCGATGATCACGATCTTGCCGACCGTGCGCGCCGCGGTCAGCGCCGCGCGTAGCCGGGCCAGGCCGCTTTCATCGCGTCGATGCGTCTGTGGTGCCGATCGGAATGGTGGGACATCACCGATATCGCTCTGCTGCACGTCCTTTGGCAGCAGCAGGACTGCGGGTCCGCCGCGCCGGGCGGCCTCGACCGCCCTGGACAACTTGTCGGGTAGATCGGCGGCGCTGTCCACTCGTGCGCAGTACTGGGTGATCGCGCCGAACATCCGTGCCGCATCGATGGTGCCCGCGAGTCCACTGGAGTCCTGGAATGCGCCGTTGCCCTCCAGTGCGGTCGGCGGCTGCCCGACCAGCGCCAACACCGGCACCCGGGAGGCGAACGATTCGGCAAGTCCGGCAACGAGATTCATCGCGCCACCGCCGGAGGTGGCGGCGACGACGCCGAGTCCGCCGGTCGAGCGGGCATAGCCGTCGGCCATGGTGGCGGCCGAAAACTCGTGCTTGGCAACGATTCCCGCGACGTCGTATGGCGCATCGAAGAGCGCGTCGTATAGATCCTCGATATTCGCGCCGTCGACACCGAAGATGTGCCGCACCCCAAGGGTGGAAACCGCTCGAACCAGATAATCTACGACCCTGCTCGGCATCGGTTCTCCTCTCGCAGTGACCGGCTGTGTGCCTGAGGCCGAGCACGGGCTCGGTCACACATCGCGTACACGTGAACTACGAGTTGGACTGCTCAGCGGTTCAATACCTCGCGCACGATGTACTCCCCGCACAACGCGCTCGGCAGATTCTTGTGAGCCGCCACGGCTTGTGTGTACGTATACATCTACGTATAGTGAGTTCATGCCCAACAAGACGATCTACGTTGCCGATGACGATCTGCCCCTGTTCCAGCGTGCGCAGGAGTTGGTCGGCGGCAACCTCTCGGGGGCGGTGACCACCGCACTGCGGCGGTTCATCGAGCTGGAAGAGGGCAGGCTGGAGGGCTACGACGAGGTTGTGCTGCGGGTCGGTCACAACGGCGTGCGCCAAGTTCGCTTCTCCGGCGCCCTGCTCGGCGAGCACCGCGACGTGAATGAAGAGCGCATGGAGCACGTACGGGTGTATCGCAGTCGGAAGGGCAAGTTCGTCATGCACGCCCAGTATTCGAACTGGGACGAATACCCGCAGAGCACCAATTGGGTCAAGGATCTGACGAACTGGCGGCGCATGCTCGGCGTCGGTGACCAGGACTGGGGCGACTTCATTTTCGAGATCGTCGATTCGCTCGGCGAATTGAAGGGAAAGATTCCGGACAAGCTCTACGAGCGGGTGGCTCAGATCGCCGACCGTCCGCCCGTCGAGGAACTCGACATCTAGTCGAACTCGATACCAACCGAACACCACCTCGGACAACGCCGCACCGGACTTCGGGCGCGGTGCGGGCAACCCATGCTGTCATTCGCATTCTTTTATCAAAATTCTCGAAAGGAAGACCATGACCAACGGTCATCGCGCCCCCGCCATTTCGGCGCAGGGCCTGCGTAAATCGTTCGGTGAGCACGTGGTGCTCGACGGCATCGACATCACGGTCCAGGAGGGCACGATCTACTCCCTGCTCGGCCCGAACGGTGCTGGCAAGACCACCACCGTGCAGATCCTCACCACGCTGCTGCGTCCCGATGCGGGTGAGGTGCGTGTCGACGGCCATGATCTGATCACCGAACCCGATGCCGTGCGAACCGCGATCGGTGTCACCGGCCAGTTCTCCGCGGTCGACGAATTGCTGACCGGCCGCGAAAACCTGGCCCTGATGGGCGATCTGCATCATCTGCCACGTCGCGAGAGCAAGCGCCTGGCCGCGGAACTACTGGAGCGCTTCGACCTCGTCGAGGCCGGTGACAAGACCGCGGCCACCTACTCCGGCGGCATGGTGCGGCGGCTGGATCTGGCCATGACGCTGGTCGGCGATCCGCGCATTATCTTCCTGGACGAGCCGACCACCGGCCTGGATCCGCGCAGTAGGCGGGTAATCTGGGAAATGATCCGCACGCTGGTCGACGACTACAGCGTGACCGTCTTCCTCACCACCCAGTACCTCGAGGAGGCCGATCAACTGGCCGACCGGATCGCGGTACTCGATCACGGCCGGATCGTCGCCGAGGGCACGGCCGCCGAATTGAAGCGGCGGGTACCCGGCGGACATATCCGACTGGAATTCGCCGATCAGCTCGGACTGGCCGCCGCGGCAACGGCATTGGGGCCGGACGCGCGCGTCGTCGATGACACGGCCGAGGAGGAATTCACCCTCGCGGTCCCCAGCGACGGCGGCGTCAAATCGCTGCGCGCGGTGCTCGACCGGCTCGACTACGAGCAGATCGAGGTCGCCGGACTTTCGGTGCACACGCCCACTCTCGACGACGTATTCCTCACCCTCACCGGACATCCCACCGCCGAAAAGGAGACCGTGCGATGAGCATGACCTACGCGCTCGCCGACTCGAAAACGATGTTGCGGCGCAGCCTGCTTCATGCGAAGCGGTACCCCAGCATGACCTTCAGCATCATCCTGATGCCGATCATCCTGCTGCTCACCTTCGACTTCGTTTTCGGTGGCGCACTGGAGAAGTCGTCCGGCGGCAACTATATCGACTACCTGACCCCGGGCATGCTGTTGATGATCCCGGCCTATATGACCGCGGGGGTGGCGGTCTCGGTCTGCACCGACACCACCAAGGGCATTGTGAATCGCTTCCGCACCATGGCGATTTCGCAGTCCTCGATACTCGCCGGACATGTGGTCGGCGCATTGATCCAGGCCCTGCTCGGCATCGCCGCCATGGTCGGTGTCGCGGTGCTCGTCGGTTTCCGGCCGTCGGCGAATGTCGTCGAGTGGATCGCCGCATTCGGACTGCTCGCCATGCTCGTCTTCGCACTCACCTGGCTCGCGGTCGGTATGGGGCTGGTCGCGTCGAGTCCGGAGAGCGCGAGCAATATGCCCTTCCCGCTGATCATGCTGCCGTTCCTCGGTAGCGGCCTGGTCGGCACCGACACCATGCCGGTCGGCATGCGTCAGTTCGCCGAGTACCAGCCGTTCACCCCGCTCACCGAAACCATCCGCGGACTGCTCATGGGCACCGAGATCGGCAATAACGGCATCATCTCCGTCGCCTGGTGCGTCGGTCTCGGTCTGGTCGGATACTTCTGGTCGACCTCGGTCTTCCGCAAGCAGGGCCAGCGCTGAACCACCGAAAGCGATCCCCCCGCCGAATTCGGCGGGGGGATCGAAGCGTGTCAGACCGTGCCGGACAGCAGCGTCTCGCCCGTCGACGCCTTGCGGATCTGCACCGCCTGGATCTGATCCGGCGTTTTGGCGATGGTCCGGTCGATCGTCAGCTCGGTGCCGGGGCCGGCGGGCCACCGGTCGAGTTTGGCCTGGCTGCCGTCGGTGCCGATGACGTACAGGTCCAGATCCCAGTCGTACCTCTGGTCGCTCGGTCCATAGCTGCAGGTCATCACTATCCGGGTCTTGCCATCGGCCTGTAGGACCTTGAAGCTGGCCGTCACCGGATTCGGTGTGATCGGTTCCATACTGCGTTCGGCCACAACCTGTTCGGGGCTCGGCCTATCCACCGCGGTGACCGCGGTGACCACCGGAACCGCGATGGCCACCGCCGCGGCAGCCGCCGCAATCGCGGCACCTACGGCCGCCCATCGGCTGCGGCGCCTGCGCTTCTCGGCGGCATCGGCGAGCCGGGGCAGCAGCTGAGCGGGGGGATTCGCCTCGCCCGCAGTCTTTTCCGGCGGCTCGATCATGGCGAACGCGGTGTCGGGATCGACCATGGAGAGCAGACCCGGGAGTCCGGCGAGATCGGCTACCGCCGCTTGGCAAACCGGGCAGCCAGCCAGATGCTCTTCATACTCCCGTCGTTCGGTGCGGGACAGGGAGCCGAGAATGTACGGTGCGTCCCACGTCGAATAGTCGTCGGCGATGTCCGTCATTGATTCGTCACCCCCATCTCCTGTAATGCCAGCCGTAGCGCCCGCATGCCGTAGTGCATGCGAGATTTCACCGTGCCCGCCGGGATACCGAGTTCCTCGGCGATCTGGTGGGTAGAAAGGCCTCGATAGTAGGCCCGCACGATCACCTCGCGATGATCGCCGCTGAGTCTGCTCAATGCGTCCGCGACCAGCCAGCCGTCCAGGGCCCGATCGGCCTGATCCGGTGTGGCCTGTTCCGGCGGATTATCGGTGCGGAATTCGCGCCGATTGCGGGCACTGCGGTGCTCATCCACGGCGAGATTGCGCGCGACCGTGAACAGCCACGCCCGTGCCGATGTCGTCGATTGATCGAGCACGTGCGGGCGCTGCCACGCCCGCAACAACGTCTCTTGCACGATGTCCTCGGCCCGACCTGGATCGCGGACCAAACCGAGCGTGTACCGCCACAGCACCGAAGCATGTTCCTGATACAGAACCCGCATGAGCTCGTCTTGTTCGTCGGGCATTAGTCACCTGCTTCCCCGCCTTTCCCTCGGATTCCTCGCGGGCCGGCGGTGATTGGGGTGATCAGCTTCTTTGCGCACCCGCTGAGTTACCCATGTTCTCGCCAGATCAGTTGTCTCGTTGCATGTCGTTATTTCCTCCTTCATGCAAACCACGTCCCTAGTTGCGTTCTAGTTCAATCGGATGCGTGGCGAGCAAGGATAGGGGCAGTGGCTGGCGGCGTAGCACGTGGGCCCACAGGTCGGGGCGGCCGGTGCTGATCGGATCCGAGGGCAACGCGGATAGGACGATCCAGTCGTTGTTCTGCAGTTCGCCCTCGAGTTGGCCGAAGGTCCAGCCCGCATAGCCCGCGAAGATCCGCAGGCCCTCGATCAGCGGGGCGATCTGATCCGGGTCCGCGTCGAGATCGACGAGCACCACGCGGCCATCGATGCGACGCAGTCCACGCACGCCCGTGATCGACGCGCCGACCCGGATGGTGCCCAGACACAGCGCCGCGTCCCGCTTGACCGGTCCGCCGATGAAGAGCGTGCGCGGCGCGGCGGCCGCCTCGGACCAGTGCGGAAGCACGTCGTGCACCGCGGTATCGCTCGGACGGTTGAGCACGACACCGAGGCTGCCCGCCTCGTTGTGTTCGATGATGTACACGACGGTGCGCCGGAAGGTCGGCTCGACCAGTTCGGTCGCCGACACCAACAGGGTGCCTGCGCGAACCACCTGCTCGCCCTGCCGGAACTCGCGTCGCCTGCGGTCACCGCGTCCGCCGCGAGTTTTCCGATCGTCCGGGTCATCTGCGCGTGCCACACCGACATCATCGCACTGGCGCGGGCGGTTCGTCGGTCAAGCGGCGTGGCGGTTTCCCGGGTCGAGGGCGGCCGGGATCTCGATCACCCCGAAAACAGACCGGTTAGGGTGTGGCCATGGAACGGCCCGAGGTCCTCCTCGACAACGCTGACACTGTGTACGACTTCTATCGCAGCCACCGGCAGAACCGCCTCAAGGCTTGGGGCGCCTACGCCATTCTCGGGCGTCGATACCATCCGCGCGTCACCTATGCCGAGGGTGCGCAAAAGGTGCTGCACCAGGTGATACGCCAGGGCAGCCCATTGCTCGTCGCGCTCAACCACCTCTCCGAATCCGACCCGTACACCGTCGCCGCCGCGGCCTGGCGCAGCGAATTGCGTTCGGTGATCGGGCGAGTTCGGGTGCTGGCCAAGGACGAACTGTTCCTCGATCCCGACCAGCGCCGCAAGATCGACATGATGGGCGGCATCCCGGTATTCCGCGGTAAAGACCACGGCCTGCGGGCGGTGAATGCGGCCGGGCAGCGGATGATGGACATCTGCGCGCAGCGGCTGGCCGACGGTGACGGCATCGCGGTCTTCCCGGAGGGCACCTGCAACGATGTCGACCACACCGAGGTGCAGCCGGTGGGGAGCGGGATCGGACATATCGCATTCCGTGCGATGAAGCTGGGTGCGAAGCCGGTGCTGGTCAGCCTGGGTTTGAGCTACGGGCCGCGAGCCGATCCGAGCGAGCCGGTCACCAAGGAGGAGGCCAAGTCGGCCAGCTTCTATTTCGGGGTGCCGATCACCGAGCTGCCGACCAAACCCTCGGAGATCGCCCGACTGGTGCGCACCGACCTACAGCAGGCGCTCGACGGAGCCGTCGCCGCGTACTGACCTACAGCGGCAGGCCGAGTTTCTGGCGCGCCCACTGCGGAACCATCGCTATGTACTCCGGTCGCGACTCGACGACATGACGCACCATCGGGCACATCGGCAGAATGCCGAAACCCTCCTGACGCGAGTCGTTCAATGCCGCCTGCACGAGAACCCGGCCGCATCCCCGGCCTTCGTGCTTCGGGTCGATCTCGGCATGGATGAAGGCGCGTTCGGCGCCCGTGTCCTGATATTCGGCGTAGCCAGCGATGGCACCGTCGACGTAGATCTCGAAACGTTCCAGCGCGAAGTTGTTGCGGACCTCAGTCGACATGGCTCGACGTTACTCCGGTGGGCGCGGATGGTTGTGCACCGCAATGCCAATCGCGGCTCGACTTGTCTGCGCGTCCCAGGCTGACCAGAATGCACATGGTCGCGTCGAATACCGCGATGGGCCCGGCGGAGGTACGAAACATGATGAGGACGCCAGGTTTTCCGCGAGCGCTGGTCACTGTCGCGGCCGCGAGCCTGATCAGCGGATCGATCGTGACGGGTTGGGCCGAGGCCGCACCCGCGGCATCCTTCGGCGCCTGCCCGGATTCGTCGGTGACCGAGGGACGCGATGTGCAGTGCGCGGTGATATCCGTCCCGATGAATTACGCCGAGCCCAAAGGTGCGCGCATCGAACTCACCGTCAGCCGGATTGCCGCGACCGGGGATCGTCGCGGCGTCATCGTCGCGAATCCGGGCGGACCCGGCGCGGATGCCCTCGACTACTGGGCCCGTCGGATCGAATCGATACCCGCCGAACTCAACGAGCACTACGACCGGGTCGCGGTGCAGCCGCGCGGACTGCGCTGGGCCACGCCGCTGCGTTGCGATTCCCAAACGACGAGCTCGGCGTCGAAATCGGCTGAGGGCGACCAAGTTTCGCTGGGCGGCGGTAATCGCGACGATATCAAGAAAGCATGCGACGCGGAGCTGCCCGGTTACCTCGACACCATCACCACCGAGAGCACCGCGCGCGATCTGGACGAGGTGCGCGCCGCACTCGGTGTGGATCGGATCAGTTATCTCGGGACCTCCTACGGCACCTACCTCGGCGCGGTGTACGCGTCGTTGTTCCCGAGCCGGGTAGATCGAATGGTGTTGGACTCCAATGTCAATCCAGATTGGGTGTGGACCGAGGAATTCGCGCAACAGCAGGTCGCGGGCAAACAGCGGCTCGACGATCTGTTCGCCTGGATCGCCGAACACAGTGGCGACTACGGGCTCGGTGAAACCGCGCTGCAGGTCTACCAGAACTGGGTGCGGCTGGTCGCCGACCAGGGCGGCGGCTGGTACGCCAACCTGACCCCACCACCCGCGAGCGTCACCGATCTGCCCGGCGCGCTGCCCGAACCGCTCGCCGAAATCGCCCGCGACGGTTTCAACGACAGTGTGGAACAGGCGGGCAAGGTGCAGAATCTGGTGCGCCTGCTGGTCACTGGCGGCGGGTCCGCACAGGTGCCGCTGGTCGGTGCGACCGCGGTCGCCACTTACACCCGTACCTTCTGGCCGACCTTCGCCAGGGCGATGGCCGAGGCCAATATCGATCCGAAGAATGTCCGCCAGCTGCTTGCCATCGAGGGCGCGACCAGCACCGATCCCACCGGCCGCTTCGTCTTCTCGGCCATCACCTGCAACGAGAACAATGTGCCCGGCCGCTACGAGCTGATCGGCTCGGCCATCGCCACCATCGCAACCGGCGGCAATGCCATGGACGCCCGCGCCGATCTGGTCCGCTCCGGAACCGCCTGCGGCAGTTGGAAACCGGTGACCAAGCCGGTCCCGATCACCGGAAAGGATCTGCACACCCGCCCGCTACTGCTGCAGAGCCGCTGGGATGCGCTGACCGCCTACGCGGGCGGACCGGCCATGGCGTCGGCGCTCGGCGGATCACTGATCACGGTCGAGGGCGGCGACCACGGCGCATTCGGCCGCGGCAACACTGTCGTCGACGATGCTGTGATGACGTATCTGCGCACCGGTCTGGTCACCATCGACCACGCCGACCAGGCGCCGTTGCAGTAGGCGGTATCGGCGCTCAGGCCAATCCGTACCCGGCCGCTGGCTCGTCGGCGACCACCGCTCTCCGGCGACCATCCAGCGGTGGTGCGATATCCGCCGCGTATATGGCGCGGGACAGTCCGTGGTAGTCGACCTGCATCGGTCGGTCATGATTCCTGGGCCAGGATGGGTGGGGCGTGATTACCGGCTTACCGGCGATGGACGACGTCGTAGTGCCGCGTGGAGCAGGGCGGGTGGCGTGTCGTGCTTCTCGTCCGGGGCGAGGTCGACGCCGGGCGCCACGATCGCATCGATCGCATCGAGCACGTCGGCGGAGAGCACGGTGTCCGCGGCGGCGAGTTGCGAATGCAAGTGATCCGTCGTACGGGGCCCGATGATGGCGCTGGTGACACCGCGGTGTGCGGTCACGAAACCGAGGGCGAGCTGGATCATCGTCAATCCGGCCTGGTCGGCGATCTTGGCCAGCTGCTCGACCGCGTCCATTTTTGCCCGGTTGACCGGGATGGTGGTGTCGAAGCGTTGGGGCATGAACGTCGATCGGCTGGTGGTGATCTCTCGATCCGCGCGGATCGCGCCCGAGAGCCAGCCCGAGGCCAGCGGGCTCCACACCAGTACGCCGAGTCCGTAATGCTCGGTCACCGGCAGCACGTGGGATTCGATGCCGCGCTGCAGGATCGAGTAGCCGGGCTGTTCGGTGACGTAAGGGCGCAGGTGGTTATCGCGAGCTGCCCACTGTGCTTGCACGATGCGGTACGCGGGAAATGTCGACGAACCGGAATAGCGAATCTTTCCGGCCCGCTGCAGGTCGGTCAGGGCCGAAAGTGTCTCCTCGTCGCTGGTATTCGGATCCCACCGGTGGATCTGATAGAGATCGACGTGGTCGACCCCCAGCCGACGCAGGCTGTTATCCAACTCAGTGACCAACCAGCGGCGCGAACCACCCTGATGATTGCGCTCCGGCCCCATCGGCATGCTCGCCTTCGTGGCCAGCACGATGTCGTCGCGGCGATTCGCAATGGCCTTGCCGACCATCTGCTCCGACTCGCCGTCGCTGTACATGTCGGCGGTGTCGATGAGGTTGATCCCGGCTTCCAGGGCGACGTCGACCATAGCCGTGGCCTCGTCCTGGGTGGTGCGCCCGATCCGGCCGAAGTTCATCGCGCCGAGCGCGAGGGTGCTGACCTGCACACCGGTGCGGCCCAAAGTGCGGTACTGCATGAATGCTCCTCCATGAGAGGGGTGAATTGGTTTCGGCTCGGCTGTTCTGCCATCCTGAATAAGCGGAACCGTGTTCCGAAACCAACATACGGAACATTGTTCCGTTTGACAAGCGTTGTATCGGAGGTGGTCGCTATCGACAGCGGATCGGGGTCATCGGCCCCGCGAAAACGGGCGGATGCCCTGCGTAATAAGAAGACGCTGCTGGACGCGGCCGGTGCGGCTTTCGTCGAGTCCGGCGTCGATGTGCCCGTGCGCGATATCGCCGCCAAGGCGGGCGTCGGCATCGGCACGATCTACCGCCACTTCCCGACGCGGGCCGACCTCATCCTCGCCGTGTACCGCCACCAGGTCGAGGCCTGCGCCGAGGCCGGTCCGACACTGCTGACGGACAGCGACACACCACATGCCGCTCTGGGGCAGTGGATCAACCTCTTCGTCGACTTTTTGGTCACCAAACACGGCCTCGCCGAGGCGCTACAGTCCGACGACCCCACCTTCGAGACCTTGCACGCCTACTTTCTCGAGCGCCTGGTTCCGGTATGCGCCCAACTCCTCGAAGCCGCTGCAACAGCAGGCGAAATCCGCCCCGACATGGAGCCCTACGAACTCCTACGCGGCGTCGGCAACCTGTGCATCGGCGCAGGCAATACCCCCCGCTACGATGCCCGCCGCATGGTCGAACTCCTGATCGCAGGCCTGCGCTACCAGTAGGGAGTCGCCGCGAGTCCCTCATGTAGGCGCGGCAGGAACTCCGCCGCCCGCAGCTCACTGGGTTTCTGATCCACGCTGATCGCCTTGCTGTGAGCAGCAGTTACCGGCCAGGGGGCAACCATCCCGGCGCCGCCGTGCTGGCGGAGGAGCAGCACGGTCAGCGATCCGGCTGCAACTACGCCACCGGTTCCGGCAGGGACTCGCCCGTCTCCAGCAAGCTCTTGAGGCTCGACAAGATGCTCGGCCAACCGCCGCTGATTCCGGCCAGGACGGCGCTGCCGGGTTCGAAACCGTCATGGATGACAGTCAGTTTCACGGTTTCGCCGTGGGGCTCGAGTTCGAAGGTCACCTTCGAGCGGGGCTCGCGGGCCCAGACTGCCACGTCTTCGGGGTCCATATCGAAGGTGGTGGCGAAGGCGGGGTCGAAGGTGTGCCACGTGTAGGAGAGCTTGGTGTACGGATCTGACTCCAGGACAATCTGTTCCGGATCCTTGCTGGTCCAATCGCGTTGGTGCCACACCATTTCCGAGCCGGGCTGCCAATCGGTATCGAAGCTGGCACCCCAGTAGCGGTTGGTGAAAGCGGGGTCGGTCAGGGCCTGCCAGAGCCGCTGCGGCGTCGTCTTGATGTAGGTGGTGTAGACGAATGCGTTGCCGGCGGTGTCGATTTTTTGTTCGCTTCGCTCACTCATGGGGTTTGCCTCCAATGCTTGTTTGAGGTCGGCCAGCGCGTGGACGCGGGCGCGGTGGTAGCGGGTGATCCAGCGGTCGGCGATGGCGTTGATGGGTTCGGCATTGAGGTAGTGCAGTTTTTCGCGACCGCTGCGGCGAGTGGTGATCAAATTGGCGGACTCCAGGACCGCGAGATGTTTGCTCACCGATTGGCGGGCCATATCCAGTTCGGCGCACAGTTCGCGCAGAGTCTGGCCGTTGCGCGCGTTGAGGCTGTCGAGCAGCCTTCTGCGGCTCGGATCGGCCAGCGCTCGGAATACCTCGTCCATGCCACCTTCTTCGAGATGCGCAGCCGTTTGGCTGCACATTCTCACGATAGGCAGCCATTTAGCTGCCTGTCAATCGAAATGTAGGCAAGAGGCAGCATTGTCGCAGCGCAATGTAGTAGGTATGCTACGAAACATCCCGATCTCACAATGGGGAGGATGAGATGATCCTGGGTGACGGCGTCGCGCTCGACGTCGAGAAATTGCGGATGCGGTACGGCACGACCGACGTCCTGCATGACGTGACTTTCCAAGCCCGGCCGGGCGAGGTGCTGGTGCTCCTCGGCCCGAACGGCGCGGGCAAAACCACAACCATCGAAATTCTGGAGGGCTTCCGCATGCGCTCCGCGGGCCGCGTCGAGGTACTCGGCATGGATCCGGCGCACGGCAACGAAGCCTGGCGGGCGCGACTGGGCGTCGTCCTGCAATCGTGGCGCGACCACGCCAAATGGCGTGTACGCGAACTACTTTCCCACCTTGGCTCCTATTACGCGCCGTACCGCACGGATCGGATCCACAGGCCTTGGGACACAGACGAACTCATTGCCGCCGTCGGCCTTACCGAGCAGGCCAACAGTAAGATCGGAGCGCTGTCCGGCGGGCAGCGCCGTCGCATGGACGTCGCGATCGGCATCGTCGGCCGCCCCGAACTGCTGTTCCTGGACGAACCGACCGCGGGCTTCGATCCACAGGCCCGTCGCGAATTCCATGATCTGGTCCATCATCTCGCCGACGACCGGACCACCATCTTGCTCACCACCCATGATCTCGACGAGGCCGAGAAGCTCGCCGACCGCATCATGATCCTGGCCGGTGGCCGGATCATCGCCGACGGCTCGGCCGACGAACTGTCGCGCCGCATCGCGGGTGAGGCCGAAATCCGTTGGACCCACGATGGACAACGGTTCGTGCACACCACCGCCGAGTCGACCAAGTTCGTCTACGAGCTGTTCAAGCAGCACGGCGACGAGATCGGCGAGCTCGAGGTGCGCCGTGCCTCGCTGGAGGAAACATATATGGCACTGGTGCGGCAATACGAGTCCGGTCGGCTCGAAACCGAAGTCCATTCGCTGCAGGAGGTTGCGCGATGAATCCGATCGATGCCGCCGTGCGGGCGGGAACTCGGCGCGGACTGATCGAAATACGGCAATCGCTCACCAATGTGCAGGATCTCTGGGGGATGCTCTTCTGGCCGGTCGTCATGGTCGTCGTGCTGTTCTTCATGCGCGACGCGACCTTCGAGGCGAGCGGCTTCGCACTTGGTTCGCTGGCCCTGCCGAGCATCCTCGGCTTGCTCGTCGCCTTCAACGGCATGTTCGGCATCGCCCAGATGCTGACCTTGGAACGCGAAGACGGAACCCTGTTGCGCGCCAAGGCGACTCCGAACGGCATGGTCGGCTATCTGATCGGCAAAATCGTCACGACCGCGGGCTGGGTGGTCATCCCCTTCGTTATCGTGCTGATTCCGGGGCTGTTCCTGGTCGACGGCACGGCGATGGGCAGCGTCGGTTCCTGGCTGGGCCTGATCGGCGTCGTCGCGCTCGGCATGCTCGCGACCATGCCGGCCGGTGCGGTGCTCGGATCGCTGTTCAGCAACCCGCGCAATATCGGCTTCGTCTCGCTGCCGATCATGGGCATCGTCGCGATCTCGGGCGTCTTCTACCCGATCACCTCGATGCCGGGCTGGCTGCAGGGCGTCGCGCAGGTATTTCCGGTCTATTGGCTCGGGCTCGGCATGCGTTCGGCGATGCTGCCCGGCGATGCGGTCGCCATCGAACTAGGACATTCCTGGCGGCATCTGGAAACCATTGCCGTGCTGGGTGTCTGGGCGGTGGTCGGGCTACTGCTCGCGCCGATCGTGCTGCGTAGGATGGCACGTCGCGAGTCCGGGTCGAACGTGGCGGCGCGGCGCGAGAAGGCGATTCAGCGTGCCTACTGAGGTCATCTACAACCGCATCGCCATGTTGCGGGCCGAGCGCGGCATCTCCCGGCGGGAGCTTGCCGAAGCGCTCGGTGTGCACTATCAGACGATCGGTTACCTCGAACGCGGCGAATACAGCCCGAGCCTGCATCTGGCGTTGCGGATCGCGGCGTATTTCGAGGTCGCGGTGGAGGTGATCTTCTCGACCACCCCATTCCCGCGCCTCGGCTCCGTCGATTCGGCGCGTGCCGCGGGGGACTGAGATTTACCGCGGCCCAGTGAACAACTGGTACACCGGAACCGGCTGCCCCGCCTCCTCGCTTGCCGCGATCGCACGCCGCCAAAGGCCCTGCACCGCGTGCGACAGGGACGCATCGACGCCGACCTCCTCGCTGGCATCGATGATGTGCTGTGCCCCGGCATCCATCATCTTCAGACTCGCCAGTGTCCCCCAGCCGCCCACCTTCGCCGCGGCCGCGAAATCCTCGATGAAATACGGGTACGCGCCGGTCGCGCGCAGTGCGAAGGGCAGGAACTGGTCGATGCTGTGACCGGACTTCTCGATCACCGCGAGCGCCTGATCGAAGGCGAGCATCCAGGGATGGAAAATGATCAAACCGGCCTGGTAGAAGACCTGCGCGAGACCGTCATCCGCACCGAGGTATTCCTGCGGGCTCAGCGGACGCAGCAATTCGGCGTGCGCGTCGAAAACCTCTTTCGGACCGCTGTAGAAGATGAACGACGCAGGATGGGAGATATTGTCGCCCGCCGACATGACGCCGCCGGAAAAGAATTCCGCGCCGTGCGAGCGCACCCACTCGGCACCCTTGCGCGCTTTTTCCGGTGAATCCGAGGACAGGTTGGCGATCACCTTGCCCGGCAAATGGTCGGTGGCCTGTCCCAATACTTCGTACATGGCGGCGTAGTGGGTAAGGCTCAGCACGGTCACCGCATTGGCCTCCAGCGCCTCGGCGACCGTGGCGGCCCGCTTCGCGCCGAGTTCGACCATCGCGTCGACCTTTTCGGTGCTGCGATTCCAGACCGTCACCTCGATACCGGCATCCAGGAAGGCCCGGACCATGGCCTGGCCCATCGGACCCAGGCCGACGACGGAAACGGAGCCAGCGGTGGTCTGCTCGGACATGTTGTGTCCCTTCGGTTCTCATTGCGATTGGTGGTCGACTGACCCTTTCGAGCGACCTGCAAGCAGTCGCTACGGCCGAGATCCATGGTCGTTGTCGCAGGTAGCGTCGGGAAGACCGCACGTTCAGGTGTGGTTGCTTACCTCGAGGTTCGAATTCAGGTCAGAAGGAGTGCGGTGGGCATGAGCAGTGATGGAGATCACGATGTGTGCGGCATGTCGGTGGCGATCGACGTCGTCGGCGGCAAATGGAAGCTGCACCTGATGTGGGTGCTCGCCGCGGGCCCGCAGCGGTTCGGCCGGATACGCAAGCTGCTCACCGGGGTCAGCGAAAAGGTGCTCGCGGAGAATCTGCGTCATCTGGAGGCCAGCGGTGTGGTGCACCGTGAGGTCTTCCCCGAAGTCCCGCCGCGCGTCGAATACTCGCTCACTCCGCTCGGCGAAGAGCTCGAAATTGCGCTGCGCCCGCTCGAAGCCTGGGGCGACAAGCACCGCGACGAACTCCTCGGCAATCTGCTCGCCGCGGCGGGCTAGTGCTCCAGCCGGCCCCGGTGGTTCGCCGCACCGGACGGGTCATCCCAGTCCCGGGGTAGTGGACTCGTGGCCGGACTGCACGCCGATGTCATCGTCGGCGGGCTCGGTTTCCTGGTGGCCGCCGCGCTCACCGTGATCACGGTTCGACCCTGATCCATTTTCATGGGTTGTCGACACCTATTTGTTCGCCGACGCGAGTGAGTAGCTGTGCCGCATCGGCGATGGAGCGGGCAGGGTCCGGTTCCAGATCGGCAAGGGCGTAGCAGGCAGAGAAGCCTGCCGCTCGGATCTCGTTGGGCGTCAATTGCGTTCGGCCGACGGCGGCCACCACCGGGACGCCCGCCTTGCGCGCGACCTCGCACACACCGATCGGGGCCTTGCCGTGCAGGCTCTGGGTATCGAGGGCACCCTCACCGGTGACGACCAGGGTGGCTCGGTCGAGAAGTGTTGGGAAATCGAGGAGTTCGAGTACGACCTCGATGCCGCTGCGGACCTGCGCGCCGAGCACCGCGAGTGCGCCGAATCCGGTGCCGCCTGCCGCACCCGCGCCGGGGACATCCGCGAATTCCGGTGCGACAATGGCCGCCCAATTCGTCAGTGCCGCTTCGAGAATGGACAGATCCGGCGGTGTCGCACCCTTCTGTGGCGCATATACCGCGACTGCCCCGGTTGGGCCGAGTAGCGGGTTGTCGACATCGCAGGCCAGGGTGAAGGTCGTCGCCGCGATCCGCGGATGCAATCCGGTGCGATCCAATCGCGCGGCACGCGCCAAAGTCGCTCCGCCTGTGGATAATTCAGCGCCACCGGCATCGAGGATTCGCGCACCGAGGGCCTGCAGCATGCCTGCCCCACCGTCGGTCGAGGCGCTGCCGCCCAAGCCGAGGACGATATCGGTTACCCCTCGATCCAGGGCGTGTGCGATGACGACACCCAGCCCATAGGTGTGCGCTCCGAGCGGATCGGGTTGTCTCCCTGGCAGTTTGGTCAGCCCGACTGCCGCTGCCAATTCGATCACAGCCGTGGTTTCGTGCACCGCATAGGCGGCGGTGTCGGGTGCGCCGGTTGGTCCGGGCGCATCGACCTCGATCCGCTCCCAGCCCGCGGCCGCGAATGCGTCGACGGTTCCGTCACCGCCATCCGCGACCGGCACCTGCCGGATCTCGGCATCCGGACGGGCGCGCCTGATGCCCGTGGCCAAGGCGGCCGCCACCTCGGCAGCGGTCAGCGAGCCCTTGAATTTGTCCGGGGCGAGCACCACCCGGGGCGCGGATGTCATCTCCACATTCTCGGTGGTGGTTCCGAACGGCGCACGCCGGGAGTGCGCGTGATTTCCTCGTAGATCAGGTCCGGCGGCGCTTTGGGAGGCCCCATTCACGCGCCCTCGGGCAGCATTGAACTCATGCTCGGTGTTTATGACCGTGCCGGGATGCCTAGTTCGTCGAGCAGGCCGCGGACGCGTTTTTCGATGTCGTCGCGGATGGGGCGGACAGCGTCGATGCCTCGGCCAGCGGGGTCGTCGAGTTTCCAGTCCAGGTACTGCTTGCCGGGGAAGTAGGGGCAGGCGTCGCCGCAGCCCATGGTTATGACGACGTCGGATCCTTGCACGGCGTCGACGGTGAGGATCCTGGGGATCTCGGCGCAGATATCGATCCCGATCTCGCGCATGGCGGCGACGGCGGCAGGGTTGACCTGGTCGGCGGGCGCGGATCCGGCGGAGCGGACTTCGACCGAGTCGCCGGCGAGGTGGGTGAGGAATGCCGCGGCCATCTGCGAGCGTCCGGCGTTGTGCACGCAGACGAACAGCACGCTGGGTTTGGAGGTCATTGCCGGAGTGCGTTCTTTCATGCGGGATCCGTGACGGAGTGCGAGGCGACGATGTTTTCGGCCGGTGCCGGATCGGGATAGAGCAGTCCGATCAGGGCGAATCCGATACCGGCGCCGAGGATTTGGGCAGCTATGAACGCGGGCACCGAGGCGGGGGCGATACCGGCGAAGGTGTCGGAGAAGATCCGGCCGATCGTGACGGCGGGGTTGGCGAAGGATGTGGAGCTGGTGAACCAGTAGGCCGCACCGATGTAGGCGGCCACCGCCGCAGCCGACATCGCGGCGCGGCCGGTGCGGGCGAGGGCGAAGATGACCGCGATCAGCCCGGCCGTGGCCACCACCTCCCCGACCAGGTGCCCGGTGGTGACGCGGTGGTGGGTGGAGATCTGGACGGCACGCTGGTCGAACATGATGTTGGCCAGTACTGCCCCGACCGCCGCGCCGAGGACCTGCGCGCCGATGTAGGCGGCGAGGTCGGTAGCGGGGAGTCCGGTACCACGGCGGCGTCCGGCCCACCAATCCGCGACCGAGACAACGGGATTGAAGTGCGCGCCGGAGACAGGGCCGAGCATCAGGATCAAAACACCGAGCCCGAAAACGGTTGCGGTCGAGTTCTCCAGCAACTGCACGCCGTGATCGTGCGGCGAGAGCTGTTGGGCGGCGATACCTGAGCCGACGACCGCGCACACCAGCAGCGCGGTCCCCATGAGCTCGGCCAGCAGCCGCCGCGATAGCGCACTCATCGAGCGAGCGCCTCGGGCAGCGTGATGTCCAGAAACTGTGAAAGTTGGTGCAGGGCGGCGGGTTCGACGCGGTAGTACACCCACGACCCGCGCCGTTCGCTCGACAGCAGCCCCGCTTCCCGCAGCACCTTGAGGTGGTGGGAGATGGTGGGCTGGGAGACGTCGAATCCCGCGGAGACATCGCATACGCAGGCTTCCTGGCCGGTGTGGCTGGCCACCACCGACAGCAGGCGCAGCCGGACCGGGTCCGACAATGCCTTGAACACCGCCGCCAGATCGCCGGCGGCCTGCGTGGTCAAGGGTTGCCGAGCCAGGGGCGTGACCTCACACGCGGGTGAGGTCACGTCGGTCAGCGGGAGCGCTCGATTCGACACGCATCGATATTGATGGTTATCGAATCCGAGGGCAAATGAACAACGGATGAACGAACCCATGAAACGGTTAGTTGCAGCAGGACGCGCCGGAGGTGACGGCGTCCTTCTTGGCGTCGCTTGCGCAGCACGCTCCCTCAGCGGCAGCATCCTCGGCAGTGCCGCAGCATACTGACACCGCCTGCGCGTCATCGACCGTCTCATCGGTGGCGAGATGCGGTGTGGTGCCGAAGGTTTCGCTGTCGGCGAGCACGGTGTAGACCTCCCAGCGTTCGGCATCCGGGGCGGTGACCCACACCTTGTCCTGGGTGGCGAAGCAACACGTGGTCGCGATCTGCTCCTCGGTGAACAGCCCCGCGGTCGACAGGCGCGCTATCTCGGCATGCACCTCATCGCTGGATTGCACCTCGACACCGAGATGATTGAGACTGCCGCCCTGGCCGGGATTCTCGATCAATACGAGCTTGATCGGTGGCTCGGCGATGGCGAAGTTGGCGTAACCCGGCTTGCGCTTGGCGGGTTCGGCATTGAACAGGGTCGAGTAAAACCGCACCGCCTGATCGAGGTCGTCGACATTGAGGGCGAGCTGGATGCGGGACATGAGAATCTACCTCCACTTGTGAGACATATGTCGAAAAGCTGACACGGTCGAGTCTGCACCACCTCTTCGACATATGTCAACAAGGTGGCTAGAGTTGATTACATGCCCAAGGCGCTGCCCGTGATCGACATGTCCGCCCCTGTCTGCTGCGCCCCTGTCGCGGCCGCACCGATCGATGACGCCGCCGCGCTGGAAATCGCATTGCGGCTCAAGGCCATCGCCGAACCCGTCCGCGTCAAACTGCTGTCCCTGCTGCTCACCAGCCCGGCTGGTGCGGAGAACACCGGCGAACTCGCCCGGGCGATCGGACTGGCCGAATCCACCACCAGCCACCACCTCGGCCAGCTGAGAAAAGCGGGTCTGGTCGAGACCGAACGCCGCGGCATGAACACCTACCACCGCGCCCTACGCGACGCCCTCGCAGCGCTATGCCTGGTCCTGGACCCCAACTGCTGCCGTTGACCTTCCTGGCAGACCACCGCGAAAGCTGCCGTCAGGGCATCGACAACTTCGTCGAGACAACAGAAATGAGAGCAGTGCTCTTGACTTGCCGGGAAGTGGTGTGGAACACTGATCTCAACAGAGAGCAGTGCTCACAAAGGAGTAGGAAATGAACGCCAGCACCCGCTACCTCGGCCCGACCGGCATGGACCCGGTCGTGAACAAGATTGCCAACTGGCTGCCTCGCCTCGGCATCAGCGTTATGGGGTCGCGGCTGTTGGCGGTGCGCGGTCGTAAGAGTGGCGAATGGCGCACCACCATGGTCAATTTGATGACCGATTCCGATGGCACGCGCTACCTGGTTGCGCCGCGCGGCCACACGCAGTGGGTGCGGAACCTGCGCGTCGCGGGCAATGGTGAACTGCGGCTGGGGCGTAAGGTCGAGGCGTTCACGGCGATCGAAGTAGCCGATGCGGACAAGGTGCCGCTGCTGCGCCTCTACCTGCAGAAGTGGGGCTGGGAAGTCGGCAAATTCTTCGAGGGTGTCACCAAGAATTCCACGGATGCGGAGCTGGCCCAGATTGCCCCGGGTTTCCCGGTCTTCCGACTCGCCTAGTGTGACAAGCCGATCCGGTCAGCCGACCCTTTCGAGCGACCTGCAAGCAGTCGCTAGCGATGGATCAGGAATTCGATGGCTGCGGCATAACCCTGAATCCCCATCCCGGCCACTACCGCGGTGGCGATGGGGGAGATATAGGAGTGATGCCGGAACTCCTCGCGCGCATGCACATTGCTGATGTGCACCTCGACGATCGGGAGTTCCGGAATCACCAGCGCATCACGCAGCGCGACCGAAGTGTGCGTGAGCCCGCCGGGATTGATGACTATGCCTGATTCGACGCCGCGCGCCCGGTGGATCCGATCGATCAGCGCTCCTTCGGAATTCGATTGGAACGCATCGATCTCGCGGCCGTACCGGGCGGCGGTCTGTCGGCACAATGCGACGACATCGTCGAGTGTGGCCGACCCGTAGATCTCCGGCTGGCGGGTGCCGAGCATATTGAGGTTCGGGCCATTGAGAACCAGAATCGGGCCAGGTGTCGACATGGCTAAGACCCTAGCCCGCCGTGTTCACAGACCCTGCGGACCTTCCGAACGCAGGTCGTCCACCTTCCGCATGGCAGTGCGCAACTCCTCGAGCCAGGCCTCCGCATGCTTGCCCGCCAACTTGACCGTCCACGCCAGCGCATCCGCGCGTGAGCGCGCCACCCCGGAATCGACGAGCGTATCGAGCACCTTGCGCTCCGGCTGCCGCAGCCGCGTCATCACCGGGACCGCCAAGTGCGTGAACATGATTCGTTCGCCGTCTACCGAAACACCCCAGGCGACGCTGCGTCCGTAGCGGCGCTGGGCCTCGTTCGCGATCTGCATGCGGGCCGGTCGGGTGGTCTCGCGGAAGCGGGCGACGGCGCCCTCCTTCGTCGCGGCGGGGACCTCCTCGGCGGGAGCGTCTTCCTTTTCCGATACCGGTGCCGGGAGCTCACCGATAACCACGATCTCGTCCCGGTCGATTTCGATGACGGGCGGCCCGGCGAACCAGTCGCTCGGCAACCGTCCAGCGAACCAGTCCGGGGCGTCCGCGGGATCCGGGAGATCGGCCTGCTGCCAGCCGCCCGGTCGTCCGAAGCCCCGTCCCCGATGCTCATGCCTCATTGGGATTCACCTACTTACTGTGGTGCCTATATTTCATTGATTACAAGATTACGTCGCAAAGCGCCCGCGTGGTTCCGCTCTGTGCGAACGGTTTCGGTCACGCGCCGTGCGGGTACGCCAGATAAAGGTGTGTGCTGGTCAACGAGGCCCTGCGCGATCCAAACGCGGACGCGGACCGCCGAAACGCCGACGTGGGCCGTTTTCTGACAAGTTCGTGTTCCGGCCGGTACGGTTGCGGCGCCGGGTGTCGCGACGGGACCGGAGAACGTCCATGATCGACCAACCGAAGCACGGGCTTCGGGCACAATTGGAGATGCTGAGCATGGGTAACGTCCGGCTGGCGTGGCACGGCGGGCAGCTAATTTCAGGTACGGTGGTCTTGTTACTGGAGTGACAAGAGTAAAGAGTGGGCGACATGGATGTGTGGGGATCCCGCCGCTATCGCGTCCGGGGCGCAATCGCACTCTCGGGGGTGGTGGCGCTGGCTATCGCAATTGGGGCGTGTGGTTCGGATGTGAAGCGCAGTGAAGCCGAGTACGTCGTCGATCGCTTCACCCAACTGCTCGACGAGCAGAACTTCGCCAAGGCCGCGGAGCTCACCTCTTATCCCACGGCCGCATCCGCAACGCTGAAACAAATGTTCGCCGGATTGCAGCCGGGCAAGGTCGACTACCAAAAAACCCAGTTCATCGACCTGGACCGCGAGGCGGGCCTGTTCAGCATGGATGTCGCCTGGAACTTCGGCGAGAACAAGACCTGGAAATACAGCCTGCAGGGCAATGTGCGGAAGTTGGCGATCGGCTGGCGCATCTCCTGGGATCCCGCCGTCGTCATGCCGCAACTGGACCACAACCGCACGGTCCGGCTCGTGCGCACCACGCCGACCCCACCGCCGCGGGTCAAGGACATCGTCGGCGACGCGTTGATGACCGAGCAGATCATCAACGTGGTCAAACTCGATCCCGCCAAGACGACCGACCCGGTGGCCTCGACCGACGCGCTGGCCAAGGCCATCGCACCGGTCGCGCCGCTGATCACCGGACCGTCGCTCATGCAGCAGTTGTCGACCTCGCAGGGCAAGCCGATCATCGCGGTGAATCTGCGCGAACCCGATTTCGCGATCCTGGAATCCGCGTTGGCTCGTGTGCCCGGCGTGGTCATGGAGAAACAGCCGCGGCTGATCTCCGCCGACCGCCGGACCTGGTCGCCGATGCTGGACGCGTTGCGCAAAGTGTGGCAGGACAGCCAGGATCAGCACTCCGGTTGGGGTGTGCAGATTTTCGAACAGGACGGACGTTTCGTCGGCCAGATCGCCGGTTACCAGGGCCCGCCCGGCCCGGATATCGCGGCCACCATGGATCAGCGCCTGCAGCGCGCCGCCGAGGATGCGGTGGTCAGCGTCGGGACGCCCGCCTCGATCGTGGCGATCCAGCCGTCCAGCGGTTCGGTCGTGGCGGTCGCACAGAATACGCAGGCCAGTGAGCACGGTTCGGTCGCGTTCACCGGGCTCTATCCGGTCGGCACCAACATCGATCTGTTCCGCAATGTCGCCGCGGTATTGAAGAACAAGGCACCGCAGGACGTATCGGTGCAGGATGCGGCCGAATCCGCGCCCAATCTCGGAGTCGGCGTCGATTACAAGGTGCCGGGATTGGACGAAGTGACCGGCCGGGTCGCGGTGGCGGGGCGCAGTGCCGAGCAGGTGCGCCAGGGCGGTGGTACGGACGCGGTGCTGGCCAGCCCATTCGGCATGGCGATCGCAGCGGCCGCCATCGCGCGCGGGCAGGTACCGCCGCCGATGATCGAGGCCGGACACCCCAGCGCCACGGACGCGCAGGTCCCGGAGATGTCACCGGAACTCACCGAGCGGTTGCGCGCGATGTTGCGCGACGGCGCGGGACGACCGGAATTCGCGCCGCTGCGGCCCTACCGCGATGTCATCGGATTCATGGCCAGCACGGGCCATGACGCATGGCTCATCGCGAATGCGGGGGATCTGGCGCTGGCGATCCACATCAACGACGCCGACAGCGGGGATGCGACCGCGCGGATGGCGGCCCGGTTGTTCCAATCGCTGGCCACCCCAGAACCCTGATCAGTCGATGGCTCGGAAGGCCGCGCGCCAGCCGAGCAGGAACAGTGCGAGCACACACGCCGCGACGATGATGAAACTGAATGCCGTGCCCTGACCGCTGATCACGCGCAGCAGCATGCCGCCGCAGAGTGTGCCGAGCCAGACCAGAACTCCGGTGGGCCACGGGGTGGTTCCGTCGAAGCGCTCCTTTTCACCGAGCACCCGGCCGGCCACGGCGACCGCAGCAACCCACCCGATCGCGAGCCCGATAGCGAACGGCCACACCGTCTTCAGCAGTCCGGCGAGTACCGCCTCCTCATGGCTGCGCCGCCCGATCGCGCAAAACAAGATCACCAGCAGCGCGTCCACCACCAACGGCACCAATTTTCTCACGCGGGCCAGCGTAGTAGTGCGCTTGTCAGACGCTGCGACGCGACACCTGCTGGTCACGTCCGGGCCCCGCAGCCCACCAGTCTCGTCGGAGCTGAACCGTCTGTACATCTGTGACCACCACCGAGCGAGTCTTACGAGCGACCGTTCGCGGCCCGTCTTGCGTCCGAGTCGCAGGTGCGGCCATTGAACACAGCCGGGTCGTCGAAGTGCCCATGCCGTAGTGGTGGGGTTTCCGTGGCTGACGTGACCACGACGGAGCGAGTCTTACGAGCGACCGTTCGCGGCCCGTCTTGCGTCCGAGTCGCAGGTGCGGCCATTGAACACAGCCGGGTCGTCGAAGTGCCCATGCC
>NZ_JBITIJ010000015.1:0-92162 GCF_044458825.1 Nocardia sp. NPDC050412
CCCTTTCGGCCTCGGGTAAGTCAGTGGACCCACAGACCTCCTTCCAGTCTGTCCCGGCTGCGCCGGGGATATGACGATGCGCATCGTGGCGCACCGCGGTAATGCCGCTGAGCGGGCGTTCGAGCACGCGGCATCCGCCAGTCACCAGCGCGATAACCCGTTCACTTCTGCACAGCTGTCGGTGGTCCCACGACTGGCAACGTGGTGGTCCCCTCGACGGGTGGCAACGACACCATCCGGTCGTCGGACGCGACGATTGACAGCGAATGGTCGAGCTGTCAACGTATCGGAGAACATCGGGGTCCGTGATTCGGCTTGATGCTCCGGTGTCGGCGAATCGGAGCGTGCTTTATGGGGTTTCTCGAACCCGACCTGCCCGTGGTCGATATGGCGGAGTGGAGCAAGGGCACCCGCAGTGAGCGAATCCGGCCGATGGCGCGGCACTGGGCCGAGGTGGGATTCGGGACGCCGGTAGCGCTGCATTTGTTCTATGTCGCCAAGATCTGTCTCTATATCCTCGGGGGCTGGCTGTTCGCGTTGTCCACCAAAGGGATCGACGGATTCGCGAACGTCGACGCGTGGTGGTCGGAGCCGATCGTCTTCGAAAAGGTTGTGCTGTACACGCTGTTGTTCGAGGTGGTCGGGCTGGGATGCGGGTTCGGTCCGCTGAACAACAGGTTCTATCCGCCGATGGGGTCGATTCTGTATTGGCTGCGGCCCAAGACTATTCGGCTGCCACCGTGGCCCGCGGTCGTTCCGCTGACCAAGGGGACCGGCCGCTCATCGGTGGATATCGCGTTGTACGCGGCGCTGCTGGTGATGACCACGATCGCGTTGCTATCCAACGGAACCGGTCCAGTGCCGGAGTTGGATACGACGGTCGGGATGCTTGCGGTGTGGCAGATCGCGGTGATCCTCGGTCTGCTGGCGCTGATCGGGTTGCGCGACAAGGTGATATTCCTGGCGGCGCGCGGCGAGGTCTATGCCACGCTCGCCGTCACCTTCCTCTTCGCCGCCGATATGATCGTCGCCGCGAAGCTGGTCTTCGTGGTGATCTGGATGGGTGCGGCGACATCGAAGCTGAACAAGCACTTTCCGTTCGTGGTTTCCACGATGATGTCCAATAGCCCGGTATTCCGGCGCAAGTCGCTCAAGCGCAAGTTCTTCGAGAACTTCCCCGACGATCTGCGGCCGGGTCGGCTGTCGCGCATCTTCGCGCACGGCGGCACCGTCATCGAGATGTGTATTCCATTGGTGCTGTTCTTCTCTCACGAAGGCTGGCTGACGGCGGCGGCCGCATTCGTGATGGTGTGTTTCCACCTGGCGATCCTGACCGCCATTCCGATGGGTGTTCCGCTGGAGTGGAACGTCTTCATGATCTTCGGTGTACTCGCACTGTTCGTCGCGCACGCCGATCTCGGACTCGGCGATCTGCGATATCCGGTGCCCGTGGCACTACTCATTCTCGTCATCGCGGGCATCGTGGTCGCCGGAAACCTTTTCCCGCACCAGATTTCGTTCCTACCAGGCATGCGCTACTATGCGGGCAACTGGGACACCACGATGTGGTGCATCAAGCCATCGGCCGCCGAGAAGATCGGCCGCGGCATCGTCGCGATCGCCAGCACGCCGCAGGCCCAACTGGAACGGTTCTACGGCAAGGACCGCGCCCAGATCCCGATGTTCATGGGATATGCCTTCCGCGCCATGAACACCCACGGCCGCGCCCTGTTCACGCTCGTGCACCGAGCGATGCCATCCGGCCATGAGGACGAGTACACCCTCACCGACGGCGAACGCATCTGCAGCACCGCCCTCGGCTGGAATTTCGGCGACGGCCACCTGCACAACGAACAACTCATCACCGCCATGCAGGAGCGCTGCCACTTCGAACCCGGCGAAGTCCGCGTAGTCCTCCTCGACGCCCAACCCATCCACAAACAGACCCAGTCGTATCGCCTGGTCGATGCCGCCACCGGCGAATTCGAGCGCGGCACAGTAAATGTCGCCGATATGGTCACCCGCCAACCGTGGGCCGACGACGTTCCCGTGCACGTCACCCACACCAACCGGGGCTGATCGAAGAATTCCCGCAGCGTCGCGGCGGCTGAGGTACAGCCGAAACCGACCTCGGCTCGAACAGCAAGTGGCCGTGACGCCGAGGCGGGCTGATCGGGTGGTTCGTGGGTCCGCCGAGCTTCCCATTCACCAGCCGGGATGCCGAGTCCACAACGACTTTCAGGCGCTGATATAGCTCGAAAGGAACGGGAGGGCGACGGGTGCGCTGCTTCCAGCAGATCCGAGGTCCAGGCGGTTGAGGAGGTTCTGGATCACGACATAGAGATTCATAGTCAGGGCCTTTTCTCGTGATTGGCGACCAAGGGTCGAGGATGACGAAACATGTTGCGCCGCAATTGTTGCTAGCGCTCTCGTGTGATGGCGGTGCTCTGATCTATGGAAATCCTTGCGAATTGGTTGTGATGGCGATCACGGTGTGGTGTCATCGAAGATACACAGATACATCCATTGTGTCTTTATATCAGCTCGACGAAGAGGACCTAGCATGGATGCACACCGTCTCAGCCGGCGCGACGCATTGCGGACAGGTGGCGGGTTGTTGGGCGTGGTCGGCGCGATGGCGCTGACCGCCCGTACCGCGAGGGCGGAGCCATGGAAGTGGTCGCCCGCCGATTCGGTGGTCGGCAGCGGCGGGGGCGCCGATCCGATGAAAGTGTGGGACCCCGAAGCGGATTCGGTGCTGGCGGATGTCATCGACCACGCCGATGTGCCCGAGATCAACAGGCTGCTGGCGACCTGGATCTACAACGACCAGCCCCTGCCCGTTGGCCTGCCGAAAGGACTGGCCGACTTCATCGAATACGCTCGGCAGCTGCCCTCGTGGACCGACCAGGGCAAGCTGGCCAGTTCCTTCCAGTTCTACAAGAAGCGTGGAACGTACCTCGGCGTGCTCTACGCCTTCGCCAGCGGCATGATGTCCACGGTCATCCCGCACGAGGCGCTCGCGGTGTACTACTCACGCGGCGGATCGCATTTGAAGGAACGCATCGCCAAGACCGCGAAATTCGGATACGACATCGGCGCGGTCAACGCCTACGGAGACGGCGGCGAGATGGTCGTGACCTGCGTGAAGACCAGGATCATCCACGCGTCCGTGCGGCATCTCCTGCCGCAGTCACCGCACTGGCCCGCCGGTGTCACCCCGATCAGCCAAGACGACCTGATGGTCACCTGGCACAGCCTGGCCACCACCATCATGCGGACCCTCACCGCATGGAAACTGCCCATCCCGGCCGCTGAATCCGAAGGATACCTGCACAGTTGGCAGCTGGCCGCGCACCTGCTCGGCATCGCTGACGAATACATCCCGTCGACCTGGGAGCAGGCCAACGCGCAGGCCCAACAGCAGCTCGACCCCATCCTCGCGCCCACCGCCGAGGGCAACGACCTGGCCAACCAGCTGCTCAACCTCGGCGCCGATCTCGACCTGACCCTGCTCAGCCGGGGCATCCTCGGCGCGTTCACCCGATTCATTCTGGGCGACAAGGTCGCCGACTGGCTCGTCATCCCCAGGGAACCGGTCTGGAGCCCGCTGCTGGAAGTCGCTTGGAGACCGTTCGTCGCGGTCCGGGAAGGCGTGCTGTCGGTGGCCCCCGGGGCCGATGCTCCGTACTGGATGTTCGACGAGTTCCTACGTCAGTTCACCATGTGGTACATGGCCGAACTGCGGATGCCGCTGAGCATCGAAATACCCCTGACCAACCGCTGACAACCGGCCACGCCGGCCGCAGTGGTCTCCCGCGAAGGAGCGACCGATGAAGAACAGCTCGAACCTCGTACGGGTTCTTGACATCTCGGCCGGACTCGCCGTCGGGACCGCCGCGGTTGGCGGGACCGCCCCAGCCGTCGGAACCGCCGCGTCGTCGGGATCGCCCCAGTCGTCGGAACCGCCGCGTCGGCCGGAGCGCCCCAGTCGGCGGGAGTGCCGCAGTCGGCGGGACCACCGCAGTCGGCGGGAGCGCCGCACACCTGGCGGCCGACGCCCACACCACTGGGTTTATCCCATTCCGCGCGAGGCCGGTGTCGATCCCGCGCTGGCCATCGAGACCATCGAACTCTGTCCCCGCCAATGCCTTGCGCTGGTCCGAGCGGCCAGCGCGGTCACCGAAACCGACACTCCCCATGGCGAACCGCCGATGCAAAGAAACAGTTAACATACCCGCATACCATCGACGATGGGGAAAATGCCACGCAATCAGGCAGGAGCGCGATGGCGGCGCAGTCGGACGACTGACGCGCAATGAGATGCCGCAGGAGGATGCCGTGGAATCCGCGCTGCCCGCGAACCCATCCGAGACCGGGAAATCACTGATCGAACGGGCGTACCTGGAGGCCGTCGAACAGACCGATGACACCGATCGCATCCGCGCGCGCATCCTCGACGCGGCCGGCGAGCAGTTCCGGCGTTGGGGTACCCAGCGGTCGACCATGGAGGACGTCGCCCGGCAGGCGGGCGTGTCACGCATTACCGTCTACCGCCGGTTCGCCACCAAGGACGTGCTGGTCGAACATGTCATCCTGCGCGAATTCCGGCGCTACTTCGACACGTTCCTGGTCGACGTCGCCGCCGCCGACAACCCCGCCGATCGCGTCGTGCTCGGTTTCGTGAGTTCCCTGCGCGCCCTGCGCGGCAACCCGCTGATCGGCGCGCTGATCACCACCGAACCCGACCATTTCGTCAGCTCACTGATCGGCGACGGCGGACGAGCGGTGGCCATGGTCCGAGAGTTCGTCGCCAACCAACTCCGCCAGGAGCAGCGTGCCGGCACCATCTCCGCGAACCTGCGCACCGACCTGGTCGCCGAGCTGATGGTCCGCATCTGCGCCTCGTTCCTAGCGATCCCGAGCCAGGTTGTCGACCTCGACGACGACGAGCAACTCGCCATGATCGCGCGCCAATTCCTCGTCCCCATGCTCGAAGCGCCGACTGGTCCCCCGAAACACCGCGACAACCGATCTACCCGTGACACCGCCGTCTCCAGGGGTTGACTCGGCGCCGATGCGCGATCATCACGACCCCACCAACCTGATCATGTTGACCCACAACAAAATTCGACACCCCGGCCACACGAAAGCCCCTCGGCGCCAAGGGCAGCTGAGGGGCTCTCTGAGTTGGGGCGCTGCGGCTCGAGCACGCCCCATAGAGCAGTCTACGGCGCTACGGCCGATCGAACTCGCCATCGTTCACACCAGCGGTGAACGCATCCCACTCGGCCGGAGTGAATACGAGCGCCGCGCCGGTCGGATTCTTGGAGTCACGGACGCCGATCATGCCCCCGGCCAGGTGTGCGACTTCCACGCAATCCTTGGACCCGGTGCTTCGGCTGCTCTTGAACCACGCAGCGCCGGACAGGTCAACATTCACTGGGAATACTCCTCTGCAATCTGGAGGATGAGTCTGCGGCTCAGTAGAGCAGTCTACGGCGCTACGGCCGCTCGAACTCGCCATCGTTCACACCAGCGGTGAACGCATCCCACTCGGTGGGAGTGAATACGAGCGCCGCGCCGGTCGGATTCTTGGAGTCGCGGACGCCGATCATGCCACTACCGAGGAACGCAACTTCTACGCATTCTTGGTTAGCCGAACTCCGGCTGCTCTTGAACCATTGCGCCCCCGACAGATCGACACTCACCGGGTCAACTCCTCTGCAATCTCGAGGATGAGCCTACGGCTTTCGCCCTCATCCAGTGCTACGCCTTGGATCCCAGCATAGGCGTCTCGGTATTGGTCGACCTCGTCCGCTTTCTCTAGGTACAGACAGCCTGTTATTCCTTGGATGTAGACCACCGGCGGCTCTGTGAGCTGCGCGGTCGGGTGGCGCGGGAACTCGAGAAGGATGAAAGATCCTGTGCTGGTGCCTTTGTGCAATCCAGCTGCCAGCGGCACGACTCGGACCGAGATGTTGGGGAGTCGGCCAATCTCTATCAGGTGTGTCAGCTGAGCAGCCATGATTTCCGGTGAGCCTGCGACACGACGCAATACCGACTCATCCAGCAGGACGTTTACTTCGAGTGGGTTGGTTCGACTCCGCAAGCGCTCGACCCTGCGAGTGTGGATTTCGATGCGGCGCTCGACCTCGTTGGTGGGCATCGCTGGATACTCGGTCCAGATCACCGCTCGGCGGTATTCCGCCGTTTGCAGTAGCCCCGGAAGTAGCGTCGCCTGATAGGCGCTGAATCGTTTGGCGGCATCTTCGAGGCCGACGTAGAGATCGAAGTGCTTCGGGATCGTGTCCCCGTAGGCGTGCCACCAGCCCTTACCTTGCGATTCCTCGGTCAGCCCCAGAAGCACGTCAGTCGTCTTGTCATCAAGCCCATACATCTGGGCGAGATGCGTGATGAACAACGGATTTATCCGAGTCGGTTGCCCGGTCTCCATCCGCCAGAATGTCTGCTTCGATACCCCGATCGCCCGACGGGCAGCGTCGGGACCGATTCCAGCCGCTTCTCGCTTGTCCTTCAGCAGGCGGGCAAGTATCCGACGCGGAAGGGTCGAACCAGTAGTCATAGTGTTCGGCTCCAAAGGGTTGCTAACAACTCTCGTTCGTCTGGGAACCAGTCTGAACGGCGCGTTGGAATCTCGGAGATTCATTGACGAAAATTCTCCTAGGAACGTTCCAAGTGTGCGGTCGTGGTGCTGCACTGGATGTGCGCCCGCAGCGATAACTCCTCCCTTCCAGGAGTTTTCAGGGCTGGGCGCACCCTAGCCGACGTACCGAGGGGGCACGATGCCGAACCCAGAACTGCCGCACCGGACACCGCCCGTCGCCCCGCCTGCAGAACTCGCAATCGATCTCCCTGTTGATGTTGTCGAGCGGTACCTGAATGCCCTATGCGAGTGGCAACCCGACCAAGCCCGCACTGAACAACCCGATCAAGGGGCCTGAACCGATGGACCACATAGCTTTTGGCGATACCCCGTTGTCTCGTTGTCACTTCTACCGGCGGGTGTGCGATCTACCCGCGACCGTCGACCCGCCGCACCTCGGGCGGATCGTCATGAAGGCCGAGCACGTGTGGGCACTCATCCTGCCTACCCAGCTCGGCCATGAGGTGAGAACCTTTATGCAACAACACGGTTCGGATATCGGCCCGATTCTGTCGCATCCACGCTCGAACCGGTGGACACTGCTCGTTCGACCGGACATCCCAGACGACGTGCGCCTGTTCGCCGAGATGTTCCGCATGAACGTGTCGGTGGTGCGAACCGGTGGCACCGTCGCGCTGCCGTCACCGACCGACAAGGGCGCGCAGTTCCGGCGCTGGATCGAACCACCCCGGTGCACATTCCGGCCGTCCGGGCTTCTCGTGGTCGACGCGATCCGCGCATGCTCAGCGCCGTATCGACCCGCGCGGCGCGGAGCCGACCACACGCGCAACGTCAACGAAGTGATCTTCGATGAATGAGGTCGCGCCGCAACCGAACACAGAGATCGCGCCATCGGTGGCGGCGCTGCTCGAGCTCTTTCACGAGCAGACGTCCGAGAAATTGGCGATCGCTCCGGTCGACAGTGTCGCGCTGTGTCACTTGACCACCGGAATAGTCGAGGTAAACGTTGACGGCTCCGACTTGTGGACAGCCCGGTTGAAACCGCACGAAAACGGACCGGGGATTCATTGCCGAGGCGCCTCCTTGGAGAGTTACTTGATATAGCGGGCTCGCGACAAGATCCGTTGCAGCACAACTATTTCTCATCCTGCCGCCGTTAGGAAGGCGTACGATGGCACCCCAAATCATCTCACTCACCCCCTCTTCCGGCCCCGAAGCGGGGTTTCAACTCCGTGGTGATCGCCGGCTCCGGATTGGCCAACGTCGGTCCATTGACCGTGGTTTTCGGCACGACCGCAACGACCTTCACCATCGACTCCGATACCCAGATCACGGCCATCGTCCCGCCGGGGACCGGCACCGTGAACGTCACCGTCGCCGCACTGCTGGACGGCACGAGCAACCCGATGCCCTACACCTACGATGCTCCTGCCCAGGGCCTCATCTATGTCAGCGATGGCATAGACACGGTCTATTCGATTCCGGCCGCTGGCGGCACGGCAACGCCCGTCGTGACCGGCCTGAGTCAACCCATGGGTATCGCCCGCGTCGAAAACACCCTCTACATCGCGGAATTCGCGGCCAACCGGGTGGTGTCGGTGCCGACGACCGGTGGCGCGGTCACCCCGCTGGTGCCGCCGAACGGCGGCCAGGAAAGCCGCGTGGCTGCGAGCGGTCTGTCGGGCCCGACCGATGTCAAGGTTTCCGGCAGAAGGCTCTACATCGCCGACAGCGGTAACCTGAGCGTGGTGTCCGCGCCGATCAGTGGCGGGAACCCCACCTTGGTCGCCGGTGGTCTCAGAGGCGCATTCGGCGTCGCCGTTTGAGCTCAGCAGGACAGCTGAATTATCCGCCCGTTGTCCCCGCCCAAAGCTTGGGTCGGCCGGGGACAATCGCCTGTACGGCGACGTAACCCCCGCACCTTTCCCATCCACAGCACACAATCGGCCACGAAATCCGAGGTCCATGTCTTGTCTCGAAGTGGCGGGGCATCCATCGACCGGAGTCGAATGGCGGTACGGCCCAAGACTATCCGGAACCGCCATTCGACTCGGCTCGACGCCCGGATGTGCATTCCGAACGACCGGAGCTCGCGCTCAAATCAGCCGATCCAGTCGGTCAGCAGCTGATCGCTTCTGCCGGTACGGATTTCGGATTCGAGCCAGGTGTTGACCACGGTGTTGAACAGGGTGTCGCCCTTGGGCAGGAGGTAGGCCTTGGGAGCGGAGTCGAAAGGGGTGTCGGGGTGGAGGACCTGGAGGGTCGGGTGGGTGCGTTGGCGGTAGCGGCCCTCGACCGAGTCGGTGACGAAGACGTCGGCGTTGCGCTGTTCGAGCTGGTCGTAGATGGTGAGGTTATCGGGCCAGATGGTCAGTTGGGCCGCGGGGAAGTTGGTGCGGGCGAAGGCCTCATTGGTGCCGCCCCGGTTGACGATTACGCGGACCTCGGGACGGTTGATCTGGTCGACGGTGGCGTAGTCGGCGGCGTCGGAGCGGCGGACGACGGGAGTCTTGCCGTCGATGGAGGTTGGGATGGAGAAGTCGGCGACGATGCGGCGGGCCGGGGTGTCGGAGATGCCGCCGACGGCGATATCGCAGCGGGCGAGGAAGTCGTCGGTCAGGGTGGACCAGGTGGTCGGAATCCATTGCGGGACAACACGCAAGGTCGCGGCAAGGTCGGTCGCGAGGGTGATGTCGACGCCGCGGTAGGTGCCATCGTCTTCGCGCAGGGTATAGGGCGGGTAGTCGCCGGTGGTGCAGACGCGCAGAACACCGGACTGCTGCACGGTGATCAGATGCGACGCCTCCTGCGCGGTCGCGACGGGCCCGGTGGCGAGCAGCCAGCTCAGGGTCGAGAGGACGGCTATCGGCAGGTATCGGAGCGGTCGGCGCATCGAGACAGGCTAACCGACCTGATAGTCGACTGAGAACCCGGCGAATGGGACACTTCCCAGCCAGTGCCGACCGTTGATACTGATGTTGGCCACCCACGAAGGAGTTCGACATGAGCCTTATCGGAACCTTGCTCGGGTTAGCCCTGACGGTATTCATCCTGCTGCTCCTCGCCCGGCTGGTACTCGATTGGGTCGGGGTGCTCGCCGATGGCAGGCACCCCGAGTGGGTGAATCGCGCCCGCGACCTGAGCCACAGCGCGACCGAACCGGTGATCGCCCCGGTGCGCCGGTACCTGCAGCCGGTCCGACTGGGCGGACTGTCGATCGACCTGGCGTTCACGGTGGTGTTCATCGTCGCCCTGGTCCTGCGTCAGATCTTCTTCAGCCTGTAAGCGATGGAACCCATCGCCTGCGGCCCACACCGCGACCAGGTGGCCGACCTGTACCTGCCCACCGCGGACGGTCCGGCACCGCTCGTGGTGGTGCTGCACGGCGGATTCTGGCGCGCGGAGTTCGACCGCACGCATGCCCGGCCGGAAGCGCAGGCGCTGGCCGCACTGGGCTATACGGTCGCGAATCTAGAATATCGTCGGGTCGGTGACGGCGGCGGATGGCCGACGACCTTCGACGATGTCGCACGGGCACTCGATGTGCTGCCCAGGTTGATCGAAGACGCACGGCCGGGCCGCATCGACCAGGACCGCATCCTCTACATCGGACATTCCGCGGGCGGACATCTGGCGTTGTGGGCTTCCCTGCGACGTCGGCTGCCGAGCGAAAGCGCCTGGCACACTGCGAGTCCCCCGCGAGTGGTGGGTGTCGTGGCCTTGGCGCCGGTGGCGAATCTGGTCGATGCCTACCACCGCGGCAATGGCCAGGGCGCGGTCGCCGAATTACTCGGCGGCGGGCCGCGGGAGTTTCCCGTGCGCTACGCCGCGACCGACCCATCGGCGCTCGGTGCCGTCGACATCCCGACCGTCGTCGTACACGGCGATCGGGACCAACGCCTGCCGATCGAAATGGCGCGCGGGTACTGCCCGAAATCCGGCGCAGAACTCGTCGAACTGCCCGGCATCGGACATTTCGAACTCATCGATCCCGATTCCACCGCATGGCCTTTCGTCGTACAGGCACTGCATCGCTGCCACGAGAGCTCCTCCGGCGCGTGATCGAAATCGATGCGGTTGCGGGTCGAAGCCGGGTCACCTAGCACGCGCAGCCGCACGAATTGTGCCATCGAGTCGGGTCGCCGTCGATCACCTGGACGGCCATCGCACCGACGCACATGGCGTAGAACGGCGGCGAATCCATTGCCCGATCGCGCATGTTCCGCGTCGTGCGAGTGACCCGAACCCCACCGGGAACGGCGGTGTCTCCCAACATCATCGGTCACCGGATGCGCTGTATGATCGGGCCTCATGGGTTGGGAAGTCGGGCCCGGTTCAGCAGACGGCTCGGGCAGCGACCTGACCGGACGCTGGACTGCCGCGCTGACAGGTGGGGCGCGTGATCAAGTGGTACCGATGAGTGCTGGTGAGGCGCGCGGGCTGCTGACGCGGCTGGCCATGGAATTCGAAAACGCAATGCAGCCAACAGAATCCGCCGATCGAGTGGTGGAGTTGGGTGCGGAGTTGGCGCGGTCGCATTGCGTCGGCGACGAGGTGCTCGGGGGCAGCATCGCGGCGCTCACCGCGCATTTCACCGAAACGGGCACCATAACGGCGGAGCGGCTCGCCGATTTGCTCGCCGCCTTCACGAATGGGTATATCCGCGCATTCCGGGCATGGCTGCTCGCCGAACAGGAAAGCGTCCGCGCCGCCGAAATCGCCGCCCGACGCGCGGTCGCCGAACAGTTGCGTGCGAGTGAGGCGCGGCTGCGATATCGCGCCCACCACGATCACCTCACCGGCCTGCCGAATCGGACCAAATTCATCGACGCACTCGCCGCCGCCTTCGCCGATCCGAGTGCCGACTTCGGCCTCTGCTATCTCGACCTCGACCATTTCAAACTCGTCAACGATACCTTCGGACACGCATTCGGCGATCAACTGCTCATCCAGGTCGCAGCCCGCCTCCGTGCGTGCACCCGATCCGGTCAATTGGTGGCGCGTATGGGCGGCGACGAATTCGTCGTATCCACGGCCTGACCGACCGCGGCTGGAATCCACCCGAACGCGGCGATGACGGTCGCATCGATACCTTCGACAAACGGCTTCCGGACGACCGGGTTTTCAGCATCGGGATCGATCCGGGCATGGAGCCGTTCGAATCGGTCGCTCCCGTGCACGAGCTCAGATATGCCGCGCTTGCGGGCAACAATGGCTCCACCTTCGCCGACCTCAGCCCTGTCACCATTTCGGAGATCCTGCGTGATCTCGCGTGGCTCCGCGGCCCGCATTGACAGCAGTTCCGAGACAGACATAACGGGCAAATCGGCATGTCGGATGTGGGTTCGTGCCAGGCGGAAAATTCCGCGCCAGCGCATGAACCCTCTTCGACGGCCGGTAGGCTCGCGAACATGGGCACACAGGGTGAACCAGAGGCCATCGGTACGCGGGTCGAGGTCGTGCGCGTTTTCACGGACCCGACCGGACGGGGCGGCAACGAACTCGGCATCGCTCGCGCCGCCGATGTCGCCGAGGTCGACCACCAGGCGCTGGCGGCGAAGGCGGGATACAGCGAGACCGTTTTTGTCGAGGACCCCGTGGACGAGATCGCCAAGGTGCGGATCTACACCCCCGCGGTGGAGCTACCCTTCGCCGGGCATCCGTCGGTGGGTACCGCGTGGTGGTTCGCCGAGCGGGGCCAGCCGGTGCGGATTCTGCAGGTGGCGGCGGGTCCGGTCGCGGTCGAACTCACCGACGGCCTCGTCTGGATCAAGGCACGCGGCGAATGGGCCCCGGAATTCGCCTTCCACCAGCTCGATGATCTCGACGCGCTGGCGAATCTGCGCCCCGACGATTTCACCACCGGCTCGCATTACCTCTGGACCTGGACCGACGAGCACCGCGGCGCCCTGCGCTCCCGCATGTTCGCCCCGGCCATGGGCGTCCCCGAGGACGAAGCCACCGGAGCCGCCGCCGTCGCCCTCACCGCCCTGCTGCGCCGCAGCCTGATCATCACCCAGGGCAAGGGCTCACAGATCTTCACCGAATGGGACTCCGACGGTTGGGTCCGACTCGGCGGCCGCGTCGTCGCCGACTCGGTCGTCCACCTCTAGACCGCGAGTATCCGACGATAGATTCGGGCTGCCGACCAGGACATCGACTGGGACACCGCGCGAGCTCTTCGGACTGCGGGTGGGGCGATCTATCCCGGCCTGATCGGACAAAGACGCCGGGGTTTATCCGGAGACCGCGGCGACGAGCATGTAGGCCGTTCCCAGGTCCATGACGATGTGGGGTACAAGTGCCGTTGTCAGTGCACGGCCGATGAAAGAAGCCGACTGCTGCGAGTCGGTTCGGATGCCGATCGGGTGGCCGAGCCAGCGCTGGCAACGACCGGTAGTCGCCGCGACGATCAGGGCGAGCGCATCGGCGGTGAACAGCGCGGCCAGTGTCAGCGCTGGTCCAGGGGATGGCCCGTTGACGTGCATACCCCCATCGTGTCCCGCGATCGAGTACAGCATGGCGGCCGCGACGGCGATGTGATATCCGATGGCGATGATTCGATCATCGGGCAGCGCGCGAGTCATATTGCGCCACTGCACAATTCGATCTACCAACAAGGCCGCGAATACGATGATGAGCGCGATCAGCACACCGCGCAGCACGACCGGATCCGCTGTCATCGGAAAGACCAGCATCGCAAGCATGACCATGCACATGATCAGATGGGCTGCATCGGACTCGTGACATGCCGCCGCGCCGGGCAAATCTGCTTCGAGGCGAACAGGTTCGGCCCTACCGACGCCATCCCGTGCCGTCAGCCGCCCGAGCACCACCGTGGCCGCGAAAAGAAACGCCACCACCACCGACCACCGCAAGGCGCCATACTCCTGCGCGAACTCCACCACACCCACCTCCCGACCCAATTTCTCCCCTCCATGCTCGCACCCTGACGTCCCATCCGCCGCCCTTTCCCCACCAACACCCCACAGCCGCACCCTTTCTCAGGCGCACACTCCCACAACGGGACGAGCCCGACCAACAGTCTGTAATCCAAAAGGCACTCGATGGAGGCGGTGATCACCTGGAATCCATGGCGGCGAACACGAGAAGCCCTCACCACCAGCTCCACCTGATCTCGATCGCCCACGCTGAAATGGCTTAGCGGCCATCGAATCCGGGGTCAGCAGGCGACTGTGGGACGGAGGCGATCGGTGGCGGCGCGGGCGAAGCGGCGGATGCTCGGCAGCACGTGAATCGTCAGGCCGGGAGCTCTCGCAGGACCCGTTTGAGC
This sequence comes from Nocardia sp. NPDC050412, assembly GCF_044458825.1. NCBI lineage: Bacteria > Bacillati > Actinomycetota > Actinomycetes > Mycobacteriales > Nocardiaceae > Nocardia > Nocardia sp. NPDC050412. The sequence continues at coordinate 13,923 of NZ_JBITIJ010000015.1, forward strand.
ACCTTTCCGGTGGGGTTGCGCGGGAGTTCGTCGACGAACAGCACATCGCGCGGGACCTTGAAGCGGGCGAGATGCGTCTTCACGTGCTCGCGCACCTCGTCTGCAGTGAGCGAATGCCCTTCGCGGACAACCACTACCACACGCAGGCGCTGACCGTAACGATCGTCCTGCACCCCGAATGCGCTGACCTCCGCCACTGCCGGATGCGCGGCGAGCAATTCCTCCACCTCGCCCGGAAAGACATTCTCACCGCCGGAGACGATCATGTCGTCATCGCGTCCGTCGATGAAAAGTCTGCCGGCACTGTCGAAATGGCCGACATCGCCGGTGGACATCAATCGTCCGATGCGCGCCTTGTCACCACCGCCGGTGTAGCCCTCGAATTGGTAGTTGTTGCCGACGAAGATGCGTCCGGTAGTGCCGGGGGTTACCTCCCGGTCGTTGTCGTCGAAGATCTTCACCGTGGTGCTGGGCACCGGAGAGCCGACACAGCCCGGCTCGACCGCCAGATCAGCTGGCGTGGCAATGGTCGCGTAGGCCACCTCGGTGGACCCGTACACGTTGTACACCACCGGCCCGAATGCCTCGGTCACTCGGATGCACAGGTCCGCACCGAGCTGCGAGCCCGCGACGAAGATAATCCGCAACCGCGAAAGATCACGTCCGGCAAAGGCTTTCGGTCCGGCATCGACGAGACGTCGCAGCATTGCCGGCACCGCGATCATGGCCGTCGCCCCGTGCCGGTCCAGACTGTCCAGCACCGCCTGGGCATCGAAGCGCCGCCGGATCACCAGCGTGGATCCGAAGCCGATGGCGAGGACGGCGTGCGCGAAGCCGAGCGTATGGAACAGCGGCGCAGGGCATTCGGTGATTTCACGGGCGCGGAAGGGCACCTTGCCGAGAATGGCGCCCAGCGGTGCGAGTGAGGTCGGCTCGCTGCCGCGTGGCGCACCTTTCGGGGTGCCGGTGGTCCCGCTGGTAAGCAGGATGATGCGGGCGGGGGTACGCGGCTTGCGCGGTGGTGTGCGCGCCGCGCCCGCGATGAGATTGTCGATGGTGTCGACGCCCGGTTTATCGGCCCAGGCACGGTAGCGGCCGCGGCGCGGTGTGAAGTCACCGAGCATACTTGCGTATTCGTCGTCGAAGATCAGCAGATCGGCGCCCTCGCGGGTCACCACCTCGCGCAGTTGCGGTGCCGCGAAATCGGTATTGAGCAGGATGATTCGCGCACCGCATTTCGCGGCGGCGAAGACCGCGTAATGGAAGCCGCGGTGGTTGCGCGCCAGGATCGCCACACCCTCGCCGTCGCGCAGTCCGCGCGCCCGCCAGGCATTCGCGAGCGCGGTGCTGCGCTCATCGAGTTCCCGGAAGCTGACGCGGCCGAGTTCATCGAGGATGGCGGTGCGGTCGCGATAGCGCAGGGCGGCAACGGTTGTCAGCCCGCCGAGCAGTCCGGAGCGCAGCACCGCGGCACCCATGAGGGCGAGTCGATCCGGGCGTTCAGGGGTCGCGAGTCCGGCACGCACGGTCAGGGCGGCGTAATAGGTCTCATCGGCGGCCCGACGCGCCGCAGCCGTGGCCAGCGCCCCGACCTTGTTCGCAAACTTCATGATTCGATCCTGACGCCAATCTCGCATAATCGCTCGTCGACCCGAATCCCTTCGGCCGCAGCCGATTCGGTCACTGCGGCGGTACAGCCCATTGGGCTGGACGCGCTGACGGTCAGCACGGCGCGCTCTGCTCGACCGGCGGTTGCGGCAGACGGCTCGATCAGCGCACTATCCGTGCGCGGTGCGAACTTCTCGAATAACGGCATCGTTGTCCACCTAGGTGAGGGCGAGTGCCCTCACAGTAAAGCGTCATCGGCGGGTTCGTCGAGTACCGACCCAGACAGCAGTGCCCAGCAGCCACGATCCATGATGGACGAATGTCCAGCGATATCGGCGAACATCTTCCGAGCCCGACCGCACCAGCCACCGCGCTGCGGATCGTCCTCGATGATCTGTCCGGTCCCGAGGTCGCTGCCCTGCTCACCCAGCATCTGGCCGAGATGTACGACAACTCGCCCGAAGACAGCGTGCACGCCCTGGATCTAAACGCGCTCCGTGGACCGAACGTCACCTTCTGGAGCGCCTGGGAGGACGACGAACTAGCTGGTTGCGGCGCACTCAAACAACTCGACGCCACCCATGGCGAGATCAAGTCGATGCGCACCGCCACCGATCGCACCGGCCGCGGCATCGCCTCGGCCCTGCTCAACCACCTGATCGCCGAGGCCCGCGCACGCGACTACCAGCGCCTCAGCCTGGAGACCGGAGCCTGCGACTACTTTGCCCCCGCGCAGCGGCTCTACGCCCGCCACGGCTTCGAGATCTGCGCCCCCTTTGCCGACTACGTCGAGGATCCGCACAGCGTCTTCATGACGCGCATCCTCTGACGCCGCACCCCCGGCGAGTGTTATCGGCCTTCGGCGCATGGTTGGTCAATTGATGACGCGCATCCTCTGATGCCGCGCATCAACGGACATCGATGGCCTTCAGCGCGCGGTCATGCGGATAGGTGACGCCTGGAGGATCGGTCACGCCGCGTCGATCGCGGTGATCAGCGTGCGACTGCCCGCCGTTCGCGTCGTGATGATCTGCGTGAAGGTCTGCGGCTGCTCACCCGGCCGCTGCTGGGTCAGCTGGACCTCCCAATGCGCCTCCCCCGCATCGCTGCCCGCGCGAGTGATCTGCACGCAGTAGAGGGTGCCGCTCGGTATCTGGTTGATCCCGCGCTGGATCTGGTCGGCGGCAGGCACATTCGCGTCATTGGCGACTACGCCGCGCGCGGCGAATCCGGAACGCTGCACATAGTAGGCGCGTTCGAATGCGAGGATCGCCGATGGCCCATCGCTGGTGCCGCCGGGATCGGTGCCGGAGATGACATCACCGGTGCGCCGTTGTTCGCAGCCCGGGGTGGCGATCGCCGACGGTTGGTCGCTCGGTGCCGTAGTTGCCTGGGCACGCCCAGCCGTGCCGCCCTGGGCGGCCACCTGGGTCGTCGCTGCGGCCGGTCGCTTGTGTTCGCCCGAACCGCCGAAGACGAACATCAGCACCGAGACGACCGCCAAAACCACACCGAGCACGATCAGCACCGCGACGACTCGGTTCCCGCCACCGGTCGGCTGGGTATCGCGACGGCGCGGCGGATGCCGCAGTGCCGGACCGGGATTGCCACCGGACCGATCGATGATCGTGGGCACAACGGAACTGGTCTCGGCCGGTAGCTCGGCCTCGGCTTCTACCGCACGCGTCCGAGGCCGACTGCGATCCGCCTCCGGTGGCGCTGCCGCTGGGTGTCGAGGTTCGAGCCACTCCTGCCAATCCCCGGCCGGGCGGGGGCGGCGCGGCCGCTCGGGCGGATCGAGCGCATCGGCCAGCGGTGTCCGGCGCTGGCCCGAACCGCGGCGTGCGTTCGGGCGGCGGCGCCGCTTCGGGGTCGCAGCGGCGGGCCGGACCATGGGCAGCCCGATGTCGAACGGATTGCCCTGGTTCTGGCTCGAAGAGCCGGAATCAGAGCTCGTCATCGTCGAATTCGCCGATCACCGCAGGCGGGACGGTCGCCAAGACGGTCGGCACGGTGACGCCGAGTTGACCGTCGCGCGGTCGGCGGTCCTCATCGGACTGCGACGACGGCGGCATCGCCAGACCACCGGTGGTGCCGGGCTGATTCGTCGGTTCCGGCCCGGACGGGCGCGACGGCGGGGTGTCCGCGGTCGCGGCCGGTGCCTGCGGCGCGGGAGCGGGCGCGGGCTTGGTCGCGGTCGGGCCGTCCAGGCTCGGCGGGATCACCGAGTTGGTTCCGATATTCGGCGCGGGCTTGGACGACTGCCCCGATCCACCACCGAAGTCGATGACATTGGTTGGCTTGCTCGCGCTGTCACCGCCAGTGGGCGAATTCGTGGTGCTGCCAGGATGGATTAGTTCGGGAATCGCCTTATCGATGGCCTTGTCAGCGGACGCGGCCACGGTATCCATGGCGTGCGTGCCGACCTCGGCGATCTTGTCGATGAGGTGGGTGCCGATATTGACCCCGGCGTCGATGGCGGCGGTGCCGACCGAAACGCCCGCATTGATCAGATACTGCTGCAACTGGAGTTGGGCCGCCTGCACCGGATCCAGTGGCGTCGTTGTCGTCACGCCCGCGGTGGTCGTGCCGTTCGTGGTACCCGGCACGACCGTCTGCTGGGTAGTGCCGACACCCTGCGGTGTGGTGACCGTGAGCGGTCCCATCGCATCCAGCCGCGCGGTGTGGCCGTCCATTTCCGACTGCGCCGTGCTCACCGCGGTGACCGCATCGCGCAACGCCTGGGTCGCCCGCGCGATCACCGCGTCGGTATCCGAGGACGCGCTCGCGGTACTCAAGATCTGCTTGGCGTCGCGGCGGAAGGCCGCGATGATCTGGTCGACCTTCTGTGCGGCCCGGGCGCTGGTGGCATGGGCGTCGCCGAGCACCGACAGATACTCGGGTCCGCGGTCGGTGATGTCACCGATCTGCGTTTGGGTAGTGCGCAATGCCGGAACGGCATCGTCGGCGGCGCGGGAGGTCCAGGTCGATTCGAGGGCGTGCAGGCCCGCACGGTGCGGGCCCTCGGTGTCGGCGGCCTGCGTGGACGCGGCGGACAGCGCGTTGACCACGGACGGGTCCGGAGTCGCGACGCCGCTGCCGAGCGAGGCGCGCAATTGCAGCATCGGCTCGACCAGCGCCGCCACGATCGGCGGATCCACATTCGGATCGACAGGTGTGCTTGCGGGGGTATCGGAGGCGTTGTTCACGGGCCGCCGTCGAAGCAGTCTTCTCATGGCAGCGCCTCTCCTTGCCGGGCGAGAGCGCCCGCGGAATCGACATCGATACCCTGCATGTCCGCGCTGTAATCATGCAGCACCTGCCCGTAGGCGGCGACCAATTGCCCTGCGGTCGAGAGCGCCTGCACGTGTTCGTTCACCTTCTCGGTGAACCGGGCCACGAATCCGGCGCCGACCTCACCGAGGTCGGCGACGAGCCGATCGGGATTCACCGCGCCACCCGCGACCGCCGACGCCGAGGCCAGCTGTTGCGACACCGTATTCGCGATCGTGGTGTAGGCGGCCATCGCCGCCGGGTCGAGCTTCAGCGCGTCCACTGTTCCCCCTTAATACGGAAACCAATCTGTCGCGTCACATTTCGACACTCCGAGCGTACTTGGGACCCAGGCAAAGCGCGCGCGGATCCTTTCGTTCCGCTGGAGTCTATGCCGCCGGATCCATCGCTTATGCGACGCCGCTCCGGTTCCACAGACACCGAGGTCGAAAACGAAAATGATCACTTTCACCTCGTGCCGGTTCTATGCTTGTCGCGACGAAGTTGGTCCCATCACCACCCTGGCGATCCACGCCCAGGGTGCCGGCACGGTTGGAGGGGTCAGAAGCGTGAAGAACAGCAGACGTTTTCGAAAGTTGTCGGTCAGATCCGCGGCGCTCATCGGTGCCGTTTCCGCAGGGCTGCTGCTAGCCGGAACGGCCCAGGCCGAACCGTTGTGGCCCGGTGGTCCGGATATCGGTACACCGGCGATCATCCCACCGATCCCGCCGGCTCCCGTTCACGCACCGTGTGGCGAGACCGCGCGTATGTGCATGCGGCTGTCGACGAACGAGGCCTGGCTGATGGACAACGGCAAGGTCACCTACGGTCCGACTCCGATCTCGCACGGTCGGCCCGGATATGAGACGCCGCCCGGCGTCTTCAAGGTCGCCTTCAAGCGGGAAGACTTCTGGAGCACCATGCACAACGCTCCGATGAAGTGGGCGGTCTTCTTCAACGGCGATATCGCCACCCATATCGGGCCCATCGAGGAACAGTCGCACGGCTGCATCCGCATGACCCCAGAGGGCGCCGAAGCGACCTACCGCTATCTCAACCCCGGTGACGTGGTCGAAGTCGTTCGCTGATACCGGATTTGCGTATGCGAAAGCGTCCGGGCGGATTCCGCCCGGACCCTTCGCATATCCCCGCCTGCCTCAGTGTTCGCCGACGAGCTACCGGTCCCCGTCTTCGGCCATGACCGCCTCGCCGCGAGCGACCATGCCAGCCTCATCCGCGAGTTTCATATGGGGAATGAACAGGGCGAGCACGAAGGCGATTACCGCGCCCGGGATCAGGTACCAGAAGCCGGGTACCAACGCGTCCACGTAGGCGCCGACGATGGCGTCGTGTAGCCCGTCCGGTAGATGCTTGACCACCGAGGGCACCAGGGCGCCCGGATCCAGCTTCGCGGCAGCGGCTTCGGGGCCGTGCGAGACGAAGACATCGGTGAGGCCCTCGGTCAAACGGTTGGTGAAGATGGAGCCGAAAATCGCCACGCCCAGTGCGCCGCCCATTTCACGGAAGTAGTTGTTGGCGCTGGTGGCGGTGCCGATTTGGTCGGGGGCCACGGCATTCTGGACGACTAGCACGATGATCTGCATGATCAGACCGAGGCCCGCACCCATGACGAACAGCATGGCGGAGACGACCCACATCGGAGTGTCCGCGTCCAGGCGGGTCAACCAGAGCATGTCCGCGAACATCAGGACCGCGCCGAGGGGCGGATAGAGTTTGTAGCGGCCGGTTTTGGTGATCATCGTCATCGAGGCGATCAACGCGATCATCAGACCGACCATCATCGGAATCAGCAGCAGACCCGAGACCGAAGCCGAAGCGCCCGTTGCCATTTGGAGATAGGTCGGGATGAAGGCGAGGGCAGCGAACATCACCAGACCGACCACGAAGCCGATCGCGGAGGTCAGCACGAAGGTGCGGTTGCGGAACAACCACAGCGGCAGCATCGGCTCCTCAGCGCGCGCCTCCACCAGCACGAAGGCAGCGACCACCACGACGAACGCCGCGATCATGGTGACCATAACCGTTGAGCCCCAAGCATATTGCTTGCCGCCCCAATCGGTGATCAGGATAAGCAGCGTGGTAGCGGCCGACATCAACACCACACCGAGATAGTCGGGCCGGGTCTTGGGCCGGTGGCTGGGGATGCTCAAGTAGCGGAAGGCGATGAACAGTGCGGCAATTCCGATCGGCACATTGATCCAGAAGCACCAGCGCCAGCCGAGATGGTCGGCGAAGAAGCCGCCGAGCAGCGGCCCCGCGACCGAGGTGATGCCGAAGACCGCGCCCATCGGGGCCATATATTTGCCACGATCCTTGGCGGGCACCACATCGGCGATGATGGCCTGCGCCAGAATCATCAGACCACCACCGCCGACGCCCTGCAGGCCGCGGAAGGTGATGAACTCCCAGAAACTCGTCGACGCGGCGGCGCCGATGGAGGCCACTGTGAAGATCGTGATGGCGAACAGGAACGGCCAGCGCCGCCCGAACAGATCGCCGAATTTGCCGTAGATCGGCATCATGATGGTGGTCGCGAGTAGATATGACGTTGCGGTCCAAGCCATATGGGAGATGCCGCCCAGATCGCCGACGATGGTCGGCATCGCGGTGCCGACGATGGTCTGGTCCAGGCTGGCCAGGAACATCCCCGCGATCAGCGCGCCGAAGATGAGCCAGATCCGCTTCTGTGTCAGGACAATCGGCGCCGGTGGCGATTCGGCAGTGATGGTCATCTCTTGCGTCTCTCTTTCTTGCCGTCATGCTGTTCGAACAGCTGCGCGGCCATCGCACAGTGTTCGCTTACTGCCGCCGCCAGCGACACGTTCGGATCTCCGACCGTCGTCATCGCAGCCCGCGTGGTGATGTTCGTCACGAATCCCGCTGCCAGACCGGCGAATTCGGGCGAGACCGCACTGCCGAGCCGAGCCGACAGCAGATCTACGAACACGCTCTGCAAGCGAGCGCCCGAGGCGACGAAGGCCGCGAGCACCCGCGGCTCGGTCTTGACGATCTCGGTAACCAGCGTGATGCCCTCGCGCATCTCGCTTTCGGATTCGAAGCCGTGCATGAACAACCAAGTGAGGTCGTCCATCAGCACACCGCTCGGGCCACCCGCGATGAACTGCTCGCGCAACTCCGGCGTACCGATCTCGCCGACCGGTCCGACTACCGCATCCATTTTCGTCTCGTAGTAGTTGAAGAACGTGCGGGGCGAGACCCCGACCGCTCTGGCGATGTCCTCGACGGTCGTCGCGTCCAGTCCGCGCTCGACCGCAAGCCGTCGCGCGGCAAGACAGAGATCGAGCTCGGTCTGGCGTTTCTTCTGCTCCCGCAACCCGATCGGGCGCTCGTCCTTGGACATGTCCGACAAAGTAGCACAAACTGCAATTTTTCAGAAACTGCAAGTTTGTGTGGCGAGCCGCTCCATCGGTCTTTCCGTACTCGCCGGGCTTGTCGACCTCCAGCCTTGCCCGAGTATGCGAGCACAACCGGTCATGCGATCACCATGCGTTTTGGGCACCATGCGTTTTGGCGGCATCCGCCGAGAGACCACACCATCAGCTCATGGTGATCATGCGCCCAGGCGCGGGGTTCAACCCAGGGCGCGAGTGAAGCCTTCGACGAGTTCGTCGACTTGGGCGTCGGTCATGACGAAGGACGGGGAGATCTGCATCGCGCCCTGACCTGCTGCACGTCCCGAAATACCGTGGGCTCGTAGCGTTTTGACCAGCGGGAGACCTTCGGCGGGATCGGCCAGTTGGATCGCGGCCACAGCGCCGAGGCCGCTGCGGACCTCGGCGACGCGGGGGTGATCCGCGAGGGGCGCGAGCTTTTCGTGGAGGGTGGATTCCAGGCGCTTCGCTTCGGTGAGGAGGTTTTCACGTTCGATGATGGCGAGGTTGGCGAGCGCTGCGGCGGCGGCGCCGGCGTGGCCGCCGTAGGTGTAGCCGTGGCGCCACCAGACGCCGCCGCGGAAGAAGGGGTCGGCGATATGCGGGGCGATGAAGACCGCACCCATGGGGATATAGCCGGAGGTGAGTCCCTTGGCGGTGGTCATGAGGTCGGGTTCGAGCTCGAAACGGCTTGCGGCGAACCAGGATCCGCCGATGCGCCCGAAACCGGTGACGACCTCGTCGACGACGAAGAGGATGTCGTGGTCGCGGCAGATGCGGCGCACCTCGGTGAGGTAACCGTCCGGCGGCAAGTAGATTCCGCCCGCGCCGATTATGGGTTCGCAGAAGAAGGCGGCGACACGCTCCGCGCCGATCTCCTCGATGAGCGCGAGCAGCGCCTTCGCATCGTCCCATCCGACGGTGCGGGCATCGGCCATCAGCTCGCCATAGCCCTCGCGGTTGACCGGAATCCCCGCCAAAGCCGTTCCCGCGACATGCATTCCGTGATACGCGCGCTGCCTTCCGACCACGATGGTCTTATCCGGCTGCCCGAGCTCGTGCCAGTAGCGGCGGGCGAGCTTGGCCGCGGTATCCACCGAATCCGAGCCGCCGGAGGTGAAGAAGATCTTGCTGCCCGGCACCGGTGCGATGCTCGCCAACTTCTCCGCCAACTCCTGGGTGGCGGGCTCGGCGAAATCACCGAAGTTCGAATAGTGCGCGACTGTGCGCAGCTGTGCCGCGACCGCATCGGCGATCTCGGCGCGTCCGTGCCCGACATTGGTGAACCACAGCCCGGCCGTCGCGTCCAGATACCTGGTACCCGCCTGGTCGTAGATGTAGGCACCCTCACCGCGCGCCACGACGAACGCGCCGTCGCGTTCCACGGCACCCATATCGGCGAACCCGTGCCATAGCGCACCCATATCAACCACCTCTACTCGACAACCACGTCACTTCGCTCCCCGGCTGGTCCGCACCGCGCCGACGGCCGCAAGGCGCACCGAGCGCGGCCACCGCGACGGCGAGCAGCGCGAATCCGATGACCAGGACCACCAGGTCCATCGTCATCGACACATAGCCCTGATGCCGTGGATCGAGAAACGGGTACGGATACCAGTCGACGATCGGCCCACGGATGAGGGTGTACGCGCCGTAGCCGAGCGGGTAGACCAGCCAGCCCGCGATCAGCCGCCCGGAAATCCCCAGCGCGACCGGCGCCAGCACCCAGTCCACAATCATCACGATAGGCATGATGCGCTGCAGCACGTCATCCGCCCACCCCGGTTCATCTCGCACGGAGATGTGCGCCAGCAGCACCGCGTACACGATGCCGGTGACGAGCAGATACAGCGTCACCGCACCGCGTACCAACTGCCAGCGTCTATCACGCGGATCGAACAGCGCCCCGACCAGCAGCACGAGTACACCGAGGACATTCGCCTGGTGGGTGAACAAGATCAGATCACCGGCCTCGATCGAGGCTGATCGCAACTGTCCGACGATCAGTGCCACCAGACCGAGCACCGCGAACGCGAGCCGAAGCCACCGTATCCACCAAGGAGAAACCGCGACGGCGCGCACGCTGCGATTGTCGCACACGCTTACGTTGCGGGACCGGTCTCTGCCGCAGACCATCCGCACCATCGCTGTGGCAGTAATGTCGATGCGGTGGAACAGTTTCCGAGCCGCGCGTTGGTACTGGGGGCGGGAGGCGTGGTCGGCACCGCATGGATGGCCGGTCTGGCCGCCGGATTGCGTGAGTACGGTATCGATCTCGCTGCCGCCGACCTGATCATCGGAACATCCGCGGGCGCGATTGTCGGCGCGGTGCTCGCCTCCGGCCGGAATCCGGCCGGACTCGCCGAACCCACCCGCCCCACCGCTACCGACATCCAACTGCCGCAACCCGACCCACGCCTGATCGGCGAAGTCTTCGCCGTACTCGGCGATGAAAACCTCGAGCCGAGCGAGCGCCGTCGACGCGTCGGGCAGATTGCCCTCGCAATGCGCGCCGAGCACGAATCGGTGCACGTCGATCGGATGCGGAGGCTGATCGGCACATCGGACTGGCCCGACCGGCTGCTGGTGGTCACTGTCGATGCGGCCTCCGGCGAGCGCACGATCTTCGACAAGCACGGCCGCGCGCCGCTGCCCGATGCCGTCGTCGCGAGCCGCGCCATGCCCGGCGTCTACTCGCCGATGACCATCGGCGACCGGCGCTTCATGGACGGTGGCATGTACTCCGCGGTGAACGCGGATCTAGCGCGCGGAGCGGAGGTTGTCCTCACCATTCATCCACTGGCACACCTGTTTCCGACAGCCGACCTCGACGCTGAACTGCGACCGGCGACGTCGTTGCTGATCAGCCCTGACAAGCGAACGATCAACGCCTTCGGGGCCGACCTACACGACCGCGAACACTGGATACCGTCCTTCCGAGCCGGATTCGCGCAAGCGGACGTGGAAGCCGCACGACTGCAGGGGATCTGGTCTACTCCAGCCGGTCGCGCAGTCCACTGATCTGATTGCAGCCGACTTCGGAGGTCAACGGCCGATCTACTCGACTCCACAACTCCGCTGGCGTTCAGGCGGCGGGGTTGGCTCGCATCGCCGGTCGACCAGTGCGCCGAGAGCGGCGCGGGCCGCGGTTAACAGGGCGAAGACGCCGGATGAGCCATCCGACGATCAATGTGCGGGTGATGCCGAGGGGCACCGGAATCAGGCTCCGATCCAGGACCATGACAATCGGCAGGATGCGGAGCGCGACGGCGTTGATCAAGCGGTCTGTGAGCACGACGTCGGCCTCGGCGAGCAGGACGGCGTAGACGACGCCGGTGATCAGCAGGTAGCGCGCGGCGGCGCCGCGGATCACCCGCCAGCACCGGTCACGCGGGTCGCGGACCGTCCCGATCAGTAGCACTATGACGCTGAGCACATCGCTTCGATGGCCGCACGTCAGCACACTGTCGGCGGCCGCACCACCGGTGTGCTCACCGGATGTCCACGCCCGAGTCGGATTCGACGCGCCGGTTTCGCTACCCTGGTGAACGCAATGACCAGGACAGCCGACGTGAATCTCCGCGAGCTTCGGACCCGCCTGGCCGCCGTAACCCTCCGCGATGAACACCGGTTGCGCCGCAACCTGGACCGGGCTCGCGGCGGCGATCTCACCGGCATCACGGCCGAGATCGCGGCGGCCGAGCAGCGCGTCGAGGCCCGCCGCGCCGCGGTACCCGAAATCCGCTATCCGGAGCAGCTACCCGTCTCCGCCCGCCGCGACGATATCGCCAAGGCGATCCTGGACAACCAGGTCGTCATCGTCGCCGGTGAGACCGGTTCGGGTAAGACCACCCAGATTCCGAAGATCTGCCTGGAACTCGGCCGTGGCATCCGCGGCACCATCGGGCACACCCAGCCGCGCCGGCTGGCCGCGCGCACCGTCGCCGAGCGCATCGCCGAGGAGTTGGGCACCGAACTGGGCGATGTAGTCGGCTACACCGTGCGTTTCACCGATCAGGCCTCGGATCGCACCCTGGTCAAGTTGATGACCGACGGCATTCTGCTCGCCGAAATCCAGCGCGACCGGCTGCTGCGCCGCTACGACACCATCATCATCGACGAGGCGCACGAACGCAGCCTCAATATCGACTTCCTGCTCGGCTACCTGAAGCAATTGCTGCCGCGTCGACCGGATCTCAAGGTGATCATCACCTCCGCGACCATCGATCCGGAATTGTTCGCCAGCCACTTCGCCGACGAATCAGGCACTCCCGCACCGATTGTCGAAGTGTCCGGCCGTTCCTATCCGGTCGAAATCCGGTACCGGCCGCTATCGCTGGAGCTACCCGTCGCCACCGATGACGACGACGAGGACACCCGGATCGTGGACCGCGACCCGGTGGACGCCATCGGTGAGGCGGTGCGCGAGCTCTTCGCCGAGGGCGACGGTGACGTGCTGGTCTTCCTATCCGGCGAACGCGAGATCCGCGATGCCGCGGATGCGCTGCGCGACTTACAGATTCCGCGCACCGAGATCCTGCCGCTCTACGCGCGCCTGTCCACGGCCGAACAGCATCGCGTCTTCGCCCCGCATCCGGGGCGACGAGTCGTGCTGGCCACCAATGTCGCCGAGACCTCGCTGACCGTCCCCGGCATCCGTTACGTCATTGATCCCGGCACCGCCCGTATCTCCCGCTATTCGATGCGCACCAAGGTGCAGCGCCTGCCCATCGAAGAGGTCTCGCAGGCCTCGGCCCGTCAGCGCGCGGGACGCTGCGGCCGCGTCGCCGATGGCATCTGCATCCGCCTGTACTCCGAGCAAGACTTCGAATCCCGGCCCGCCTTCACCGAACCGGAGATCCTGCGGACCAATCTGGCCGCCGTCATCCTGCAGATGACCGCGCTCGGACTCGGCGAAATCGAGAAGTTCCCCTTCGTGGAGGCGCCCGACCGCAGGGCCATTCGCGACGGTATCGCGCTGCTGGAGGAATTGGGGGCGCTCGCACCGCGCGTGACCGCGAAACCCGCTCGGCGGGCGGCTGATTCGACTACATCCTCGGACCAGGCCACCGAAGGCACCGCGGCCGAACCGATCCAAGCGGAAACGGTGTCCGATGCGACGCTGACGCTCACCCCCACGGGGCGCGAAATGGCGCAGATACCGGTGGATCCGCGGATGGCGCGCATGCTGGTGCAGGCGCACCGCAACGGCGTGCTCGCGGATGTGCTGATCATCGTCGCGGCACTGTCCATCCAGGATGTGCGCGAGCGTCCCGCGGATCATCAGCAGGCCGCGGACACCAAACATGCCCGATTCGTGGTCGAGGGCTCGGATTTCCTGGCCTACCTGCGGTTGTGGGAGTATCTGACCGAACAGCGCAAGTCGCTGTCGTCCAATCAGTTCCGGCGCATGTGCCGTGACGAGTTCCTGCACTATCTGCGGATCCGGGAGTGGCAGGATCTGCACGGGCAGTTGCGGACAATCACGCGCGGGCTCGGCTGGTCAGCACACGGCGATGGCTCGGATCGGGACGAAACCAGCTCGCGCCGTGGACCTTCCGGCGGACGAGATAGTTCGGCCCCGGCTCGGTCGAACGGCGCAGATTCGAGCGGTGGACAGCGCGCGACACGCGACATGGACTCATCAGGCACTGAATCAGCTGGAGGGAGGCGTCGCGGTGGCGGCCGCGCGGGCGATAACGCGCGCGCGACGCGACGCGGACATGCTGCCGCATCACCGGCAACCACGCCCGAAACCGATGGCACCCCATGGGATTCGACCGCCATCCACCAGGCACTTCTTGCGGGGATGCTCTCCCACATCGGCGTCCGCGAAGCCGAGAGCCGCGAATTCCTCGGTGCGCGCAATGCCAAATTCATGATCTTCCCCGGATCATCGCTGGCGAAGAAGCCGCCCCGCTGGGTGATGGCGGCCGAACTGGTCGAAACCTCCCGACTCTGGGGCCGGATGGCTGCCCGGGTGGAGCCGGAATGGGCCGAGCGCCTGGCCGGAGATCTGGTGAAACGCACCTACTCCGAACCGCATTGGTCCTCCAAGCGCGGCGCGGCGCGCGCGTACGAGCGGGTCACGCTGTACGGCGTACCGCTGGTGGTCAGCCGCGCGGTCGATTACGGCCGAATCGATCCGGAACTGTCGCGTGAGCTGTTCATCCGGCATGCCCTCGTACAGGGTGAGTGGCAGACCCGCCACGAGTTCTTCCACCGCAATCGCGAACTGCTCGACGATGTCGCCGATTTGGAGCATCGCGCCCGTCGCCGCGACATTCTCGTCGACGATGAGGTGCTGTTCGAGTTCTACGACAAGCGCATCCCCGCCGATATCGTTTCGGTGCGCCACTTCGACAGTTGGTGGCGCACCGCGAAGCGCAAAGATCCCGCGCTGCTGGACTTCTCGACCGATACCGTGGTCAATGAAGCTGCGGCGACGCTCGACCCGACCGATTTCCCGGACGCCTGGCGTCAGGGCGAGTTGAGCTTCCCACTCACCTACCAATTCGAGCCGGGCAATGACGATGACGGCGTCACCGTGCGGATCCCGGTCGAGCAGTTGGCGCATGTGCGCGCCGTCGGTTTCGACTGGCTGGTGCCCGGTATGCGCGTAGAGTTGGTCACCACGCTGATCAAGACGCTGCCGAAGGCCCTGCGCCGCACCGTCGTTCCCGCACCGGACTTCGCCGCCGCCGCACTCACCGCGCTCACTGCGCGCGCCGAACCCCTGCGCATCGGCCTGGCCAGGGAACTGTCGCGGCTCGGGTCAGTCGCCATCGCACCGAGCGACCTCGACCCCGCCGCGCTACCGGACCATCTGCGCATGACCTTCGCCGCAATCGATGCCCGCGGCCAGGTGCTGGCGCGCGGGAAGAACCTCGCGCAGTTGAAAACGCGACTGTCCGAGCAGGTTTCGGCCTCGGTGGCCCGTGCGACCGCAGGTGCGGAACGTGCGCCCGCCACCGTGTGGACCTCGGAATCGCTGGGAACGGTCGAGCCGACTGTGCGCAGCGAGGTGGCCGGACAGACGGTCACCGGTTACCCGGCGCTGGTCCCCGAGGGCGAGGGTGTCGCGGTGCGCGTGCTGAGCTCCCCCGCCGAGCAGGCCGCCGCCATGCGGGCGGGCACGCGCGCACTGGTGCTGAGCGCAATTCCCACCTCGGTCCGCACCGTCACCGCGAGCCTGCCACCGCGGGATCGGCTTGCGCTGAGCCAGAATCCGTACGGTTCGCTCGACGCGCTCATCGAGGACTGCCGTGCCGCCGCCGCGGACGAACTGATCGCCGCCGCCGGTGGGCCGGTGCGCAGTCCGAAGCAGTTCGACGCCTTGGTCGCGAAGATCCGTCCCGAGTTCGTCTCCGCCGTGGCCCGCATCGTGCGCCTGGTGGTGCCGGTATTGGCTGGGGCGCACCAGGTTTCGTCCGCACTCGCCGATACTTCCGAACGCGATATCGCCGATGATGTCCGCCACCAACTCGACGACCTGATCTTCGCCGGTTTCATCTCGGAGTGGGGCAGCGCTCGCCTGCTCGAACTCCCCCGCTACCTGGAAGCCGCGTGCATCCGCCTGGAGTCGCTACCCGGCTCCGCGGTCCGCGACCGACAGGGCATGGTCGAAATCGACCGCGCCCTCGCCGCCTACGACCGCCTTGTCAATGCCCTGCCCGAAGCCCGCAAGCACGGCCACGATGTCACCGAAATCTGGTGGATGATCGAGGAATTCCGTGTCAGCCTCTTCGCCCAGAAACTGGGTACCCCCTACCCGGTCTCCACCAAGCGCATCGAAAAGGCCATCGCCGCCATCCGCCGCTGACACTGCCACCGCGGCGGCTGCCACCGTGCCCGATCCGAGCCCCCTCGCGCCCGAGTAAGGGGCGGGCAGTTGGAGGTGCTGGCCGAGCTCGCAACGGTAGTTCTGGGGGCGCGACCGGCCTCAGGTGCGGCGATACAGTCGCCAGACATGGTGGCACGCGAGCGTATTGCGGCCGCTGGCAGTCCCGTACCGCGCGTCGGTTCGGCAGTCCGACGCGAATTCTCGAAAGAGGTGTTCACCCATGCGGAAATTCCTCGCGCCGATCCTCACCGCTTGTGCCGTCGCACTCGCCCCGATGGCGACCGCTTCGGCAGACACACCGATACAGCCCGCGCCGGTGCGCGCCGATACCGATGTGTTGCGACAGCTGGTTCGGCTGCTCGATACCGGTTCGGTCAGCATCTGTCCCGGGCAGGCGATGGGCAGCTTCGGCTGCTCATGCCCGCCGGGGATTTGCCTCTGACCGCCGGATCAGTCGGCGGAGGCGGCGACGGTCGCTTCCTCGCGGTGCTTGCGCAGGTCGGCGATTTCGCGTTCGAAATCGTCGGCGGAGGTGAAAGAGCGGTAGACCGAGGCGAAACGTAGGTAGGCCACCTCGTCCAGATCGCGCAGCGGGCCGAGGATGGCCAGACCGACCTCATGGCTGGGCACCTCGGGGGAACCCTTGGCACGCACCGCGTCCTCCACCTGCTGAGCCAGCAGGTTCAGCGCGTCCTCGGCCACCTCGCGGCCCTGGCAGGCGCGGCGCACACCGCGGATCACCTTTTCCCGACTGAATGGTTCGGTGACGCCGCTGCGCTTGACCACGGATAGGATCGCGGTCTCTACGGTGGTGAATCGTCTCCCACACTGCGGGCAGGAACGCCGGCGGCGGATGGCCGCGCCTTCCTCGGCCTCACGCGAGTCGACGACCCGTGAGTCGGGGTGTCGGCAGTAGGGGCAATGCATCCGAGAGATCCTTCGTCGATGCGCGCGCCCGCGTCCGAATCGGCTCCGGTTCGCCAGTCCCGATCCGGCGAGCACGTGTACAGGGGTCTAGACCGATACGTCCATATCGGGTCCAGGATACCCGGGAGGGGTCACCAACCGTCTCATACGTCCCAACTACCCCGTCGACCGACGCTCAGTCGAGTTGCCATTGCGTCGCCAGATCGGCGATCAGATCCGGAATGCGCGCGATCATCCGGCCGTGCGCGAGCTTGTTCCAGAAGGATTCACCGAGCACCACCTCGGCGAACGGCCGATTGCTCTCCATATCGATATGCCGCGGCACCAGATCGCCGGTGATGTAGGTCCAGCGGGTATCGCGGTCGGCCCAGTTGAAGTCCGGCAGTGGGGTGCGCAGCGAGACGGTGCGGCCCGCAATATCCGCACTGACTGTGGCGGGTGCGAAAACACCGGGTGCGCGAACGCCGGGGACGGCGGGCTTACCGGCCACCGTACTCACGTAGGTCATTACCCGCCCCATCGAGCCGCGGCCCGCCGAGGTGAGGTCCCACTGGTCGGCGATGACGCGGTTCTGCTCACGATCGGTCATGCGGATGAGTGCGTCCACATATCCGTCGCGGGTATGCGAATCGATCGATCGCCAGGCGGTGCGGATATCGGCATCGATCACCCCGGCCGCGTACATTTCGTCGATTCCGGCCATCCCCTGCGCGGCGTAGGCCTCGTGCATCGGGACCAGATCGGTGAAGATGTGCTTCTGCATGATCATCAGCCGGGTCTGGTACCAGGCGACATCCTCGGCGCTCAGCCGCGAACCCTCGGTGGCGAGCAGCCGGATATCGGCGGGCACCTTGGCTACCAATTCCGGTGGGGTGTTCCGCAACAGGTCGGCGACCGCACTGCCGAGCTGATGGACACCGGGCACGTCGAGCACCAGGCCGACATCGCTGAGATCGAAGAAGCCCGAGGCGAAGGAGCCGCCCGCGATTCCGGCCAGACCCGCCCACCAGTACTCCTGATGCTGACTCGCCAGTCGGAAGTAGTTGACGTACACCTGGCTGAAGGTGCGCTGGTTGGCACGCACACCGAGCGCCGGATCCCAGGCCGCGAGGTCGATATCGGCATTGTGGGTAGAGACCACCAGCCAATACTGCTGCAGCAGTGTGGCATAGCGGCTCGGAGCGACCCCGTCGGTCCTGGCCTCGTCGAGCGCCGCACGCAAGGTCGATTCGTCCAGAGGCAGTGCGGGATTCAGTCCACCTCCACCGGCACCGTCCCCGTTGAGCGCGGGTAGGTCCAGGTACGCCTCGTATGCGGATGCCGCCTGTGCGGCCGGAATCATGGTGAGCCCGAAGATAAGACAGGCCAGCAGCCCGGCGATCCGGGCGAGTAGACGGACGGCGTGGGCAGCGGTGGAGCGATGCGTCATTGCGTGGTGTCCCGAAATCGTTCGTCGGCAAGAGTTGCCTAGGTCACGTTTTCAGGCACAGTAGCAACATGTTCTACTTTGTAATCGACAATTTCGGCCACGCTTCGCGGCGGCTCGGCCGGTCGCGATCCGCCACACCGGCTTTTGACGAGCTACCGCGGCAAACCCACTCCTACACCATCCGGAACCGACTGCTGCTCGACCACGGCGGGCACCGTTGTCGGGGTCTCGCCGCCGAAAGTTCCTGCGCGCCAATGCGCCATGCCGATCAAAGCCGTCACCACCAACGCGCTCAACAGCGCGGCCACAGCGAGCACCGCGAAGCCGACCTGCGCCTGTTCGACCAGCGCCATCGGATGCGGCGCCTGCGCCTGACGTAGCGCGGGCGTTCGAATGGGACCGCGGCCGTAGCGCACCACAGCACCGCCGGGCCGACTGTCGCGCGGCCGCCGATCCGTCGCGGCGCGCGCGGCCTCGAGGGCGCGAACGCCACCGCGATGCGGGCGCTGTACGCGCGGAACGGATTCGAAGCCGAGATCGACGTCGGCCTCGTCCTCGAGGTCGGTGCTCAGGGCGCTGATCGCTGTGCTCATCGGACAAACCTCCGTGAAGGGGTGTTAGTGGAGTGCTCAGGTATGTCGCGAGACGATGGGAGTAGCTGTTCGATCAAATGTTCGAAGAACTTGTGTTCGATTTCTACCACGCTGCGCCGACAAAGTCAGCAGAAAACGCCGACATGCCTCGAACAGATGTTTGATACATCGGCGCGACCGGACTAGATTCGTTAAACGAAATCAATGGACACAGAAGGGCGGTTGCGGTGAGCCACACAGACGACACGGGCGACGAGAGCGGGGTCGGCAACGACCCGTCCGGTATCGGGGCGGATCTCACCGTGCGTCAGCGCAGAGTCCTGGAGGTCATCCGCACCTCGGTGAGCGAGCGCGGCTACCCGCCGAGCATCCGCGAGATCGGCGATGCGGTCGGACTCACCTCCACCTCGTCGGTCGCCCATCAGCTGCGGACCCTCGAACGCAAGGGCTATCTGCGCCGCGACCCGAATCGCCCACGCGCCGTTGACGTTCGCGGTCTCGACGAGGCGGTGCGCGCGGTGACCAGCCTGTCGACCAACGAGGATGTCGAGACCGGGCGGCCCGTCCCGACCTTCGTGCCCGTGCTGGGTCGAATCGCCGCCGGTGGCCCGATCCTGGCCGAGCAGGCGGTGGAGGATGTCTTCCCGCTGCCGCGGGAACTGGTCGGTGACGGCTCGCTGTTCCTGCTCAAGGTCGTCGGTGAATCGATGGTCGACGCCGCGATCTGCGATGGCGACTGGGTGGTCGTGCGCCAGCAGAATGTCGCCGACAACGGCGATATCGTGGCCGCGATGATCGAGGGCGAGGCGACGGTGAAGACGTTCAAGCGCACCGGTAAGGATGTCTGGCTCATGCCCCACAATCCGCTGTTCGAACCGATTCCGGGTAATGACGCGCAGATCCTCGGCAAGGTCGTCACGGTCATCCGCAAGATCTGACCCGGTTCAGCACGATCCGACCCAGTTCAGTGCGGCAGCATGGGCGTCCAGAAATCGGCCCGATGGTCGGCGGCGTAGGAGTCGATGAGCCGATTTCCGCTGGGCCGGAAGGACATGACGAGCGGCGCAGCCGGGTCGTAGGCCGGCATCGGTTCGAGACCGGCCGGATCCGGGCGGGCATCAATGGCGAATCGGGTCCAGTACCTTCGCATTTCGGCGGCGAGGCGCTGCTGGTCCGGTGTCTGGACGGCGCCGTATAGCCAGCCGAGGTCGCGCAGGCTCCACAGCGATGCCAGTTCGCTGGCATGGTACGCGCCCAGCGGGAAGATATTCGGTGGGCCGAGCGGCGCCGGGTCGTCGAAGGAATAGGTATAGGTGGGGGTTCGCGGGCCGAGCCCTTCGTATTCGACAACCAGCATGGTGAGGATGCGATCAGTCCAGGCACGTGACAGTGCGAGTGCGGGCTCCGGGTAGTCGGCGGCCGGATAGGTCTGTTCGACGCGGTCGAGTTGCTCCTGCGTGAGGTCGGGCATGGCGGCGGCCAGTGCGTCGCGGTATCCGGCGGCGGTCAGCGGCCTGCCAAGGGGCACACCGTATTTCATGTAAACCCACAGCGACATCTCGTCGTTGTTCGCACCGACCAGCGTGGGCACATCGGCGAAGCCGCCGTTGCGCACGGCCACCTGTGGCGCGGACGGTAGGAACTGGCCCCCGTACACAGTTGGGGTGATGGAATCAGCCACCAACGTATCGACCGGCAGCGCGCGCAGGCACGCCGCGGTACCGGGCCCGGTGCATCCGAGACGTGCCGCGTATGCGTCACCATCTGCCAGTGCCGTCGCGGCCGGCACACCGGGGCTGCACGGCCCGCTCTCCATGATCGCTGCCCGGAACAGCCCACGCGAGCTCGGCGCGACCATCTGAGTGCATACCGATGTCGCGCCGGCCGACTCGCCGGCCAGCGTCACGCGTTCCGGATCACCACCGAATGCCGCGATATTGCGCCGCACCCAGCGCAATGCGGCCTGCTGATCCAGGTAGCCGTAATTGCCGGGCCCGGAACCGTCGTCCAGCGCCGAGGCGGCGAGGTAGCCGAGGGTGCCGAGCCGGTAGTTGATCGTGACCACGATCAGGTCACCGTCACCGTGCGCGATCAGCGGCTCGGCGCCGTAAACGTCGCCGGAGCCGGTAACGAAACTGCCGCCGTGGATCCAGACCAGCACCGGGAGCCCCCCACCGTCGGCGGGCAGGTTGCGCGGGGTCGAAACATTCAGATAAAGACAGTCTTCCGATTTCGTCGGGTTCGCACCGACTATCCCGTAAAAGTCGTTGTCCTGCGGGCAGCTCGGCCCGGTCACCGCGGCATCTCGAATACCGGGCCACGGTGCGGCTGGAGCCGGTGGCCGCCAGCGCAATTCGCCGACCGGCGGGGCGGCGTAGGGAACGCCCTCGAACAGTCGATGCTGCGCGGCCACGATGCCGCGCAACTGACCGGTCTCGACGGTGACGAGATCGGCGGCGGCCGGCTGGGCGGGAGCGGGTCCGGCGACGCCGATCAGCACGATGACCGACGCCAGGATGGCGAACCAGCCCCAACGATGCTTGCGCACGCGCTCACGCTAGCCACACGCACCGCGGAAGCGGGCGGCAATCCCGAAAGTGACCCTTGCCACACCCCGGTACGTGAGCGTACCGTGCAGATGGTACGTAGATGTACCGCGCTGGGAGGTGCCGCATGACCACGGTGAAATTGCCCGACGGGCCGACGACTCCGGCCTTCGTACAGGCCATCGAAGTGCTGGCGGGCCGCACCCGCGCGTGGCGCAGATTGCATCAGCGGTACGGCTCGGCGTTCACGGCCTACCTACCCCGCTTCGGGCGGATCGTGGTGCTATCCGAACCGGCCGAGGTGAAGGCGCTGTTCACCGCGAGCTCCGACGTGGTCGATAATGTCGATCTCAATCTCGGGCAGTTCCTCGGCCCCGGCTCACTTTTTTCGCTGCGCGGCGCCGAACACCGTAAGCAGCGCAAATTGCTCACTCCGCCGTTCCACGGTCGTCGCCTCGCGGTGTACGAGACGCTGATCGAGGAAGAGGCGGTGCGCGAGCTGGCCACCTGGCCGCAGGGCCGGGAGTTCGCGACGATGGATTCGATGATGCGGATCACCATGAACGTGATCCTGCGCGCCGTATTCGGCGCCGAAGGTAAGGAATTCGACGAACTGCGCGAGCTGCTGCCCAGACTGGTGCTGGTCGGTTCGGCGCTCGCGGCACTGCCGGTGCCGCGAAAGTTCTTGGGGCAGCATGGTCCGTGGGCCCGCTTCGCCGCATACCGCCGCGACTACGACGAGATCGTCGGCAGGCTTATCGACCGCGCCGCCGCCGACGAGCGGCTTGCCGACCGCGACGATGTGCTGGCAATGATGCTGCAAGCTCGCTATGACGACGGCACCGCGATGACCCGCGGCGAGATCGCCGACGAACTGCTAACTCTGCTCACCGCTGGCCACGAGACCACGGCGACCACACTGTCATGGACCATTGAGCGGTTGCGCAGGCATCCGGAAGTGTTGCGGCGCTTGGTCGACGAGGTCGACGAAGGCGGTTCGGCACTGCGCGAGGCCACCCTGCTGGAGGTGCAACGGGTACGTCCGGTCATCGACTCGACGTTCCGCAAGGTCCGCGCGGAGTCGATGCAATTGGGTCGGTGGACCCTGCCCGAGGGGCAGAACGTGCTGGTCAGCATTCGGCTCATGCACGACAACGAGGAGCTGTTCCCGAATGCCCGCGCCTTCGATCCGGATCGTTTCGTCGATGTCCGGCCCGGCACCTTCAGCTGGATTCCGTTCGGCGGCGGCGCCCGGCGCTGCATCGGTGCGGCCTTCGCCACCATGGAGATGAATGTCGTATTGCGCACGCTGCTAAGGGATTTCACGCTCGAGCCGACCGACGCGGCCGATGAGCGAACGCACTTCCGCGGTGTCGCGCTGGTGCCCGCCAAGAAGGGCCGCGCCGTGGTGTATCGCCGCGCGCCCCGGCCCAGCACGACCGTGGCCAAAGCCGAACAGGTGACGGCATGACCCAGCAATTCGCCGACGTGGGCCACGGCGTCACCCTCGCCTACGAACGCCTCGGTGATGGCGGGACTCCGGTGCTACTCGTCGCCGGACTGGGTCAGCAACTGCACGACTGGCCCGATGGTCTCTGTGAACTCCTCGTCGCCCGCGGCTACGATGTCATCCGCTTCGACAATCGCGATGTCGGCGCGTCGACACACTTCGGCTTCCCACCTCCGAGTCCGCTCAATTTCTTGCGAAAGCGTTGGCACACAGCGCAATACGATCTTTCGGATATGGCCGCCGACACCGTGGGGCTACTCGACGCGCTGGAACTGAGCTGCGCGCATGTGGTCGGAATGTCGCTCGGCGGGATGATCGCGCAGACCGTGGCCGCCCGCTATCCGGCCCGAGTCGCCTCGCTGACCTCGATCATGTCGACCACCGGTGCGGCACGGGTCGGGCGACCGGCCCTGTCGACATGGCGGTTGATGTTCGGCCGACCTGCTCGCACACGCACCGAACACATCGAACGCTCGGTGCGCATGTTCCGCCACATCGGCTCGCACGGCTATCCGTTCGACGAACAGGCGGTGCGCGCCGCCGCGGCGACGACCTGGGACCGCGATCCCCATCCGGCACCGGGCGTCGGCCGTCAGCTCGCCGGCATCCTCAAATCCGGTGACCGCACCACGGAACTCAGCACCGTCGTCGCCCCGACGCTGATCCTGCACGGTGACCGCGACCTCATGGTGCATCCCACCGGCGGCACCGTCACGGCAAGCGCCATCGCAGGTGCGCGCCTGCACACCCTGCCGGGCATGGGCCACGACCTGCCCGTCGGCGTCCGGCCGACGCTCACCGATCTCATCGACACCCACATCCGCACCGCCAGGAGCACCGATGCCCCGCACCGCTAGGCCGCTGTCCGGCCGTCCCGCCATGATCACCGGCGCCGCCTCCGGCATCGGCCGCAGTCTCGCCCAATTGCTTTCGCGCCGCGGGTCACCCGTGGCCATTGCCGATATCGACGAGGTCGGCTTGAAGCAGACGGCCGCCACGCTGACCGGTCCGATGCTCGTCCGCGTTCTCGATGTGCGCGATGCCGCCGACCAACTCGCCTTCGCCGCCGAGGTCGAGGATTGGCTGACCGAGCCATTGGCGGCGGTATTCAACAATGCCGGCGTGGCGGTGGGCTCGTCGGTGCTCGACGCGGTTCCCGAAGACGATGAATGGCTGCGGCAGATCAACTTCGACGGCGTGGTCAATGGCACTCGCGCGTTCCTGCCCATTCTGGTCGAACAGAACCAGGGTGTCATCGTGAATACCTCCAGCGTATTCGGGCTGCTCGGAATGCCCAATCAAAGTGCTTACTGCGCGGCGAAATTCGCCGTGCGCGGCTTCACCGATTCACTGCGCCAGGAACTTCGCGGCACGGGAGTGTCGGCGGTGAATGTGCATCCGGGTGGTATCACCACCAACATCGCGCGCAATGCCCGGGTGCGCAAGGATCCCGAGGGACGCGGCCGTTCGCGCGAGCAGATAGCGGCTGAGTTCGAGGCGATGACCTTGACCTCACCGGACAAGGCGGCCGAAATCATCTGTCGCGGAGTCGAACGCGGGAAGTCGCGGATTCTGGTCGGGCCGGATGCCTACGTTTTCGACGCACTCGCACGCGTTGCACCAACGCACTACTACGACATATTCGCGGTGCTGGAGCGGCGTCTGCGGGCACGCGCGAAGGCGGAGGTGACAGCATGAGAGCATCGCGCAGCGATTCGATGATGGGTGGTGGCCGGGAGACAGGTGGACCCGAGCATTTCGATGTGCTGATCGTCGGCGCCGGCCTGTCCGGCATCGGCGCGGCGCACCACCTCCAGACGGCCTTCCCGAAGCGTACCTACGCAATTCTGGAGGCGCGCACGACAATCGGCGGCACCTGGGATCTGTTCCGCTATCCGGGGGTGCGTTCGGATTCCGATATGCACACCCTCGGCTACCGTTTCCGCCCGTGGACACAGGCCGCGGCCATCGCCGACGGGACGTCCATCCTCGACTACATCCGTGACACCGCGGCCGAAGCCGGTATCGATCGTCGAATCCGGTTCGGGCACGAGGTTATCGGCGCATCCTGGTCGACCGAAGCAGCACAGTGGACGGTGACCGCCGAACACGAGGGCACCACCTCGACATTCACCTGCGGCTTCCTTTATGTGTGCAGCGGCTACTACCGCTACGACCACGGCTATACCCCCGAATTCGCCGGAATCGAGGATTTCCGTGGCCAACTCGTGCATCCGCAGCAGTGGCCCACCGACCTGGACTATGCGGGTAAGCGGGTCGTGGTGATCGGCAGCGGGGCCACCGCGGTGACCCTGGTTCCGGCCATGGCCGAGACGGCGGCGCAGGTGACCATGCTGCAGCGCTCCCCTACCTACATCATGTCCGTGCCCACTGAAGACGCGGTGGCGATCCGCCTGCGCGAACGGCTCGGACCCCGCCGGGCCTATACGATCACCCGCTGGAAGAACGTGCTGATCGGCACGCTCATCTACCAACTCAGCCAGCGCCGTCCCCGCATGATGCGCAACTTCATCCGCAAGCAGACGGCCGCGCAATTGCCGACCGGATACGAGGTGGACGTCCACTTCAAACCGACCTACAACCCGTGGGACCAACGGCTCTGCCTGGTGCCGGACGGAGATCTGTTCCAGGCGATCCGGGCCGGGCGAGCCGCCGTGGTCACCGACCGCGTCGAGAAGTTCACCGCCGACGGCCTGCGTCTGGCCTCGGGCGCCGACCTCCCCGCCGATATCGTGGTGACGGCCACCGGTCTGCAATTGCTCGCCTTCGGCGGGATCGAATTCAGCGTCGACGGCCGGGCCATCCCACTGCCGGACACCATGGCCTATAAGGGAATGATGCTGAGCGGCGTCCCCAACTTCGCCTTCACCGTCGGCTACACCAATGCGTCCTGGACGTTGAAGGCCGATCTGGTGGGCGAATTCGTGTGCCGATTGCTGCGGCATATGGACGACAACGGCTATGACCAGTGCACGCCGTGGCCGGATCCGAGTATCGCCACGGAGCCCCTGCTGAATTTCCAATCCGGCTACGTCCAGCGTTCCATCGACCACTTTCCGCGAGCCGGATCGCGACGGCCCTGGCGATTGGGGATGAACTACGCGCATGATGTGCTCGCACTGCGCCACGGGCGGATCGAGGACGGCACCATTCGGTTCGCGAGCCGGGCCACCGCACCCGGCCATATTCCGATACATGTGAGGTCATGATCGCCGTGGCGGCGGGGCGCACTAACCTGATTCTCGTGACCCGTGCCGAGCCCGCCGCCAGCATCGCCGCGGAGAGCACGCCGGAATCCGCATTCCGGCGTCGCCTCCTCGACGCGATGGCCGAGGCCGTGCGCGATCGCGGTTATCGCGAAACAACCGTGGCCGATGTGGTCCGCCATGCGCGCACCTCCCGCCGTACCTTCTACGAACATTTCGACAGCAAGCAGGACTGCTTCATCGCGCTGCTGGCCGAGCGCAACAATGAGACCATCCAGCAAATCTACGATGCCGTCGATCCGGCCACACCCTGGCGCACCCAGGTCCGGCAGGCCATCGAGGCCTGGATCGACGTATCCAATCAGGATCCGACGATCACTCTGGCCTGGATTCGGGACATCCCCGCGCTCGGCGAGGCGGCTCAGCAGCTCCACCACGACGTCGGCGAGGCCTTTATCAATCTGATTCAAAGCCTCACCGCCACACCGGGGTTCGAAGCTCCCGGACTACATCCACCGACCCGTCAGATGGCGACCATCCTCTACGGCGGTTTCCGCGAGCTCATCGCCTCCACGGTCGAAGAGGGCAAGGATATCCGTGACATCGTCGACGTCGCGGTTGATACGGCCATCGCCCTGGTCGGCCCGCGCTACGAGCCGCGAGGCTAGTCCTTCACGGCCGTGAACTGTGCGAGCGCGCCATTGCACACCAGCTCGACCTCGCGCAGACCCGCCGCGGCGATCCAGCCCGACAGCTCGGCCGCGGTACCGGACGGACCGAATACGCCCATTGCCCGCATCACGCGCATGTGCAAGTCGAAACGCGGCCGGACCCCGCGCACCACACAACTGCCGACCAGCCGTCCACCCGGCGCGAGCACCCGGGCGAGCGAGGCGACCGCGGCGGCTGGATCCGGCATACAGTGCAGGCCCGCGAAACTCACTACCAGATCGAATTCGCCGGTGCCGAAGGACAGGTCGACCACATCCGCGCGCACATAGTCGATATCGGACAGCCCGGCGCGCTCGGCCGCGCGGCGCGCCGCCGCCAATTGATCATCGGAAATGTCCGCGGCCACATAGCGGAGCTTGCGACCGGACTCGAGTCGACGCAGCGTCACGCCGCCGCCGACCGGCAGATCCAGCACCGCCGAACCCTCCGCCAGCTGATTCACGACATCCATCGCCGCATACATCCGGCGGGTATCACAGCCCCACATCACCTGTCCCGCAGGCCGGGCCACCTGCGGATGGTCGAGCACGAAGTCGTATACCGGAGCCCCGAGATTCCCCCAGACTCGGCTCTGCCACACTTCCCGGACGTCGGGCACGGTCGTCTCCTCTTCGCGCGGTGGGAGTACAGGCTAGGCCGATACTCATCGACGCGCCAAGAGCTTCCAGGACTCGATCACCGTCGACGGACATGCTCCGCGGTGCTGGTCGAACTGCCGAGCCACCTCGCCATAGAGATCCGGACGCGAACCGGGCGGTGGCACATGAGCTACTACCGCCGCGCCGGTGAGACATCAGGGCGGCGATTCCACGGACCGGATCACCAATTTCGGACGAAATGGCCATCGCAACGCCGCTGCCTTATGTTAACAACCCCGGCAGAATATATATCGTTTTGTGCATCTCGAATCACGTTTCGCCCGTTTATATATACGCCATACACCATCGCTGGCTAGGGCATTCGGTCATCGGATCGAGCACCGAAGGCCCTGCGTCACACAGCGATACATTCGGTCGGCCGACCTCCAGGTTAACGCTCTCGATGAAAATCTAGATCATCCCCTGTCACCCTTATGAATACGGTGAGCATTTCGCGATGCGGATTTCGAAAACCGGGTTTGCATAGCAAACTAATCAGCTTAGACTGGGCCGTGGTCGGGAATAGAGGAAAGTTCAATGACTGTTCTGCGACCACCGCTACATCCCGACGAGGGATCGAGCGGCGTTACCGAGCCGGACGTGTCAGCAATAGCGCATGTGCCGCTGTCCGCTGGGCAGCGCGGGTTATGGCTGGCGCAGAAGTTGAGTCCGGATGTGCCGATATCCGAGGCACAGTACATCGACTTGCGTGGAGACCTCGATGTCGATCTCCTGCGCGAGGTGTCGATTCGAGCAGGCCACGAGTTCCAGTCCGGATACCTGCGGCTGGTAGAGGTCGACGGCGAGCCGTATCAGTTCTTCGACCCGTCGCTCGAGTACGCGGGGCCTGTGATCGATGTACGCGGTGCACCAGATCCCGTTGCTGCGGGCTTGGAGTGGATGCGTCGCGAGTACACCACACCCCTCGACATGACGCGGGACCGGTTGGTGGGAACCGCGATTGTGCAGGTAGGGGACCGGCATTACCTGCTGTACACCAGAATCCACCACGTCGCGTTGGACGGCTATGCCGGAATGATGATCGTGAACCGCATCGCGGCGCTGTACACGGCGGCGGGGCGGGGACGGACGGCGGAACCGAACCGGGCGGCGGACGTACGCACCCTGTACCAGGCCGACCGCGACTATCGGGAGTCCAAGCGGTTCGCCGACGATCAGGAATACTGGCTGAACAGACTCGCCGACGCCGGGGACGAGTCCAGTCTGGTCGACGGGCACGCACCTGCCCGCGCGGACAGCACGGTTACAACCGCCGAACTTTCGCCGGAGACGGTGGAGCGGATCGATCATTCCGCGAAAGCCTTGAACGCGAGCCCGGCCGCGGTGGTAATCGCCGCGTTCGGCTGCTACCTGGCCCGGATGACCGGCCGCGACGAGGTCATGGTCAATATTCCCGTTTCGGGTCGCACCAACGCCGTACTGCGGCGCTCCGGCGGGATGTTCGTCAATGTCGCACCCCTTCCGCTCCTGCTGGATTCGGGCGACACCGTGGCGACAGTTACGCGGCGGGTGCAGTCCGATCTGGTGGGGGCGTTGCGGCACCAGCGGTTCGGCCTAACCGATATCCGTGCCGCCGCCGGATACCACGGCGGGCAGCGGCGTTTCGCGGGCCCGGTAGTGAATGTCATGTTCTTCTATCAGGAGATCCGGTTCGGATCAATGACCGGGGAAGTCCATATCCTCAGCTCGGGGCCGGTCGACGACTTGCTGATCGACCTGTATCAAACCGGGGATCCGCCACGGACGATCCTGCACTTCCTTGCTAATCCCAACCTCTATACCGACGCCGAACTCTCGGCGCACTGCACCAGATTCGGGGAGTTCCTCGACGCATTCGCCGCCGCGCCGGACACTGCTCTCGAGCAGGTTCACCCCGACAGCGCCCGTGCGGGTGCCCGGATCAAGCGTCGCCGTGAGAATCTGGCGTTCTGGCGAGCCGCGCTCGCGGACCTTCCCGAAGAGCTTCGCCTGCCGTTCGACCGGCCACGGCGGGCGGCGCTGTCGAAGCGAGGCACCACCGCGCGGTACCCGTTGCGTGCCGATCTGGTTTCGGCGTTGCAACGGTACGCGCGGCAGCATAATTCGTCACTGTTCACGACGATCCACGCCACATTGGCGGTGCTGCTCGCCCGGTTGAGCGGCACCACCGACATTCCGATCGGCACACCGATCGCCACGCGCGACGATGCCGCCGACGGATTCGTCGATACTCTGGTGCTACGGACCGAGATTGATCTCGATGAATCGTTCACCGACCTGCTCGGTCGTGTCGAACAAACCGATCTGGACGCCTTCGAACACGCCGATGTTCCGTTCGAGCAGGTGCTGGACGAACTCGTTCCGCAGCGGTCTCGGTCCCGGCAGTCGCTGCTTCAGGTGATGCTGGCGTTGCGGAATCCGGAATCCGCTCTCGAGACGTCGGGGATCGATCTTCTCGAAGAGGCGTCTCGCTTCGAGCTGCAGTTCCTGGTGTCGGAAAACCATGACAGCGGCGATATGACCGTCACGGTCACCTACGCCACGGCTCTGTTCGACGCCGCGACCATCGATTCTCTTGCGCATCGGTGGATTCGGATTCTGGAATCGATAACGACCGATCCATCCATTCCCGTCGGAGTCATCGACGTACTCGAACCCGTCGAGCGAGCCGACCTGCTGACCCGCTCCGGCGCGCCTTCCACAACCCCTACCACGCTGCCCGATCTGCTGGCGGCAGCAGCCACACTCCATCCCGACGCCACCGCGATCGTCTACGACGGACAACAACTGAGCTATCGAGAGCTCGACGAACACTCCAACCAGTTGGCACGACAGCTCATCGAGCGCGGCATCGGACCCGAAGACATCGTCGCCATCGGCATTCCACGCTCGGTGGACTCGGTACTCGCGGTATGGGCCATCGCCAAATCGGGGGCCGCTTTCCTGCCGATCGACCCGACCTACCCGACCGAACGCATCACCCACATGATGACCGATTCAAAAGCGGCCATCGGCATTACAACCGCATCCGTACACGCGCAACTACCCGACAATATGGACTGGCTGATATCGGACAATCTCGATACTTCCGGCGACCGGCCCAACACCGATGACAACCGGCCCGTCACTGACAGCGATCGTGTTCGTCCCTTGCGGATCGACGATATCGCCTACGTCATCTACACCTCCGGCTCAACCGGACTCCCCAAAGGCGTAGCGGTCACCCACCGCGGACTCGGCAACTGCGCCGCGGCTCACCGGGCTGCCATGGGCATCGAACCCAGCTCCCGCGCGCTACATCTGGCATCACCCAGCTTCGACGTATCAGTACTCGAGTTGCTGATGCCGCTGGCTGCCGGCGCGGCCATGGTCGTCGCACCCACCGACGTCTACGGCGGGGATGAACTCGCCGCACTGCTCGAACGCGAACACATCAGCCACCTCCTCATTTCACCGTCGGTACTGTCCACCATCGACCACACCCGCTGGCCACTACCGGATCTGAAGTATCTGATGGTCGGCGGCGAGGATTACGGCAGTGAGGTGGTCGAACGCTGGGGCGGTGACCGTGTCGTGCTCAACGAATACGGACCAAGCGAAACCACCATTTCCACGACGCTGAGCGCCTCGCTGACAGTGGGCGAGCTGGTCACGATCGGTAGGCCGATCCGTGGTGTCTCGGCATGGGTGTTGGATCAACGGCTGCAACCGGTACCCGTTGGTGTAGCCGGCGAATTGTATGTCGCCGGCGATTTGCTGGCCCGTGGATACCACCATCGAACAAATGTGACGGCCGAACGATTCGTAGCCTGCCCCTGGATACCCAGCCGACGCATGTACCGCACCGGCGACATCGTCCGCTGGACCACCAACCGCACAATCCAACACCTCGGCCGATCCGACTTCCAAGTGAAAATCCGCGGCCTACGCATCGAACTCGGCGAAATCGACACCACACTCACCACCCACGAAACCGTCGCCTACGCCACCACCATCGGCCACCACAACAACACCGGAACCCAAACACTCATCTCATACGTCCTCGCCACACCCGACCACACCATCGACACCACAACCCTCACCCAATACCTCACCGACCACCTACCGTCCTACATGGTCCCAACCTCGATCACGGTCCTGGACCACATCCCATTGACACCAACCGGCAAACTCGACCGAAAAGCACTACCCAAACCAATCTTCACCGACCACAAACCCTTCCGAGCACCCCGAACACCAACCGAACACACCATCACCCAAGCATTCACCGACGTACTCGGCATCGACACAATCGGTCTCGACGACTCCTTCTTCGCCCTCGGCGGCGACAGCTTGGTCGCGACCCGCGTCGCGGCGCGACTCGGGGCCGCATTGGATGCCGAGATTCCGGTGCGACTGTTGTTCGAGGCTTCCACAGTCGCGGAACTCACCACTCGCATAGAGCAGCATGCCGGTACAGGGCGCAGACGCCCACCGCTGATCGCCGGGCCGCGCCCCGATCTCGTGCCGTTGGCGCCAGCCCAACAACGGATGTGGTTCTTCAATCAGTACGACACCGCGTCGGGTGCATACAACATGCCGATCGCCATTCGGCTGCGTGGCGACTTGAACGTCGACGCCCTGCACTCGGCGGTTATCGACGTGCTGGGTAGGCACGAGTCGTTGCGAACGCGGTACCCGGATCTCAACGGAACGCTGATCCAACTGATCGAGCCCGTCGAGAACGTGGACCGCGAACTGATCGTGGTGCCGGTCGCGCCGAGCCAGTTGGTCGAGACGGTAACCGAATTCGTCGCCGAAGGCTTCGATGTGACCACCCAGGCGCCCGCGCGTGCCCGGTTGTTCCGCATTGTCGGGGGCACGCAACCGGAATACGTACTGGCCGTCGTGGTGCACCACATCGCCGCGGATGGCTTCTCCATGACGCCGCTGGCGCGCGACGTGACGACCGCTTATGCCGCCCGGATCCGCGGGGCGGCCCCAGCGTGGGCACCACTACCGGTCCAGTACGCGGACTACGCACTGTGGCAACGAGCCATCCTCGGCGCGCCCGGCGATCCGGAATCGCTGGGCGCCGAACAGATCCGATACTGGACCGAGGCTCTGGACGGCGTTGCCGAGGAACTCCGTCTGCCGTTCGACCGGCCGCGGCCGGTGGTGCTGTCGAATCGAGGCGCCACGGTCGATTACTCGGTGCCCGCCGGTTTGGTGCGGGCATTGGAACGGTTTGCGCGGCAGCATAATTCGTCACTGTTCATGGCGATCCACGGCACATTGGCGGTGCTGCTCGCCCGGTTGAGCGGCACCACCGACATTCCGATCGGCACACCGATCGCCGGGCGCGGAATAGCCGCACTCGACGACATGATCGGCATGTTCGTCAACACCCTGGTACTGCGGACCGAGATCGATCTCGACGAATCCTTCACCGATCTGCTCGGCCGGATCAAACAAACCGATCTGGACGCCTTCGAACACGCCGATGTTCCGTTCGAGCAGCTGGTGGACAAACTCGTCGTACAGCGGTCCCAAGCACGACACCCGCTGTTCCAGGTGATGCTGGCGTTCCAGAACCTGGAACCGGTAGCGCTGCGGCTCCCCGATCTCGAGCTCTCGATGGTCGATCTGCCCAACGAGGTCTCCCGGTTCGACCTGCAATTCATCCTGTCGGAAAACCATGACAGCGGCGATATGACTGTCGCGGTCACTTATGCGACGGATTTGTTCGATCCCGCGACGATCGATTCTGTTGTGCGTCGGTGGATTCGGATTCTGGAATCGGTAACCGCCGATGCGACTGTTGCTGTCGGGGTGATCGATGTCCTCGAACCTGCCGAGCGGGCTGATCTGTTGACTCGCTCCGGCGCGTCTTCGGCATCGCCTGCCACGTTGCCTGATTTGTTGACGGCGGCGGTCGCACTGGATCCGGATGCTACTGCGATCGTTTGTGGTGGTCAGGGTTTGAGTTATCGGGAGCTCGACGAACGCTCCAATTGGTTGGCGCGGCGGCTTATCGGGTGTGGTATCGGGCCGGAAGATGTTGTTGCGATTGGTATTCCACGTTCGGCGGACTCGGTGCTCTCGGTTTGGGCGGTCGCGAAGTCGGGGGCTGCTTTTCTGCCGATCGACCCGACCTATCCGGCTGAGCGCATCACCCACATGATGACCGATTCCAATGCGGCCATCGGCATTACGACCGCGTCCGTACGGGCGCAGTTACCCGACGACACCGATTGGTTGATACTGGACGACCTCGACGAGACCGACCGCAGTCCGATCATTGACAGCGACCGGGTTCGTCCCGTGCGGATCGACGATATCGCCTACGTCATCTACACCTCCGGCTCAACCGGACTCCCCAAAGGCGTAGCGGTCACCCACCGCGGACTCCGCAACTGCGCCACCGCGAACAAAGACCTGATGGGGATCGAACGCAGCTCTCGCACACTGCATCTGGCATCACCCAGCTTCGATGTATCGGTACTGGAAATGCTGCTGCCCCTGCCCGTCGGCGCGGCCATGGTCGTCGCACCCACCGACGTCTACGGCGGGGATGAACTCGCCGCACTGCTCGAACGCGAACACATCAGCCACGCCCTCATTTCACCGTCGGTACTGTCCACCATCGACCACACCCGCTGGCCACTACCGGATCTGGGACACCTGATCGTCGGCGGTGAGAATTACGGCAGTGAGGTGGTCGAACGCTGGGGCAGCGACCGGAAGCTGTGCAACGACTACGGTCCAACCGAAACCACCGTCACTGCGACGCGGGCCGTCTTGGCGGCCGGAAAGCTGGTCACGATCGGCCACCCGATCCGTGGTGTCTCGGCATGGGTGTTGGATCAACGGCTGCAACCGGTACCCGTTGGTGTAGCCGGCGAATTGTATGTCGCCGGCGATTTGCTGGCCCGTGGATACCACCATCGAACAAATGTGACGGCCGAACGATTCGTAGCCTGCCCCTGGATACCCAGCCGACGCATGTACCGCACCGGCGACATCGTCCGCTGGACCACCAACCGCACAATCCAACACCTCGGCCGATCCGACTTCCAAGTGAAAATCCGCGGCCTACGCATCGAACTCGGCGAAATCGACACCACACTCACCACCCACGAAACCGTCGCCTACGCCACCACCATCGGCCACCACAACAACACCGGAACCCAAACACTCATCTCATACGTCCTCGCCACACCCGACCACACCATCGACACCACAACCCTCACCCAATACCTCACCGACCACCTACCGTCCTACATGGTCCCAACCTCGATCACGGTCCTGGACCACATCCCATTGACACCAACCGGCAAACTCGACCGAAAAGCACTACCCAAACCAATCTTCACCGACCACAAACCCTTCCGAGCACCCCGAACACCAACCGAACACACCATCACCCAAGCATTCACCGACGTACTCGGCATCGACACAATCGGTCTCGACGACTCCTTCTTCGCCCTCGGCGGCGACAGCATCATGTCGATCCAGTTGGTTGCCCGAGCCAGGGCAGCCGGTGTGGCGTTCTCCGCACGCGATGTGTTCGAGCGAAAGACGGTCGCCGAACTGGCCGAGGTCGCGGTCCGCGACGGCACCGCGACGTCCCTTGTGACGGAACTGCCCGGCGCAGGTGTGGGACCGGTACCGCTGACACCGAGCATGCGACGGCTACTCGAACGGACCGAGTCGAAGTTCGGCCGCTACTCGCAGGCGATGATGCTGAATCTGCCGAGGGGAATCGACCGGCAGCGGCTGGCGAACACCGTGCAGGCGGTACTCGATCGGCACGACATGCTGCGTGCACGGCTCTCGTACGACGACGGGCGCAGAGCGTGGGATGTGCTGCCGATAGGAACGATTCGCGCCGACGACGTCATCCACCGGGTGCCGATACAAGCCAGCACCGAGTTCCCGACATCGGCGGCGGCGGAATCGACTTCCGCTGCCGACCGGCTCGATCCGTACGCCGGGATCGTGCTGCAGGTGGTCTGGTTCGATCCGGTGCACACGGCGGAACCGGGCCGAGTCCTGGTGCTGGTGCATCATTCGGTGATCGATACGGCTTCCTGGCGAGTGCTGGTGGCCGACCTCGCGGTCGCGTGGGCGCGGATCGAATCCGGCGAGCCACCCGATCTGGCCCCGGTCGGGACGTCGATGCGCAGGTGGTCCTATGGGCTGGTCGAGGCGGCACAACAGCCGGAACGCACCGCTGAGCTCGAACTGTGGCGAGCAACCGCCGACGGGCCCGATCCGATGATCGGGTCGCGAACCCTCGACCCCGCGATCGACGTTGCGGCCACCGCTCGGACGGTCGAGATCGAGCTGTCCCCCGAGATGACCGAGACGCTGTTGACCGAGGTGCCCGCGACGTTCCACGGCGGGGTGGGCGATGGACTGCTGGCCGCGCTGGCGGTGGCGGTGACGAAGTGGCGGCGCGAACGGGAACCGGAGACCGCGGCGCTGACGGATATGGTGATCGGTCTCCAAGGGCACGGTCGCCAGGAAGACGTCGTCGCGGGCTCGGACCTGACCCGGACGGTCGGCTGGTTCACCACGAGTTATCCGGTGCGTTTGGATCTGGCGGGGATCGATATCGACGACGCGTGCGCGGGCGGTCCGGCCATGGGCGCAGCGGTCAAGTCCGTCAAGGAACAACTGCTCGCCATCCCCGACCACGGGATCGGCTACGGCTTGCTCCGGTACCTCAACGACGACACCCGCTCGACACTCGCTGCGCAGCCGACGCCGCAGATCGGATTCAACTACCTCGGCGGCGTCTCCACCGGGATTCCCGAAGGGGTTCCGGCGGTCGGATGGCTGCCGGTGGACGGCGGCGAAATCGTCGGTGCGCGGAATCCGGATATGCCGGTGTCGGCGGTGCTCGACATCGAAGCCTGCACCCGCGACGACGGAGAAGGGCCGCGGTTGCGGGCCATCTGGTCCTATCCCGCCGAGGTTCTCACCGCGGACGAGGTGTCCGCGGTGGCGCAGTCGTGGTGCCGGGCATTGACCGCATTGGCGAACCATGCCCGCAATGCCGGGGGCGGGGGACGGACACCATCGGATCTCGATCTGGTCAGGCTCGGGCAGGCCGAAATCGAGCGACTCGAGAACAGGTATCCGGCGTTGAGCGACATCTGGCCACTGACGCCGTTGCAGGAGGGGTTGCTGTTCCACGCGTTGGTGTCGGTGGAGTCGGTGGACGCCTACTTGACCCAGCTGGTCCTCGAACTGCGCGGACAAGTCGATTCGGAGCGGCTGCGCCGAGCCGGACAAGTGCTGCTGGACCGGCATGCGAATCTGCGCACCGCCTTCGACGCCGATGTCGGGCCGGTGCAGGTGATCCAGCACGATGTCGAAGCCGCCTGGTCGGAGCTCGACCTGTCCGGGCTCGATGACAGTGCACGCGATCGCGAGTGGGAGCTGCTCTTGGCGGCGGACCGGGCAACCAGGTTCGATCCCGCTCGCGCCCCCCTGCTGCGCTGGATGCTCGTCACCACCGGGCCGCAGCGCTACCGACTGGTCCTGACCAATCATCACCTGCTGCTCGACGGCTGGTCGACGCCGCTGCTCCTGAAGGAGTTGCTGGTGCTCTACGCCACCAACGGCGATGCCGCGATGCTGCCCGACGTCCGCCCCTACCGGGACTTCCTGGCCTGGATCGCCGGGCAGGACCCGGCCGCGGCGCTCGATGCCTGGGCCCGCGCGTTCGAGGGTGCCGAGGAGCCGACCCTGGTGGCGCAAGCCGATCCCACCCGCCGCTACACCGAATCCCGCGATGTGCTCGGCGAGCTGACCGAGGAGCAGACCACGGCGCTGACGAGCCTCGCAAGGGCCCGTGGCGTCACCCTCAACACCGTGATCCAGCTGGCATGGGCAATCGTGTTGGGCACGTTGACCTCTCGGGACAACGTGACGTTCGGTGCCGTGGTCTCCGGACGGTCCCCGCGGATCACGGGCATCGAATCGATGATCGGACTGTTCATCAACACGGTGCCGGTGCACGTCCGTCTGAACCCCGACGAAACCCTCGGACAGCTGCTAGACCGAATCCAGACCGAACAGACGGCCCTGCTCGACCACCAGTTCGTCGGCCTCACCGAAATCGAGCGGGTGGCCGGGCCTGGGGCGGTGTTCGACACGATGACAGTGTTCGAGTCGTTCCCGATCGACCGTTTCGGGCTGACGGCGGACACCGATATCGCGGGCATGCGAGTAGTCGACGTCTCGGGCATGGACGGCGCGCACTATCCGCTGGGATTGGTCGCACAGGTCGATACCCGACTGCACCTGAAGATCAAGTACCTGCCCGAACTGTTCGACCACGAAACTATGAACGCAACCCTGCGGCGAGTCCAGCGCGTGCTCGGCGTCGTCGCAACCGACCCGGATCTACCGCTGGCCCGCCTGAACCTGCTCTCCGCCGCGGAATACCGGGAGTTGACACCGGTGTCGGGCTCCCCCGCGGTGCCGGGGCGAGTGTTGCCGGAGCTGTTGACGGCGACGGCCGAGCGAGATCCCGGGGCGGTCGCGGTGGTGTACGAGGATCGGCGGTGGACCTACGGCGAGCTCGATGCCCAGTCGAATCGGTTGGCACGGTTGCTGATCGCTCGGGGTGTGGGGCCGGAGGCCACTGTCGCGGTGGGCCTGCCGCGATCGGTCGAGTCGGTGCTCGCGGTATGGGCGGTGGCGAAGTCAGGGGCGGCATTCGTGCCGGTAGACCCGCAGTATCCGACCGGCCGGATCGAACACATGCTCATCGATTCGGGCGTGGCGGTGGGAATCACCTTGTCCCAGTGGCGGTATCAATTGCCGGGATCGGTGCCGTGGTTGCTCCTCGACGAGGCTGCGGCCGAAGGCGAGGCGTCCGCGGCACCGGTGACCGATGCGGAGCGAACAAGGCCGATCCGGCTCGACCATGCGGCGTACCTGATCTACACCTCCGGTTCGACGGGTGTGCCCAAAGGGGTGGTGGTTTC
Source organism: Nocardia sp. NPDC050412 (assembly GCF_044458825.1). Classification (NCBI taxonomy): domain Bacteria; kingdom Bacillati; phylum Actinomycetota; class Actinomycetes; order Mycobacteriales; family Nocardiaceae; genus Nocardia; species Nocardia sp. NPDC050412. The sequence continues at coordinate 52,647 of NZ_JBITIJ010000015.1, forward strand.
GCACCAAGGGTTGGCTGATCTGGTGGCCGAGCAATGTTCGCGGTTCGATATCGAGCCCGGCGCGCGGGTACTGCATGTCGCGTCGCCGAGTTTCGATGCGGCGGTCCTGGAAATGCTCTGGGCGTTCACCTCGGGTGGCCGGCTGGTGATCGCACCGCCGAGTGTCTACGGCGGGAACGAGCTCGCGCGGATCCTGTCGAGTGAGCGGGTGACCCACGCCGCGATGACGCCGACGGCCTTGGCGACGGTCGACCCCGTCGGTCTGGAGAACCTCGAGACCGTCGTGCTCGGTGGTGAAGCGCCACCACCGGACCTGGTGTCACGGTGGGCGCCGGGCCGGAGATTGTTCAACACCTACGGTCCGGCAGAGGCCACCATCCTGACCGACGCCAGTGCGCCGCTGGTGGCAGGCGAGCCGGTAACGGTCGGCGAACCTATCCGCGGGGTCGGGCAGGTCGTGCTGGACGCCTGGTTGCGGCCGGTGCCCGTCGGAGTCGTCGGCGAGCTGTATCTCACGGGTCCCGCGCTGGCTCGTGGTTACCGCAACCGAATGGGGCTGACGGCGGCGCGGTTCGTCGCCGATCCGTTCGCGGAGCCGGGACAGCGCATGTATCGGACCGGTGACCTGGCGCGGTGGCTGCGGCTACCGCAGGGGAAGCTGGCGCTCGACTACGTGGGTAGGGCCGACTTCCAGGTCAAGCTCCGTGGTTTCCGCATCGAGCTCGGCGAGGTCGAATCGGGTTTGCTGGCCTCCGGTGTGGCGCGCGCGGCCGCGACCATCCACCGGAGCCCCGCCGGTGACCGGTTGGTGGGGTACGTGGTGCCCGAGCCCGGCGTCGACCTCGCCCCGGCCGCGGTCCTCGCTTTCGCCGGCCAGCGGCTGGCCTCGTACATGGTGCCCGCGGCCATCGTGGTGCTCGACACGCTGCCGGTGACCCAGAATGGCAAGCTCGACCGCGCCGCGCTACCCGAGCCGGACTTCACTACGGGTCGAGCCGAATTCCGAGCGCCGATCACCGACGTGGAGACAACCCTGGCCGGACTGTTCGCCGAGGTATTGGGCGTCGACACGGTCGGTCTCGATGACTCGTTCTTCGCCCTGGGCGGCGACAGCATCATGTCGATCCAGTTGGTAACCCGAGCCCGGGCAGCAGGTCTGGTGTTCTCCACGCGGGAGGTGTTCGAGCGGAAGACGGTCGCCGGACTGGCTCAGGTCGCGGGCCGGGACAGCACGAAGGCGGTCCCCCTCCCGACGGAACTCCCAGGAGCAGGCGTGGGACCGGTACCACTGACACCGATCATGTGTTGGATGTTCGAGCGTGGCGGGTTCGACCGTTTCTGCCAGTGGGTGATGCTCACGCTGCCGAGCGGCATAGACATGACCGGGATCGGGGCCACTGTTCAAGCGGTGATCGATCACCACGACATGCTGCGGGCCCGAGTGCGTCCGGAACCCACGCACCCGTCCGGGTGGATATTGCAGGTGCGGCCGGCCGCGATGACCGCCGCCGGGCTGATCCGGCGCGTGTCGGTGCAAGCGGCACCGGACAGCGCCGCCTTCGCCGCGATCGCCGCCGCCGAGGCGAACGCGGCCGCCGAACGCCTCGACCCCGGCAGCGGAATCGTGCTGCAGCTGGTCTGGTTCGACTGGGCCGAACGGCCGGGACGCCTGCTCGTCGTCGCACACCACCTGGTCGTCGATGGTGTGTCGTGGAGAATTCTGATTCCGGACCTCGCCTCGGCATGGGCCCAGGTCAGTGCCGGGCAACGGCCGCGGCTCGCGCCCGTCGGCACCTCGATGCGACGCTGGGCGTACGGCCTCAGCACCGCGGCCGAGCGCCTCGATGAACTCGACTGGTGGCGATCCACCCTCGGTACCGCTGATCCGGCGATCGGTGCCCGCCCGCTCGACCCGGAGGTGGACGTGCAAGCGACGGTCGCCACTGTCGAGGTGACGCTGCCGACCTCGGTGACCCGCGCCGTGCTCACCACACTGCCCCGGATATTCCGCGGCAGTGTGGACGACGCCCTCATAGCCGGACTCGCTCTGGCACTGACGCGATGGCGGCGCCGGCACGGCGACAACGTGACCGAAACGCTGCTCACCCTCGAAAGCCACGGTCGGCACGACACGGTGCTGCCCGGCGCCGACCTCACCCGCACGGTCGGATGGTTCACCACCACCTACCCGGTGCGGCTCGACCTGTCCGGTATCGACGTCGACGACGCGTTCGCAGCGGGCGCTGCCGCGGCGGCGGTCGTCAAATCGGTCAAGGAACAACTCCGCGCGATCCCCGATCGCGGGATCGGCTACGGGCTGCTGCGCTACCTCAACGCGGATACCGGCCCCATCCTGCGTGCGCTGCCGACCCCGCAGGTGAGCTTCAACTATCTCGGTCGTTTCGACACCATTCCCGCGCAGTTGCGCGACAGCGGATGGATGCCCGCCGGTGCCGCAACCGACGGCGGCGGAAGCCAGAATCCCGACGCGTCCGCGGCAGCCGTGCTCGGCGTCAACGCGGCCACCGCGGATACATCGGACGGCCCCGCCCTGACCGCCGCCTGGGATTACCCGACCGGCGTGCTCACCTCCGCCGAAGTCACCGACCTCGCCGAACTGTGGCGCGACGCCGTGACGGCTCTCGCCGCGCACGCGTCCCGGCCCGGTGTCGGCGGGCTGACGCCCTCCGATATCGGCCTCGTCGACCTCGACCAGGCCGCGATCGACCGGCTGGAGACCCGACATCATGCATTGGACGACATCTGGCCGCTCACGCCGCTGCAGGCAGGGCTGCTGTTCCACGCCCAGCTCGCCGACGGCGCACTCGACGCCTACATCGTGCAACTCTGTGTGGAACTCGGCGGACACGTCGACGCGGACCGGCTGCGCCGCGCCGCGCAAACTCTCCTCGGACGGCACCCGAACCTACGGACCGCATTCGTGCGCGACGGCGCCCACGAGCCGGTCCAGGTGGTGTACCGGCATGTCGAGGTGCCGTTCGCCGAAGTCGACTTGGCCGAGCGCGACGACATCGCTGCCGCACTCGAACAGGTCATGGAAAGCGACCGCCATTTCGACGTGGCCTCGGCGCCACTGCTACGCCTGACGCTGATCAGCATCGCCCCCCAGCAGTACCGCCTGGTGTTGAGCATCCATCACATCCTGATAGACGGCTGGTCCACACCACTGCTGATTCGGGAACTGCTGATCCTCTACGCCGGCGACAGCGTCCCCTCGGCACTGCCCCCGATGCGTCCCTATCGCGATTACCTGGTGTGGCTGAACAACCAGGACCGGGCCGGGGCCGAAACCGCGTGGGCACAAGCACTCGACGGTGTGGCCGAGCCGACTCTGCTGGCCCCCGCGGACCGTGGCCGCCGGACCACCGCCGCCGGACACGAAGTGCGGGTGCAGCTCGACCAGAACCGCACCGCGGCCCTGGTCGCCGCGGCCAACCAACAAGAGGCCACCCTCAACACCGTCATCCAGGCGGCCTGGGCGCTCGTGCTCGCCAACGCGACCACCCGCGAAGACGTGGTCTTCGGCACGACCGTTTCCGGGCGTCCGCCGCAGCTTCCCGGCATCGAATCGATGATCGGCCTGTTCGTCAACACCGTGCCCGTGCGGGTCCGGCTCGACCACCGCGAAAGCCTCGCCCGACTGCTGCGGCGAATCCAAACCGAACAAGCGGCGCTACTCGACCATCACCATCTCGGACTCGCCCGGATCCAGCAGGTGGCCGGCCCCGGCGCGATGTTCGACACCGTGACCGTCTTCGAGTCCTACCCGGTCGACCGGACCGGGCTGTCCGAAGACATCGACATCGCCGGAATGCACGTCCTCGACATCCAAGGACGTGACGCCGCGCACTATCCGCTCGGCCTGATCGTTCACCACGACACTCGGCTGCACCTGAGCTTCGAATACCTGCCTGAACTGTTCACTCGACAGCAGATCGACGCCCTCGCCGACCGAGTGCTGCGGGTGCTCGACGCCATCGCCACGCATATCGACCTCCCGCTGACCGAACTGCAGCTGCTGTCGCCCGTCGAGCAGGCCACGCTGGTGCCCGTCCGCGGTCGGCCCGGCACGGTGATGTCGGTGTTGCCGCAGGTGTTGTCGGACGCGGTCACGACGACGCCGGGTACAGAAGCGCTGGTCGGCAACGGTGTAAGGCTGTCGTACCGCGAACTCGATGAAACCTCCAACCGGTGGGCGCGGGCATTGATCGATATGGGGATTGGACCGGAAGCGATAGTCGCGGTAGCGCTACCGCGCTCGATCGACGCCATCATCGCCGTGTGGGCGGTCGCCAAGACCGGCGGCGCGTTCGTCCAGATCGACCCCGCCCATCCTCGCGACCGGGTCACGCGCATCCTCACCGACTCCGGTGCCGCCGTGGGGCTGACCCTCGAGACCTACCGGGATCGGCTATCGGATGCGCTCGGATGGTTCGCCCTCGACGAGCCCACCTTCGACGCGACCACGGCGGCGGCGGACCCCACAGCGATTGATGACGCCGAGCGCGCGACCCCGTTACGGCCTGAGCATCCGGCCTACCTGATATACACCTCAGGCTCCACCGGGACCCCCAAAGGGGTCGTGGTCACCCATACCGGGATAGCGAACCTGGCCACCGAAATACGGGAGCGGTTCGGCCTGACCCCTGCCTCTCGGATGCTGGCCGCCGCCTCCCCGACCTTCGACGTCTCGATCCTCGAATGGCTCACCGCGACCACGGCCGGTGCCACCCTCGTGCTCGCCCCCGCGTCGGTAGCCGCCGGCGCCGAACTGACCGAGTTGATCAATGCCGAACACGTGACCCATGCCGCCGTCACTCCCACCGTGCTCGCATCACTGCACCCGGACGAACTCGACACCCTCGACACCCTGATCCTCGGCGGCGAGACCTGTCCGCCCGATCTGGCAGCACAGTGGACGCCGGGCCGCACCGTGCTCAACGCATACGGGGCTACCGAAACCACAATCGTCAGTTGCGGCCATGCTCCTTTGACCACAACCACGGGCGGCGGCCCGGCGACATTCGGCGGGCCCGTGCTCGGATTCACCGCCGTCGTACTCGACCGCAGATTGCGTCCGGTCCCGGCCGGAGTGGTCGGCGAACTGTACGTGTCCGGACCGGGCCTCGCCCGCGGCTACCACCGGCAGCCCGCAACCACGGCAGCCCGATTCGTCCCCGACCCATACGGTCCTGCCGGGACACGCATGTATCGGACCGGCGACCTGGTCAGCTGGACGACCGACCGAACTCTGCGATTCTCGGGTCGCAGTGACCTGCAGCTCGAGATCAACGGCCACCGCATCGAACCCGGTGATATCGAAGCCGCGCTCCGCGGTCACCCCGATGTCGACCAGGCCGCCGTCACGATCCACACCCGGCCCAACGGCAGCAATCAGCTCGTCGGCTATGTCGTGCCGACTCCCGGCACCACGACCGACACCGCCACACTGACCGCACACCTCGCAACGCGACTGGCCACACACATGATCCCCACCGCCATTCTCATCGTCGACCGAATCGCCCTGACCTCTACCGGCAAAGTCGATTACAAAGCCCTGCCCACACCCCGCTGGCGACCTGCTCGGTTCCGGCCGCCGTCCACCGCACTCGAGGCCACCGTGTGCGACGCCTTCACCCGAACCCTCGGCCTCGAGCGAGTCGGCCTCGACGACGGCTTCTTCACCCTCGGTGGCAACTCGCTTGCCGCGGCCGAGCTGGTGGCGCGGCTGGCGGAGTCGACCGGTGTCAACGTGCCGGTTCAGTGGATCTTCACCGACCCGACGCCCGAGTCGCTGGCCCGCCGCATCGACCTCGGCCGCTACGGCTTCGACGAGCAGGACCCCGGCGACGCGCTGTCCGTCGTTCTCCCCCTGCGCGCCACCGGGGACGCGCCGCCACTGTTCTGCGTCCACCCCGCCATCGGATTGGCTTGGGGTTTCAGCGGACTCGTGCAGCACCTCGACCTCGACCACCCCGTGTACGGTCTGCAATCCCCGGCATTCAGTGACGCCACCGCGCAGTTCGAGACGCTCGACCAGCTGGCCGCCCGCTACGTCCGAGAGATCCGGGCTGTCCAACCGCACGGCCCGTACCACCTGCTCGGCTACTCGCTCGGCGGCACCATCGCGCATGCGATCGCCGTCCGACTCCGTGGCATCGGTGAGACCGTCGCCACCCTGGCCATGATGGATACCCGCGTCGTCACCGCGAGCACCGTCCGCTTGCCCACTCCTACGATCGCGGAGCTGCTCGCCGAGTTCGCCGGCCTCGACGTGCCACCGGGCCCGGCTGATATCACCGCCGCGGCCGCAGCCGAACTGCTACACCGGCAAGGCGGGCTGTTCACCGCGGTGACCCCCGAGCATCTGGTGATCCTGCACGACGACTACGCCCGGCTCGTCGACCTCACGTGGAATCACCGGCCGACTCCCTTCGACGGTGACCTGATCTACTTCAGCGCTGCCGCCGACACAGCGGACGGCCCCTCCCCGGTCCTGGCTTGGAACAACCTCATCACCGGCCGGATCACCGAACATCGCATTCCGGTCCGACACGAACGGATGATCGAGCCCGACTCGCTGCGCGCGATCGGATTCGTGCTCACCGAGCACTTCCGCTCATCCCGAACCCCGCCAGAGCCCCCCACCTCTGCAAGGACAAGCCGCTCATGAGAACCGACCGAATCGTCGGGACACGTTCCGGCGTCGAGCCAGTCAACCTGTTCGCTCCCGATCCACCGACGTCGCGAATCGGCTCGCACCCCAGTGCTGCCGAATTGCGTAGGTGGACTCTCGAATATCTGTGTCGGCCGCACCCCGACCTCGGTCGATCCGGCCCGGTCTGTCCATACACCAGCCGCGCCATCTCGAACAATTTCCTGTGGGCCGCATTCATCGAAGGTCGTTCCATCGATGTCGAGCAGCTGACGGCAGTCATCGACGATCTGTTCAGCCTGTTCCCCACCTTGGAGCCCCGGGACGAACCCGAGTCCAGGCTCAAGGCTCTGCTCGCGGTCTTCCCGGACCTCACCGAATACACCGATATCGACGCGATTCAACATGAACAGAAGTCTCGGTTCGTTGAAAAGGGTCTGATGCTGGGTCAGTTCTATCCGGGGTGCACCGTCCCGGGGCTGCACAACCCGGCCTTCCCCGCACTCGACGCGCCACTGCCCATGCTCGCCGTTCGTCATATGGCCCCCACTGACTTCCCATTCCTGAGTTCCCGCCATGAATGGATAGACTCCTACCTCAAACTATTCGCCCCAGCGATCCCCAAGTTCATCACCAGCACCATGTCCGACCGACTCATACAGCCAACCGAAGACTCGGACGAGACTCACTGAGGTCGGGTTCGACGGACCAGTGCTTCGTCAACTCGGCAGGTGCGGCAACGCGGCGGCCGCAACGGTCCGGGTGACCACCGGATTCGTGCTCTGCACCGTGACGACCGGCACGAGACGTACGCTGCGGCGATCCTGTACCTCCACGCCCCGCCCTGGTCGTCGCGGTGCCGCAAGCCGATACACATGCATTACGATCGGCTAGCTGTGCGTGCGGAAATCGAGATGGTCGCGCTGCCCGCGGGGCAGGTGACGCTGTCGGATCGGCGAACCCAGCGGAGTTGGGCGGTCGAAGTGGCGGGTTTCGGGCTGGCGGCGTTTTCGATTACCCAGTCGCAGTATGAACAGGTCACCGGTGGGGCGCCGAGTGCGTCTCGGGGTGATCGGCTGCCGGTCGAGGGTGTTTCGTGGCTCGATGCGATCCGGTTCTGCAATGGCCTGTCGCTGGGTACGGGTTTGCCGCCCGCATATCGCGTGCACGACGACGAGGTCGAGTGGGATGCCGATAGCGACGGGTACCGGCTGCCGACCGAGGCCGAATGGGAGTATGCGTGCCGGGCGGGCACTTCGGGCCCACGATATGGCGAGCTCGACGAAATCGCCTGGTATCGAGGCAATTCCGCGGAGCACGTGCACGAGGTCGGCGGCAAGCTACCCAACGCCTGGGGCCTGTACGACATGCTCGGCAACGTATGGGATTGGTGCTGGGACATTTACGACGCCGAGGTGTACGACTCATATCGGGTGCTGCGCGGGGGTGGGTGGTCCGATGAGAAGTGGAGCTGCCGGGCCTCGGTGCGACGGCGCAGCCATCCGACCTACCGGATCGATGATGTCGGCTTCCGGATAGCGCGTTCGATTCTCGTCTGAGCCCGCGCCTTATCGCTTGCCGCTCCAGAACTTCGGCAGCTTGCGCTTGCCACGCCCATCCAGTGCGCGCATCAGTCCGGTCACCACTCGCAACCGCGCCCGCGAGGCCGGGTACCACGCCAGCTCACGCCTCATCGCCGGCCCGCGTGGCACCGTAATCGCTTGCTGGCGACAGTATTTCCGGATTCCGGCGGGGCCGCCCCATCGCGCGCCCACCCCGGAATCTTTCCACCCACCCATCGGCAGCGCGAAGCTGAACAGATTCGCGAAGGCATCGTTGATATTGACCGCACCCGCTTCCAGCCGCCGCGCCACCCGCTCGCCGCGCTTGCGGTCACCGGTCCACACCGTGGCCGAGAGCCCATAGACCGAATCGTTGGCCAAGCGCACCGCCTCATCCTCGTCGGCGACCTTCAGCACCGGAATGGTCGGGCCGAATGTCTCCTCGCTGATGCAAGCCATCGAATGATCCACATCCACCAGCACGGTCGGTTCGAAGAAGGTCCCGACCCCGCTCGCCTTGCCGCCGGTGGTGATCCGCGCGCCCGCGGCTACGGCCTGTTCGACATGGCGGGCCACGATATCGCGCTGCGCCTCGGTTGCCATCGCGCCGATATCGAAGGCGAACCCGCGCCCATCGTGTCCCTGCCGCAGCTTGCGCACCTGTTCGGTCAGGCTGGTCACGAACTCGTCGTAGACCGGCGCCTCGACATACACCCGCTCGATCGACACACAGACCTGACCGGAATTGAACAGTCCGCCATAGGCGATGCCCGCCGCGGCCCGCTCGATGTCGGCGTCCGCGAGCACGATCGCTGGATCCTTGCCGCCGAGTTCCAGACTGTACGGGGTCAGCGTCGCTGCGCAGGCGGCCGCGATCGCCTTACCGGTCTTGGTGGACCCGGTGAACTGGACGTAGTCGACCGCCTCGACGACTGCGCGTCCGGTATCTCCACGCCCGGTCGACACCGCGAATACCGGTGGCGCACCGATCTCGGCCCACCCTCGCGCCAGCGCGACCGCACTCAACGGCGTTACTTCCGACGGCTTGACCAGCACCGCGGCACCAGCCATCAGCGCAGGCAGCGCATCGAAGCACACATTGAGCAGCGGAAAGTTCCACGGCGTAATGATCCCGACGACCGGATGCGGCCGATAGGTCTTGACCAGGCGCTTGGTCCGGCCGAGCGGACTGTGCGGAGCCGGATGCTCATCGAGCAGGAATTTCGCGGCATTGCGCGCCCAGTACTTGATCAGATTGACCGCGGCGGGTACCTCGATCTCCGCATCGTAGCGGGTCTTACCGGTTTCGGACTGGACCACATCGGTGAGCTCGTCGGAATTATCGATCAGCCAATCCTGCAGCCGAAACAGCCATTCGGCGCGCTTGTTCGAGCCGATCGCCTCCCATTCCGGCTGGAGAAGGCGCAATTGGCGGACCGCCGCGGCGACCGCAGCACTCGATTCCTCGGGCACCCGGCCGGTGACGCTGCCGTCGGCCGGATTGTGTACCTCGATCTCGACCTGCTGTTGCGCCGTACTCATCCGGCTCACCTCCTGCGCTGTGCCCCCGCCCTCCAGCGTGGCATTTCCGTCGGTCTGGCACCGGGTGTTCCGATTTTCCTGCGATGGAGAAGAAAGGATTGATACGTTCCGCCAATAGCAAGACGGGACCGGCTTCGACGAGGATGCAGTTAGTGTTCGATTGGGATCTACTGCGTAGCACCTCCAGCGTGCATGTGCTGATGGAATTGGCGCAGGAACGTGGCATGTCGCCGCAGGACTGTCTCGAGGGCACGAAACTGAGGCCCGAGGCGGTGAGCGATCCCGATGCCGAGGTCACGGCACGTCAAGAGGTACGCGTCGTGCGGAATCTGCTTGCGCGATTCGGCGGTGAACCAGGATTGGGTGTCGAGGCCGGGAACCGCTACCACTTATCGCTGTACGGGCCGTGGGGGCTGGCGCTGCTGAGCAGTCGCACGGTGCGCGAGGTGATCGAGGTTTCGTTGCGCTATGTCGATCTGGCCTTCGTGTTCGGCCGGCTGATCTTCGAGGAGGGACCGGCCGAGTCGCGGGTCATCTTCGACGATTCGCAGATTCCGGAGGATGTGCGCGCCTTCCTGACCGAGCGCGTCATCACCGGTATCCAGTCCATCGGCCGCGAGCGGTTCTCCGCCGGTGTGCCCGCCACCCGGATCAGCTTCCGTCATCGGGCTCCGGCGGATACGACGCGCTACCGCACCGTCTTCGGTATCGAGCCGGAATTCGACGCGCCGGTCAACGAATTAGCCTTCGACAGTGCGTATCTCGATGTCGCACTGCCCCAGGCCAACGAATGGGCGCGCGGGACATGCGAACAACTGTGCCGCGATCTGCTCACCGCGCGCCGGGCCCGCACCGGCGTTGCCGCTGCGGTGCGTGATCTGCTGGTCCGCAATCCGGGCGAGATTCCGGACCAAATCGCCGTCGCCGCAGCGCTTTTCATGAGCCCGCGCACACTATCTCGTCGCCTGCGCGAAGAGCGCACGTCCTTCCGCGACCTCTTGGACGAAGTCCGTCAAATGATGTCGGAGGAACTGCTCAGCCACACCGATATGACCACCGAACAGGTCGCCGCCCGCCTCGGCTATGCCGAGGCCGCATCCTTCATCCGCGCATTCCGCCGCTGGCAAGGCTGCCCACCCCAGGAATTCCGAGCCCGCGGCACTCTCGTCGGCACCAGCTGAACCCTCGACCATGCGCTGGTCGCCGCAAATGCCGAGAGGAATTGCGTCAGTGCGTTCTCGGCTGACCAGCATTGGTTTGGATGATGGCGGATAGCCAGGGGGTCAGGCCGGGGGCGAGGGTGTCGTAGAAGGCGGTGTAGCCCGGGTCGGTGAGGTAGGTATGGGCGATGCAGATCTGCATGGCGGGGGTGCAGTCGAAGTAGGTGTCGATGGAGGCGCGGTGGCGTTCGGCGAGGTCGTTGGCTTCGTCGCTGCCGGGCAGCACTCCGGCGCGGTAGGCCGCGACCAGGTCGGCGTTGAGTGCGTCGACGGATTCGGCGATCTGCTGCCAGTCCTCGGCGGTTCGGTTCGCGGCGCGTTCGGCGTACTGGGCCCACTGCACGGTGTCACCCCAGCGGTCGTGGGCCTGCGCGGTCCAGGTGGGTTGCCAGTGCTCGCCGAAGATCGCCACCTGTTCCTCGGCGGAGAGCAGGATTCCGGACTCTCTGGCCTCGATCATGCGGTCCATCCCATCCGCCATCTTTTGCAGGCGGACGGCGCGCTCGCGGAGTTCGTCGCGCTGCCGACGCAGCGACACCGTCGCATCGGTGGCAGGCGCATCCAGGACCGTTTTGATCTCATCGAGAGGTACGCCCAGCTCACGGTAGATGAGTACGCGATGGATGCGGGCGAGGTCCGCACTCGTGTAGAGCCGGTACCCGGCGTCGGTGCGCTCGGTCGGGCACACGAGCCCGATCGCATCCCAATGGTGGAGTGTGCGGATCGTGACGCCCATGCGCGCGGCGGCCGCACCGACGGTGAGACCGGCATCGCCCTGATCAGTCACACCGCCCAGTTTGACAGGAACGCTCATGCCGGCGGACCTCCGATCCCCATGGACCGCAAATTCTCGGCCTCGGCACTGTCCGGATCGTACGGTCGCGCCGCCGTCATGATCACCCGTGTGTTGTCCGGCGTGCGGATCTCGAGGTCGACGGTATTCCACGGCATCGGACGCGGCCCCGACATGCAATCGGGCAGCAACTGCTCGCATGCGGCCGCGATCTCGGCGAGCTGGCTCAGCACGCAGGAGAAGCTCACGCTCAGCTCGGTTGCCGCCGCGGGCTGGTCAGCGGATAAGAGCAGGACATCCTGGAATGCCCAGCGCCGCAGATGGGTGAGTCGGCCGGGGACAGAGAACAGGTCGAAGAAGCCGAGTCCGCGCGTCCAGAAGTCCACCGACACAGCCAGATCGGCCGTCGGCACCGTGACGAACATCGGCATCCCGTAGATGCCGCGGAAAAGTTCCGGCGCCACGGCATCGTGGGCGGGTACGGGAACCGGACTGATATCGAATGCTGGGTAGGTTTCGCTCACCGCCACATCGTCGAGCCTGACGTAACGTCAGGGTCAAATCACAGCCCGTCGTCTTCCCGCGCAACCCGATTCACCTCGCGCACCAGGCGAACGATCTCCAACTGCTGCCCGAGGGCCGATTCACCTTGGGGCTGGGCACCCAGATTCGTCCGCAGATCGAGAAGGCGCTGGACCGAGATGGTGAACTGATCGACGACGACATCCTCGGAACCATTGCGGCGCGCGGCAAACCGACGACGGTCGCCGCCGATATCCGCGACCGTGCCGGGACAATCTCCGATCGGGTGTGCTTCTATCAGCCCTATGCGCCCAGCAGTGAAACCATGGCCGAACTGGTCCATGAACTGAAAAACTCAGGCGCGGAAGCTATTCAGCCTGGCTGTTTCCACCTCGGGCAGAGCCGGTGCACGCCGACTTTCACCTCCTTGCCACCACTGGGTGATATCGGCAATCGCCTGTCGCCGGCAGTCGCGGTGTCAGCCTGTGCACCCTGATTCCGTCGCGCGCGGCACTGGCGACAACTCTGACGGAACCGAGCCCTTTCACAGGTGAAAGCCGCTATGCCGCACGGAAGAACAGATAGTCGAACAGGGCCAGAATCCGGTCGATGCCGAATTCATCGGGTTGGTCGAGCACCAGGCGCGCCGCGGTTTGGATGGTGCCCTGTACGACCTCGGCCAAGACATCCGGATCCACGCCATCGGCATCGGGCTGCTCCACCAGCCACAGCCCCAGCGCCTGCCGCAGCGGTGCACGCAATTCGTCACGAGCCGCGGCGACCCGTTCCCGCAGTACCGGCGGCACACCGTCGATCGGGAAGTACACCAGCCGCCAGGTGTCGGGCATCGCGCAGACCTCGGCGAGGAAGCGCCCGAGCATCGCGGGCAGCTGTTCCGGTGCGGCGGAAGCGAAGTCGGGTGCCGTGGTGGTCTCGGCGACCGAGCGGGCCACCGCCGCCGCCATGCGGGCGGTCTCGCGTTCTATGAGCGCCTCGAGCAGTTCGTCACGGCTGCCGAAGGAGTCGTAGACGACCGGCCTGGTCACCCCGCCGCGCTCGGCGACGGCAGCGATGTTCACACTGGTGAACCCCTCTTGCGCCACAAGGCGCAATGCCGCGTCGAGTAATTGCTCACGTCGGTCCGCAGGCTGAAGCCGCTTGGCGTACTTGCGTTTAGGCGGTCGAGGTGCCGATTGCTTCTGGGGCGCTGCTTGTTTCGCGGCGGCCATCGCTACTGCTCCCCGACTCCGGCGGCGACGACCGCCCGGCGTGCCAGCCAGCGCAACGTCTTGGATACCGCCTCGCGCCGTTGCGCGCCGTCCGCGGCGAGGACCAATCGGGCACCGGTCTCGCTCGCACTGATTACCGCGTGGCTCAACAACTCCTCGTCCATCTCTCGCTCGGTGAGCGCGGCGACCAGCGCGAGCACCGCTCGACTGCGCGCCCGCAAGGCCGCACGGCCACGGTCCACTCGTTCGTGCGCGGTATCGGGCAGCCCGTCGCCGGGCATCAGCACGAAACGCCAGCTCTGCGGTGCGGCCGAGACGAGGTCTAGAAAGATGTCGACGGCATCGGCCGAGACGTCCGCGGCGATCGCGGCCAGGTCCGCGCCCTCCTGGAAGACCGGAGTGGCCTCGGCCGCCATGGCCAGTACCCGTTCTTCCTCGCGATCGAGCAGTGCCTCGAATAGTTCGTCCCGATCACCGAATTCGGCGTACAAGCCGGGTCGGGTGATGCCCGCCGCGCGCGCGATCGCATGCATACTGGCGCCGGCGTAACCCTCGCGGACGATCAGATCCCGTGCCGCGTCGAGAATGTCGTCGCGTCGTGTTGACAATTACCCTCCAACGTCGTGTGACGGACACCCGTTTCAGATTTGCTTCCGGCTGGGCCAGTGTACGCATTTCACACACGCCCGCCACGGATTCGACTTCCCAGCTCACGCGAATCTCTTAGCGCCGCAACGGTGTGCGTTGAATTTGATTGCGTTGTATTCGATGCGCCGCAATGTTGGCGTCAAACAGGCATTCAGGATTCGGCAGCGGCGCGTCGGAAGCACCGATATCGCCTGCGGCACCGGCATTCTCGCCGCCCGCATCGAAGGCCAGCTGCGCCCGGATGTGGTCCACGGCTGCGATGTGTCGGTGGGGATGTCGACGCAGGCACGGTCGCGGTCGGATCGGGTGCGCCGGCGAAATCGGCAGGCCGAGGATTTTCGGCATTGCCAGACGGAGCGGTTGACGCCGTGGTATCCACACACGCCTTCCATTTCTCGAACATGCTGCGCCGGTCGCGGAGTTCCATCGGGTGCTGGTGCCGGGCGAGTTGCTCGCGATCGTGATCAATAACCCGCGTAGCCGATGGGCGAGGCACCTACAGCCGCCTGCCGTGGGGACTCGCCTACTTTCGGTCGCCGGAGCAGATGCGTTCACTGGTCGAGAATCACCGTCATTGAACAGCGGCGGTACATCGGCCACTGCCGAATGCGCTGGTACCGGACGTGCTGACGGTCGCAAGTGCTGATGCCGCCACCCGTGGCATGCTCGTCGTATAGGCGATTTCCGACCGGAAGGCGGGTGCGATGCCCGGATCAGTGCCATGACCGAGATCGTGTGGTACGCGTCATACGGCTCGAATATGCATCTGAGCCGCCTACGCTGCTATCTGGCAGGCGGCACACCCGACGGCGGCGCGATCACGCTGCCCGGCTGCCGTCGCGGGGCCGAACCGCTGCGTTCGGTTCCGCTCACGCTCCCCGGCCTGCAATATTTCGCCACCGAATCCCTGACCTGGACCGGCGGCCGAGCCTTCTACGATCCCGACGCCGCCGGTGAAACCGCCGCCCGCGGCCACCTGGTGACCATCGATCAGTTCTGCGATATCGCCGCCCAGGAGATGTACCGAACACCCGGCACCGACCACGACCTGTGCGAGGCAATCACCCACGGCCGCATGACGCTCGGTCCCGGTCGATACGAGACCCTGGTCTGTACTGGTACTTTCGAAGGACATCCGGTCCTCACCATCACCGCGCCTTGGCGCTATACCGACCTGCCCGGCAACCCGCCGTCGGCCGCCTACATACGCCACCTCGCCGCAGGCCTCACCGAATCCCACACCTGGACAGTCGAAGAGATCGCCACCTATATCGCCACCCGCCCCGGAGCGGACCTCGGCTGGACCGCCGACACCATCGCCATGCTGCTGGATCCTCAGGCCACGTGCATGGATGCGGACACGATCGCGCCGTCCCGAACGACGCGGTCGCCATGAGAACCGCCGGGTACCGTCGCGCGGCTCAGCCGCCGAGGATCGGGCGGCAGCGGCCTCCAGGGCCGTCACCACCCCGGCTGGCGAAACGCTGCCGACCACCGACCTGGCGACGGCATGCAAGAGTCGACCGCGCGCCTGGATCTGCGCGTTGACGATCTCATTGTCGATGCGGCGGGCGCGGTGAAACTCGGTGCGTGCCTGGCCGATGAGCAGCCGGGCCGGATCGCTGGCGTGTGTTACTGGATCCGGCCGGTCATCCGTTCTGCCTGAACGCGAATATTCCGTTGCTGCCCTAGGTACCCCGGCCCTAGCGAACATTGTCCGCGATGCGGAGAATTTCGTCGACGATCAGGTCGGGTTCGGTGAACATGATGAGGTGACCGGAGCGCTCGGCCTCGACCAGTCGGCCGTTGGGAAAGGCGGCGGCGGTACGGCGGTGGGCGGCGGTCAGTGCGGTTCGGGTGGTCTTGTCGAGTCGGGGAAGTTTGGTGCCGGTGATGACACTGACATCCAAGGCGCCCAGTTCCTGCGGCTGGTCGCGCAGGCTTCGCAGGCCTGCGCTGAATTGGTCCTGTTCGGCGATCATGGTGCGCGCGGCGCGCGGGGTGAAATCCTCGGCCCGGTGATCGGCGGCGATATCGGCGGGCTGCTTACCGCCGATCCGACTGCCGAGCAGACGGTAGAGGCCGCAGCGGGCGAGTTCGGGCAACAGGACGCGGGTCATCGCGTACCGCTTTTCCGCGGAGGGCAGGAAATACAATTCGCAGTTCTCGTCGCTCTGATCGACCAGCACGATGCCCTGGATGCGGGTCGGATCCGCAGTCGCGGCGACACGTACGATGGGCCCGCCCCAGCTGTGACCGACGAGAATGAAGGGACCATCCCCCAATTCCGCCAGCACGGCGGCGAGGTCGTCGGCCATCCGGGTGATGGTGCGTGGGTTCGGATCGTCATCGCTGCGGCCGGTCCCGGCGCGGTCGTAGACAACGGCGCGCATGCGCTCGGCGACCACTGGCTGCACCAAGCCCCAGATCGAGCGGGAGAAACCCATACCCGATTCGAAAACAACGGTCGGCCTACCAGTTCCGCGCACCATGTAGTGCAGTCGACGGCCATCGGATGTGGTCGCGAATGCGCTCGTACCGAAGGTGTGCTCCTGCCCGAGGGCCTGCTCCGTCACTGTGCCCAACCTACCGTCTCCCTCGCCCTTCGAGCCGCGGTGGCCCGATAACAGGACTAGACAACTTCGGGCGGCAGCGCAACAGGCTCGATTTCCCCGCCGCGGACCGGAGCCTGCGGCGGGCGGCGCGAAACCGGTTGGTATCAGCTCAGTTTCAGCGAACGACCGATGATCTCCTTCATGATCTCGGTGGTGCCGCCGTAGATGGTCTGGACGCGGGCGTCCATGTAGGCCTTGGCGATCGGATATTCCTTCATGTAGCCGTAGCCGCCGTGCAGCTGCAGGCAGCGGTCGATGAGATCGATCTGCTCCTCGGTGCTCCACCACTTGGCCATTGCGGCGTCCTCGACCGATAGCTTGCCCGCGTTGAGGTCCTCGATGAAGCGGTCGACCAGGACACGGACGGCAGTGGTCTTGGTGGCCAATTCGGCCAGCACGAACCGGGTGTTCTGCAGGGCTCCGATCGGCTTGCCGAAGGCCTTGCGATCGCGCACGTACTGGATGGTCATCTCCAGGCAGGCTTCCATGGCGGCAGCCGCCATGACGGCGATCGACATGCGTTCCTGCGGCAGGTTGTTCATCAGGTGGATGAAGCCCATGCCCTCGGTACCCAACAGATTCTTACCCGGAACACGGACATCGGTGAAGCTCAACTCCGCGGTGTCCTGCGCCTTGAGACCGAGCTTGTCGAGGTTGCGACCGCGTTCGAAGCCGGGCATGCCGCGCTCCACGACGAGCAGGCTGAAGCCCATCGCGCCCTTGGCGGGATCGGTCTGGGCGACCACGATGACGATATCGGAGTTGATGCCATTGGTGATAAAGGTCTTGGCGCCGTTGAGGATCCAGTCGTCGCCGTCGCGGACCGCGCGGGTCTTGATGCCCTGGAGGTCGGAGCCGGTGCCCGGTTCGGTCATCGCGATGGCGGTGATGATCTCGCCGGAACAGAAACCGGGCAGCCAGCGCTGCTTCTGCTCATCGTTGGCGAGTTCGAGCAGATAAGGCGCGATCACATCGTTGTGCAGGGCGAAGCCGAGGCCGGAGTACTGGCCGCGCACCGACTCCTCGGCGACTATCGCGTTATAGCGGAAGTCCTTGACCCCGCCGCCGCCGTATTCCTCCGGCATGGCCATGCCGAGGAATCCCTGTTTACCGGCCTCGAGCCAGACCTCGCGGTCGACAATGCCCTGCTCTTCCCACTTCGCGTGATTCGGCGCGACATGCTGATCGAGAAACTTGCGGAACGACTCCCGGAACAGCTCGTGTTCGGGCTCGAACAGTGTGCGCTCCACGCCAACCTCCTAGTAACCCCACGGCCGGTCCACACCGACCCGTCGTCCCCCACACGTTACCCGCAACAAGAACCCCCGTTCACTTCCAACCCCAGAATCCCGCCCTCACCTGCCACCCAGGAAGCGCGCAGCGGGCGAGAACGCGCTCATGGAGGTTCGCTCTCGGTCGACGTGTGCCCGCACCACCGCATGATGAGCCCGTCCGGTCAGGCGGGCAGGCCGAGTCCCTGGGCGAGGACGGGCCAGGAGGCCTTCAGGGCGTCTTCCCAGTAGCCCCACGAATGGGTGCCGGTGGGTTGGAAGTCGTAGGTGGCGGGGATGCCGAGTTGGTTCAGGCGGGTCTGCAGGTTGTGTGTGCAGTAGTTGGTCGCGGCTTCGAGTGCGCCGCCGACGGCGACCTGATCGGCGAGGCCACCGACGCCGGGCAGGGCGTGCGACCCGTTCAGGGTGTCCCATTGGCCGGGAATGCCGGTGCCGTCGGAGATGAACAGGTCCAGGGCGCGTAGTTGGTCGGCGTGCACGTACGGGTCATTACCGGCCCACATCGGATCACCTTGCGGCCCATACATATTCGTCGAATCACCACCGCCCGCAGCGACCACGGCGTTGACGAAGTCGTAGCCGATGGGGTCGGAAATCTGCGCGCAACCGCTGTAGGCGGCCACCGATTTGTACAGGCCCGGCGCGGCGATCGGCAGTTGCAGTACCGAGGTGCCCGACATCGATAGGCCCGCAATGGCATTGGTACCGTTCGTGCCGAGTCCGCTATTGATGAGCGCAGGCAATTCCTCGGTGAGGAAGGTCTTCCACATGTTCACGCCGAGCTCCGGATCGGGGGCACGCCAGTCGGTGTAGTAGCTCCATTTTCCGCCGACCGGTGTGACCACATTCACATCCTTGTCGTCGAAGAATTGCGCGGCATCGGTCTGCGCCTGCCAGGTCGCCGAATCCTCGCCACCGCCCGCGCCATTGAGTAGATACAGGGTCGGACGCGGGGCAGAGGTGTCGGCGGGGCGCTGCACATGAATCTCGATGTTCTTGCCCATGGCAGCCGAGTACACCTGCAAGGTCAGATTGCGGTTGTCCACGACCGCGACATCGGCGACATACGAGCCGTCGGACGAGCGCGACGAGGTGAGCAGTTCGCCGGACGCGATGACCGGATCGGCGACAGCGGCCGCCGACGCCAGAAAACCACCCGAAGCGGCTGGAAACGCCACCAGAGCTGCCGCTACACCCGCTACCGCCACCATTCGCACTCTCGTTCCAGCCATTCGGCCAAGGTATGGAGAGTTACTGGCAAATAACTGAGAGCAGACTCAGAACAGACTGCGCAGTCGACCGAACAGGGTGCGACCAGGATCACGATCGCGCTCGCTGAACAGGAACTTCAGTTCTTCCTCCAGCTCCTTACGCACTATGTCACGCAATTCCACCGCGGCGGCGTGCTTATCGGTCGCATCGCGCCACGGCGTTGGGTCGATGGGCGCACCGGCGGAGAAGTAGAAGCGCTCGGGACGCGGGATGCCGGTGGGGCCGACGCCGCGGATCAGCGGCGGGGTGAGGTCCCGGTTCAAGCCCAGCGCCTCGACGGCCCAGCGCAGCGGTCGCATGACGGGGTGGTCGCCGTCGAAAACGATGTCGTAGGCGTCGTCGACGCCGATCATCGCCACCGGCACGATCGGCGCACCCGCCTCGATCGCCATATGCGCGAAGCCGGAACGCCCCTCCCACTTGAGGACGTACTTCTCGTTCTTGCGGCGCACCGCTTCTCGACCACCGCCCGGAAATACGATGACGGCCTCGCCGCGGGCCAGCAGTGCCAAGCAGTTGCGACGGTTACCGCGCACCGTACCGAAGTGGTGCAGCAGCTGACGGATGCCGGGCACATTGATGAGCACATTTTCGGCCAGCCCGCGGATCAGCCGACCACGCCTGCGCAGCACCTCGGGCAGCAACAGCGGGGCGTCGATGCCGCCCATCAGATTATGGTTGCCGACCAGCAGCACCGGCCCATGCGCCGGAATGTTCTCCAGACCGTAGAACCGCGGACTCGTCCACGCACGCAACGGCGCGAGCAGGGTGTCGAGCACCCGAATATCGGTGTCGGTGAGCGAAACCGACAGTGGCGCACCGTCACTCAGCGCCGGGCCGGTGAGCGACGAATCACCGGAGTGCCGATCACCCGAATCGGCCGCACCGGAGTGGTCATGCGACATTTAACCCTCCTGATGTCGATTCGATGACGATAGCGCAACGAATTCGCCTGCGTCGCACCGGATGTGCCCAGCATGCGCTACCGACCGGCCGGTCCGCGATCGAATCGTGCTGACTCCGGTGCGCCAGGTAGTCCACAACCGCGATCGGCGACCGCTCGCCAATCCTCGCGGCCCACGATTCAACGGACCGTCGGCACACCATTGCTGTGCGCCCTGTGTCAACGGCATTGCGTCCGACCTGGCCCACTCGATGCAACGCCCGATAACGACGCGACGGTCGATCGAGACCACAGCTCAGTGCGCGACACCATCGGCCTCGGGCGAATCTGCCCCCTCCGGCTCGGACGACCCACCGGCATGCGCAAACGGCGACAGCGCCGCCGCCAGTGCGTGCGGGACGCGGGCGCGCACCCGAGTGCCGCCCTCCTCGTGCTCGGAGGTGGTGATGCGACCGTCCGCATGAATGCGGGCCAGCAGATCGCCACGGGTGTAGGGCAGCAGCACACTGATTTCGACATCGAGACCGCCGAGCACCTCGGCGAGGCGCTCGCGCAGTTCGGTGATGCCGGTGCCCTTCTGCGCCGAGACGTAGGAGGCGTCGGGCAACATCGCGCGCAGCCGAGTGAGCTCGACCGGGTCGACCGCATCGATCTTGTTGACCACCAACAGCTCCGGCGGCGCGGGTGACCCCGATTGCTTGATCACATCGGTGATCACCTCGCGGACCGCCTTGATCTGTTCGGCGGGCAGCGGGTCGGAACCGTCCACGACGTGCAGCAGCAGATCCGCGCCGGTGACCTCCTCCAGAGTGGACCGGAAGGCCTCGACCAACTGGGTCGGCAGATGCCGCACGAATCCGACGGTATCGGTGAAGACGACCTCGCGGCCGTCGTCCAGTTCGGCGCGACGGGTGGTCGGATCCAGGGTCGCGAACAATGCGTCCTGGACAAGCAGGCCCGCCCCGGTCAGTGCGTTCATCAGGCTGGATTTGCCCGCATTGGTGTAGCCGACAATGGCGACCGACGGGATACCGCTGGAGGTGCGACGGGACCGTTTGGTATCGCGTGCGGTCTTCATTTCGCGAATCTCGCGGCGCAGCTTGGCCATTCGCTCGCGAATGCGGCGACGATCGGTTTCGATCTTGGTCTCACCGGGACCACGCAGACCCACACCGCCGCCGTTGCCGCCCGCGCGACCGCCGGCCTGCCGGGACATGGACTCACCCCAACCACGCAATCGCGGCAGCATGTATTCCATCTGGGCCAGCGACACCTGCGCCTTGCCCTCGCTGGAAGTGGCGTGCTGGGCGAAGATGTCCAGAATCAGTGCGGTCCGGTCGATCACCTTGACCTTGACGACCTTCTCCAGCGCGGTCAGCTGCGCCGGAGTCAGTTCACCGTCGCAGATCACGGTATCGGCACCGGTTTCCAGTACCACGGCGCGCAGTTCGTCGGCCTTGCCCGAACCGATGTAGGTGGCCGGATCCGGCTTGTCGCGACGCTGGATCAGTCCTTCGAGCACCTCAGAACCCGCGGTCTCGGCGAGCGCGGCCAGTTCGGCCATGCTCGCCTCGGCCTGCGTGGCGGTGCCCGTGGTCCAGACCCCGACCAGCACGACCCGCTCCAGTCGCAGCTGCCGGTACTCGACCTCGGTGATATCGGTGAGCTCGGTGGACAGACCCGCGACACGCCGCAGCGAGGAGCGCTCGTCGAGCTGCATCTCGCCGACCGTGGGATCGGCGGTCCAACCGGACCGGCGCATCCGCGCGGCGTGCTCGGCGACTACATCGCCGGTGTCTTCCGTCGTGTCCTCGACGGCCTCGACATGGTCATTGTCGTCGTCGGCCGGAGTGAATTCAAAAGTCTTCGATTTCGTCATACATCATCCATGCTGCCACGAGTACTAACCGATGCGCATTCGGTTATCCCTGGATACGGCCGAGGACGGTCATCCTGGCTTTATACAGGCGCGCGGTATCGGCACTCAGCTCCGCGAAAGCGACGACCACCAGTTTTCGGCGATCCGCCCCGTCGCGACCAGCACCGACGGTCCACGCAACCAGGCCACGCCCTCGACGAGGCGGACGGTTACCTCGCCACCGAGCACTCGTACGCGCACCTCGCCGCTATCGGTGGCGATACGGAAACCATTTGCGGCCAAGGCCGCCGCCGCGGCGGCGACGGTTCCGGTTCCGCAGGAACGGGTTTCGCCGACTCCGCGTTCGTAGACGCGCATATCGACCGCACCGTGCTCCAGTCCGGTCAGGATCTCGACATTCACGCCCTGCGGGAACAGGTCCGGGTCGAAGCCGGGTGCGACGGTGAGATCGAGTTTCGCGAGCGCGTCCGCCGACATATTCGCATCGACGCAGGCCAGGTGCGGATTGCCGACGTCGATGCCGATGCCGGGCAGCGCCCAACCACCGATGGTCGCGGTGGAGGAACCGAGCTCACGAACAATGCCCATCCCCACGGTGACCTCGCCATTGGCAGGGCCGCCGGAATGCACCGTGACCGGACGCGCCCCTGCCCGACTGCCGACGACGTATTCTGCACTCGATTCGAGCCCCTTCGCCGCCAGGTAGTGCGCGAAAACCCGCACCCCGTTGCCGCACATCTCGGCGATCGAGCCGTCGGCATTGCGGTAGTCCATGAACCAGTCGGTATCGGTGATGCCCTCGGGAATCTCGGCGAGCACACCCGCGTCCCGCAGTGCCCCCGCGCGCGCCACCCGCAGCACACCGTCCGCACCGAGTCCGCGGCGACGATCGCACAGCGCGGCGACCCGGTCCGGCGTCAGGTCCAGCCGAACTTCCGGATCGGGCAGCACCACGAAGTCGTTCTCGGTGCCGTGGCCCTTGGTGAACTCGATATCCGACACGTCGCGCATTCTCCCTGCTTATCGTCCTCGAACCAACGTACGGCGCTGCCGCGAAATTTCGTACAGCGCGACCGCGGCGGCCGAGGGCGCACCGAGCGAGCTGGCGGTTCCGCCCATCGGGATATAGACCATATCGTCACAGGCCTCCTGCCAGGCCGCGCTCATGCCGCTGCTCTCATTGCCGACGACCAAAATCGTCGCCTCGGCGAAGTCGTAGTCGAAGACGGCATCCGCGCCGTTCTCATCGGTGCCGACAATGCGGGTCGGGATGCCGCGCTGGATCTGCCGGTCCCGGAATTCGAGTACCTGCGCGACTCCGGCCGCCCGGAAGACGGGCACGGCGAACAGCGAACCCGTCGATGCGCGGACCGCCTGCGGATCGTATTGGTCGGCACCGTGACCGGTCACGATGATTGCGCTGGCACCGAACGCGTCGGCGGAGCGGATGAGCGTGCCGAGATTGCCCGGTGAGTTGGGCCGGTCGAAAACCACCACAACAGGTGGCGCGCCGTCGCCGGGTTCGCCGGGTTCGAAGGTGTCGAGCTCGGGTTGCCTGGATATCGCGACGGCCACCAATTCCGGTATACCACTGGACTTTTCGCCGAGTTCGGCCATCAACTCCGGCACCAGGCCGACCTGCTGCACGCCGCTGGTCTCCAGTAATTCGCGTGCCCAACTCGACAGCTCCGGCGCGCCGATGCGGTAGAGCATCGTCTCCAGCGGCCAGTCGTTGGCGATCGCCTGGGTGATCGGGCGCACGCCCTGCACCAGGAAGCGGCCGTCGCGGTGGCGCTTGGTCCGGTTGTTCAGGTACGCCTGCCACACCTGGACCGAGGCATTGCGGGTACTCACACGACGTGTCACTGCGGGATCCGTTCCTTCTCGAGCAGGGACAACGCGGTCGCGACCAGTTCGGGATCGGCGCCGTCCACCCACCGCACCCTGGGATCGCGGCGGAACCACGAGCGCTGCCGCCGGACATAGCGCCGGGTGCCGATCAGGGTACGTTCCTGCGCGTGGTTCAGGTCGTATTCGTTGTCCAGGTACGACAGGACTTGTGCGTAGCCGATCGCCCGGCGCGCCGTAACACCCTCGCGCAGACCCATATCGATCAGTCCGCGCACTTCGTCGACCAGACCGGCCTCGAACATCAGCGCGGTGCGCCGTTCGATGCGCGCGTCGAGTTCGGCGGTATCGCGGTCCACACCGATGATCACGGTGTCCCAGCGCGGTTTTCCGATGACCGGCGCCGAGGCCGCGAACGGGCGGCCGGTGAGTTCGACGACCTCGAGCGCTCGCACCATGCGACGGCCATCGGTCGGCAGGATGGTCGCCGCGGCAGCCGGATCGGCCGCTTTCAATGCCTGGTGTACCGCACCGACGCCGCGCTCGGCGAGCAATGCCTCCCAGCGCGCGCGGACCGTCGGATCGGTGGCCGGAAATTCCCAATCGTCGAGCAGCGCTTGGACATACATCATCGAACCGCCGACGATGATCGGCGTGCGGCCACGCGCCATGGTCTCGCGCACATCCACACTGGCCGCGGCCTGGTAAGCGGCGACGGTAGCGGTTTCGGTCACCTCGAGGACATCGAGTTGGTGGTGCGGGATATCCCGGCGTTCGGTGGGCAGGAGTTTCGCGGTGCCGACATCCATACCGCGATAGAGCTGCATCGCGTCGATATTCACGATTTCGCCGCCGAGTCGTTCGGCGAGGTCGAGACCGAGATCGGATTTGCCGGTGGCGGTGGGGCCGACCACGGCGATCGGCTTTATCACCGATCGCCTCCCGATGCGCTCGGCCGCCAGACGCTCACCTGATATCCGACGCCGAAAGGGGCATCGCTGTACAGGGTTTCGACAGATGGTGCGACCGGATCGGCGACGAACAGTCCGGCGAGCACCTGATAGGCCGCGCGGCCGGACAGCACGAGTTCGGCGCACAAGTCCGGATCCAGGGCGAGCAATCCGGCGGTATCGCCTCCGGCCAGTGCACGGTCCAGTTCGCGCTGCACGTCGGCCGCGCGCTCGTCGAGGTATCCCGGTGCTTTGAGGGTCAGTGTGGCCGCGCCGTCCGCGACGACGAGCACGCCCGCCTGCTCAGGCGAATCGTCCAGGGCGGTACGCAACTGCGCGCCGACCCGGGCGCACCCGTCGGCGGGCGTGTCGGCAGCGACGAGGGTCGTCGCGGCAACCGCATCCGGTGCGACCTGGCCGCGCAACCACCCGGCGATCAGGGCGGGCAGCGGCTGCTGCGGGTCCGCTGCGCCGGGCGTGTGCCGCGATCGCGACAGAGCGTCCGCCGACATCCCGACCTGCACGTCCGCACCGAAACCGCGGAAGGTGCCGACCGTATCCGGTCCGAGGACCTGCGCTGACGCGCCCACACCGACGACGGTCCAGTGCCGAGTCGTCGCGGCCAACGCGCCGACCGCGGTGAGCGCGGCCGCGCGCAACTCCACAGTCGCGTCATCGGAATCCGACCCGGCCGCGTACGCGACAGCGCCGCAGAGCTCGGGCACCAGGATCGGCGGCGACGGGACCAGGGCCGCAATGGAGAACACGCCGTAACCGTAGTCGTTCGCCGAATGCGCGATCCACAGCACCGCCGCGGCGTCCGCAACGTCGGGGTTCGAGTGTCTCTGCCGCAAACTCGGCCGAGATTGATAGTGTTCGAGGTGCTACAACCCAGGTCATCACGGGTTGATTTCCCTGGGAATCATCAGTCGGAGGGCATTGATCGATGGTTTACAGGGCTCGGACCGGGTTCAATGGAGTGAGCTAGGGCGTAACCAGGCAGCCGTGACGCGCGGCAGGGACGAGGAGCAATGAGCGAGAGCAACGGAACGGCGAAAGCGACCCCCGGCAGCACGCCGCGCCCCTCGGACTCTCCGAAGGCCGCCGTGCCTAAACCTTCCGCCGCCCCGAAACCAGCCGCGACCCCCAAGCCGGGCGGGTCGACGGCCCATCCCAAGCCACATGCGGTCAAACCGGCTCCGGGGCAGGCCGCGCAGCAGCATCCGCATCCCCTCGTCGTCCCGACCGCCAGCGATCCTAGTGTGTGGGGTCGCGTCGATGACGACGGCACCGCGTGGGTGAAGACCGCCGAGGGCGAGCGCGTCGTCGGATCCTGGCAGGCCGGTGACGCCACCGAGGGCCTAGCGCATTTCGGCCGTCGGTTCGACGATCTGGCCACCGAGGTGGCGCTGCTCGAGGCGCGACTGGCCGCCGGGGCGGATGCCCGCAAGACCAAGGCAGCCGCGGTCGCCATCGCCGAATCGCTGCCCACCGCGGCGGTCATCGGCGATGTCGACGGGCTGGCGCGACGACTGCAGGCCATTACCGAACACTCCGAAGAGGCGGCCGCGCACGCCAAGGAGGAGAAGGAAAAGGCCAGGCACGAGCACACCGAGCGCAAGGAAGCGCTGTGCGCCGAGGCCGAGAAGATCGCCACCGAATCCACGCAGTGGAAGGCCGCGGGCGATCGACTGCGCGAAATCCTGGACGAATGGAAGTCCATCCGCGGCGTGGACCGCAAGGTCGACGACGCACTGTGGAAGCGCTACTCCAAGGCACGCGAGGCGTTCAACCGCCGCCGCGGTGCACACTTCGCCGAACTCGATCGCGAACGCGCGGCCGCGAAGTCGCGCAAGGAAGAGCTCTGCGTGCGCGCCGAGGAACTGTCCGGCTCCACCGACTGGGTCGGCACGGCCGGTGTGTTCCGCGATCTGCTCGCTGAATGGAAGGCGGCGGGCCGGGCACCACGCGAGGCCGACGAGGCCCTCTGGCGGCGTTTCAAGAGCGCCCAGGACGTCTTCTTCGCCGCACGCAATGCCGCGGTCTCCGAGCGCGACGCCGAATTCGAGCACAACGCCGCAGCCAAGGAAGAATTGCTGCACGCCTACGAACACATCGATCCGGCCACCGGTCTGGACACCGCCCGCGCCGCGCTGCGCGAACTTCAGGACAAATGGGACGCGATCGGCAAGGTCCCGCGCGAACGCATCCAGGAACTAGAAGGCAAACTCCGCACCATCGAAAAGCGCGTCCGCGATGCGGTCGACGCCCAATGGCGCCGCACCGATCCGGAGGCCATGGCCCGCGCCGCCCAATTCCGTGAGCGCGTCGCTCAATTCGAGGAGCAAGCCGCCAAGGCAACCGCCGCAGGCAATAAGCGCGATGCGGAGAAGGCGCTCGAGCAGGCCAAGCAGTGGCGCGAGTGGGCCGAGGCCGCAGAGGGCGCGGTCAGCAACCGCTGATCCGATAGCGCCGGGCGCTGGTGCGAAACGGATCGGTCGGGGTTTCACTTGTGCTGCGAGACCGCATTACCGCGCTGTAGTCGTCATGAAATCTGGTAGGGGACAGCCGTTTCGGCGAGAGACATGCCGTGTCCGGTCGGACGGATGGGCGGTGGCAGGACACCGTCGGCGACCACAGGGACGCCCTCGACCAGGATCGGTTCCAGGCGGGCGTGGTCGACGAACCATTCGAGGTGTCGCAGGTTGGGCACCGCTGCGGTGATCGGTGCGTGCAACGCCGGTGCGCAGTGTGCCGAGACATCCAAGCCGTGGGCGGCGGCGAGGGCGGCGCATTCGAGGAATCCGCTGTAGCCGCCGCATCGGGTGACGTCGAGCTGCAGGCAATCCACGGCGCCGACGAGTTGCGCGGCGTCGTAGCGGCTGTAGACGTATTCACCGGCGGCCACATCGCAGCGCACCGCGTCGCGCACTCGCCGCAGCCCGGCTGGGTCGTCGCTGGTGACCGGTTCCTCGAACCAGATCACACCGAGCCGGTCGAGTTCGGCGCCGACACGCCGCGCCTGTCCGACCCTGTACCCGCCGTTGGCGTCGACCATCAGGCGACCGGTCCCGCCGAGTAGGTCGGTGGCCTTCTCTACACGTGCGAGATCGCGGTCGGTCGCGCCGCCCCGGTCCTGACCGATCTTGATCTTCACGACAGAGCAGCCCGCCGCGAGCCAATCCGCTATCTGCTCGGCGAGTTCGCCGTCGGTGAGATTGGTGAAGCCGCCCGACCCGTACACCGGGGTCGCCGGCCGCGCTGAACCGAAGAGCTTCGACAGCGGTACTCGCAACAGCCTGGCCTTTAGATCCCACAGCGCGATGTCGACCGCGCTCAACGCATGAGCCACTACGGCTGTGGTGCCGATATTGCGGCAAGCGCGTTGCAGGGCCGCGCGGCAGCCGGGAATGTCGAGCGGTGAGCATCCCCGCAGAACGGGCGCCAGATCGTGCGTGATGACCGTGGCAGCCGCGGGGCTGCTATAGGTCCAGCCGAGCCCGTGTTCGCCCCCCGCTGTCAGGTCGACCGCGACTGCCGTGGTGGCGTCCCAGGTCAGAGTGCCGTCCGCCTCGGGCTCGGGTGTCGGGAACTTGTAGGCGGCGACCGTCACCGGGTCCTCGATCCGCACATCCGCGGCGATCATGTGAGGCCGCCGGTGGTGGCGCCTGAGAGCAGTTC
This sequence comes from Nocardia sp. NPDC050412, assembly GCF_044458825.1. Taxonomy (NCBI): domain Bacteria; kingdom Bacillati; phylum Actinomycetota; class Actinomycetes; order Mycobacteriales; family Nocardiaceae; genus Nocardia; species Nocardia sp. NPDC050412. Next base: position 81,280 of record NZ_JBITIJ010000015.1, read on the forward strand.
GGCGGCGGGGCGTGGTCGGGCGGCGGGGACGAGGTGGCGAATCTGGATGCGGCGGCTCGCGTAATTCGCCATGGCCACGTGCAGCGGTGCCGTGGCAGGCCGCGCGGTAGTTCCGCGGAGTGGAGCGGGTACGCCGTCACGGGCCGACAGCCACAGCCTCACCAACCGTCCAGCGGCGACGAGGCCGGACTGGGTTGCGTAGCGGGCGGCGTTGAGCGCGCCGACGAGGTCGGGCAGGTTCCGATGCTCGGTCGGCGCGTGCAACATCCTCGCCCTGGTGGCACCCAGAATATCCGTATCCCACACGACGAATGCTGTCATTGCCTCGGGAGTACCCGGGCGGTCCTAGCTCTGAACCGCGCCCGTACCAGGCGCCCGGCCTGCCATTCGGCCGGTTCGGCTCATTCGGCTCATTCCGAGGAACATCGAGCCCAGGCCGAGCAGTACCGCGACCGCGCCGGCGACTACGTTGCTCCAGATCGTTGATGCGGTATCGACGTTCCCGCTCACCACCCAGGGAGCGACGATCGTCCATACACCGATCAGTGGAGCGGCCCAGACGATCCCGTGGGTTCGGCCGTACACCGAAGCGAATCCGACGGCCAGCATAGCCAGGGCGATCCCGACGATGAGGTTGTTCCCTGTCAAGGTCGTGAACCCGTTGAATCCGACAACCCAGGGCGAGATAGCGATATAGAGCCCGGTCAGGAACATCAGGCCGGCGACCGCTTGGGCGGCTGGCGCCTCCGAGGCGAGCTCATATTTCTCATGCTTGGCCCGCAACTCCAGGATGTCGGGATGCCGGCTCATGCTCATGGCCTCACTGGTCATGTCCTCCACCACCTTCAGACGCAGTGTGTGAATAGAGACTGTCGAGCGGAGACGGCCCACAGCCCTGACCGCCCGGCCCACGCAGCGTTATGTGATAATATCACGACATGATATATGAGTCCATGTCGGTGGCTGATCACCTCAGCGACGAGGAGTATTCGAGGCTGCTGACGTTCCGGGCCGGGCTCCGCCGCTTCCTGCATTGGAGCGAACGACGGGCAGCCGACGTGGGACTCACTGCCACCCAGCATCAACTGCTGCTGGCAATTCGAGGACATTCCGATCCAGCGGGCCCCAGCATCGGAGAAATCGCTGAGTATTTGTGCACCCGGCACCACAGTGTGGTGCAACTCATCGATCGCACGGAGCAACTCGGCCTCGTCGCGCGCAATCGGGAGGAGGGCAAGGACCGCCGCGTCGTCCGTCTCGCACTGACCGAAGCGGGTCGAGAAATCCTCGCACGACTCAGCGCGACCCATCTGGAAGAACTTCGGCGACTGACCCCGCTCGTCGACGCGCTGGTCGACCCCACCGCCATGCCAGCCTCGGAGGTAGCCTGTCCGGTTCGGTCGTAGTCTCGGCGCCCTGTTGAGGTCGAACGAACAGGGGCCTATCCGCCCATGATCGACCGTCACTGCCCGCCACCCAGCGGGTGTCTTCCCAATTCCAGCAGCATGGATCCGGCTCACGCTGTCGCGCAGCCGCGGTGCCGATCAGAGACCCGCGGAATATGGTCGATCGCCAAATGCCCCTTCGCACTTCGGTTTCGGCGACGTCGTCGCGAAAAGTGCGGGCTCAGGGGTAGGTCCGGAATCGGGTGCGCCGGGGGTCAGGAGTCGCCGGTGAGGCGGCGGCGGTCGCGTTCCTCGGCGGCGGCTGCGGCGGTGCGGCGCTGCTCCTCCGCGGCGAGTTGCAGCGCGGTGCGGCTCCAGACGACGCGGATCCAGTGGAAGGTCAGCACGATGATGGCGATGACGCCGAGGATGAGGCCGACACCGGGGCCTGCGCCGTGGTAGTTACCGAGGCCTGGTGTCTGGCGGTGCCAGATCGAGAAGACGCCGAACACGCTGCCGATCGCGGAACCGGCGACCGCGACCCAGGCGAGCACCCAGCGACGGGTCATCAGAGCGAGCAGCGAGAAGCCGATGCCGAAGACGACGGCGAACCAGACGAAGATCCGCGACGGCAGACCGATGTGCTCGGCACGTGCGGCATCGGTACCGAGCAACACATCGAACCCGCGCGCGCCGCCCGCATGCGACAGCACGAGTGAAAACAGCAGCAGGAAAACGGCACCGGCGACCACCATCGCGCGCACCCCCGGATCTATCTCCCCCGCAATGCGCCGCTCGACGGCATCGAGATCGTCCTTGAACTGCTCGAAGCCATTACTGCTCTCGACCGAGTTCACTGCGCCCTCGTCTCCTTCGGCTGATCCCTGCTCGGCTGCCATACCCGCATCCACTGTGCCATCACCGCCCTCTTCCCCCGCAACCACCCCACTACGTTCGGTAGTACTTGCCTCTCCTGCCCCCGAATCCGGTTCAGGCGCACTGCCGACAGACGCATCGGATGCACGACCGGACTCGAGATCCGCCCCCTCGGCAGCACGCACCGGACGATCCCCTTCGGCACCAGTCGAATACGACTCGGACGACGCTCCAGACGCACCGGGTGTGAGACCCGCTCCCCCAGCACGCGTCAGGTCATCGTCACCCGGCCGAGTGTTCATGCGCCGCAGCCGGTTGAGCAGCCAGAGGCGACCGGCTCGGTGCTGGGGGTGCCGATGCGTGGAAGGCCGAGGCCGACCCCGATGGGGTCGGTTTTGGGTGTGATGCCACGTTCGTGGGCGTCCCCGGCACGGGTGCGGCGGTGGGTTTTGATGGTCGCGTCAGCGATCAGATGGTGCGGGGCCGCATCGGTGATGTCGACGGTGATGATGTCGCCGGGGCGGATCTTTTCCGCAGCGCCTTCGGGACGGAAGTGCACGAGTCGGCCGTCGCGGGCGCGGCCGCTCATTCGGGCGGTCGCCGCGTTTTTCTTGCCAGCACCCTCGGCGACCAGCAATTCGACCTCGGTGCCGATGAGCGCCTTGTTCGCGTCGAGGGAGATCTCCTCCTGCAGCGCGATCAGCCGTTCGTAGCGCTCCTGCACTACCGCCTTCGGCAACTGATCGGGCATATCCGCGGCAGGTGTGCCGGGACGCTTGGAGTATTGGAAGGTGTAGGCGCTGGTGAACCGAGCCTGTCGGACCACATCCAAAGTCTCCTGGAAATCCTCCTCGGTCTCGCCGGGGAAGCCGACGATGATGTCGGTAGTGATCGCGGCATGCGGCATCGCGGCCCGCACCTTCTCGATGATGCCGAGGTAGCGCGCCTTGCGGTAGGACCGGCGCATCGCCTTCAGCACCCGATCCGACCCGGACTGCAGCGGCATATGCAGCTGCGGGCAGACATTCGACGTCTCGGCCATCGCCTCGATCACGTCATCGGTGAATTCGGCCGGATGCGGCGAGGTGAAGCGCACCCGCTCCAGCCCATCGATGCGCCCGGCAGCGCGCAGCAGTTTCGCGAAGGCACCGCGATCGCGCGCCTCATCGGGATCGGCGAAGGACGCACCGTAGGAGTTGACGTTCTGCCCGAGTAGCGTGACTTCCAGCACGCCCTGATCGACCAGCGCCTGCACCTCGGCGAGCACATCTCCCGGACGGCGGTCGACCTCCTTGCCGCGCAGCGACGGCACGATGCAGAACGTGCAGGTGTTATTGCAACCGACCGAGATCGAAACCCAACCGGCATAAGCGGATTCACGCTTGGCGGGCAGGCTCGACGGAAACGCCTCCAGCGATTCCAGAATCTCCACCTGCGCCTCGGCATTGTGCCGCGCACGTTCCAGCAACACCGGCAACGAGCCGATGTTGTGCGTGCCGAACACCACGTCCACCCAGGGCGCCTTGCGCACGACGGTGTCGCGGTCCTTCTGCGCCAGGCAGCCGCCGACGGCGATCTGCATGCCCGGCCGGTCGGCCTTGATCGGGGCCAGGTGGCCGAGGGTGCCGTAGAGCTTGTTGTCGGCGTTCTCGCGCACCGCGCAGGTATTGAAGACGACGAGATCGGCCGTCGCACCCGGCGCGGCCTTCACATAACCCGCACCCTCGAGCAGGCCCGACAAGCGTTCGGAATCGTGCACGTTCATCTGGCAGCCGAAGGTGCGGACCTCGTAACTGCGTGCGCCGTCCGCGGCCGCAGGGGCGGGAGACAGCACTGCCTGTCCGATCGAATCCACTCGTCCAGGGTACGGGGGTGCGCAACGCGGGTTTTCAGCGCATCGGCGCTGGCTCCAGGCCCAGGCCGAGGCGCATCAGTAGGGTTACGGCGCTGTGTCGTATCGGCGCGGCGTCACGGTGTGTCGCCGAAACCCGGGCAAATCGCCGTTTTCCGCTTAAGGTCTTGGACCATGACCGACGACGCCACCACGCCCGACACAATCGGGTTGGCCAAAACCGGGGCAGCTAGTTCTGATGAGGGCAGTACCGCCACAAGCGCGCCGATGATTTCGATGCGCGATGTGCAAAAGCACTTCGGTGACCTGCATGTACTGCGCGATATCAACCTCGAAGTCCCCAAGGGGCAGGTTGTTATCGTTCTGGGCCCCTCGGGGTCCGGGAAGTCGACGCTGTGCCGCACCATCAACCGACTCGAGCCGATCGACTCCGGCGATATCGCCATCGACGGGGTGCCACTGCCCGCCGAGGGCCGCGCGCTTGCCGCACTGCGCGCCGATGTCGGCATGGTGTTCCAATCATTCAACCTCTTCGCGCACAAGACGATCGTCGAGAACGTGATGCTCGCGCCGCTGAAGGTTCGCAAGGTGAAAAAGGAGAACGCCCGCAAGCGCGCGATGGAGTTGCTCGAGCGCGTCGGGATCGCCAATCAGGCCGATAAGTATCCGGCGCAACTGTCCGGCGGCCAGCAGCAGCGCGTCGCGATCGCCCGTGCGCTGGCGATGAGCCCGAAGGTGATGCTGTTCGACGAGCCGACTTCGGCGCTGGATCCGGAGATGGTCAACGAGGTGCTCGACGTCATGGTGTCGTTGGCCAAGGAGGGGATGACGATGCTGGTCGTCACCCACGAGATGGGCTTCGCGCGCAAGGCGGGTAATCGGGTGCTGTTCATGGCGGACGGGTCGATCGTCGAGGACGACACACCCGAGGTGTTCTTCACCGCGCCGAAGTCCGACCGTGCCAAGGATTTCCTCGGCAAGATTCTGAGCCACTGAACCGAGTAATCACCGCAACCGTAAGACCTCGGCCACCGAAATCACCAGAGGGAGAAGGAACACGATGAGGATCAACCGTTCGCTTCGACTCGGCATCGGGGCGATCGCCCTGACGCTGGCCGCAACAACCGCCGCCTGTGGCGGTGGTAGCGACAAATCCGCACTCGACAACGCCAAGGACGGAAAGCTCACCGTCGGAATCAAATTCGACCAGCCGGGCCTCGGCCTGCGCAATAAGGACGGCTCCTACAGCGGCTTCGACGTCGAGGTCGCCAAATACGTCGCGGGCAAGCTCGGTGTGAAACCGGAGAACATTACGTTCAAGGAGTCCCCGTCCGGTCAGCGCGAGACGCTGATCGAGAACGGTCAGGTCGACTACATCGTCGCCACCTACTCGATCAACGACGCACGTAAGCAGAAGGTCGACTTCGCCGGGCCGTATTACGTTGCGGGCCAGTCGCTTTTGGTGAAGGCCGACAACAACAGCATCAATGGCCCCGATGATCTGAAGGGTAAGAAGGTCTGCTCGGTGAAGGGATCCACCCCGGCCCAGAACATCGAGAAGAACTACCCGGCCACGCAGCTGCAGACCAACGACACCTACTCGCTGTGCCTCGAGGGCCTGCAGGCCGGTTCGTACGACGCGGTGACCACCGACGACATCATCCTGGCCGGTTACGCCGCGCAGAGCACGGGCACGTTCAAGGTCGTCGGCAAGCCGTTCACCACGGAGAACTACGGCATCGGCCTGAAGAAGGGCGATAAAGAGCTGCGCGACAAGGTCAATGACGCGATCGAGGCGATGATCGCCGACGGGTCGTGGAAGAGGGCGTTCGATTCCACGGTCGGCGCCTCCGGCTACCAGGCGCCCACGCCCCCGACGGTGAACCGGTACTGAGATTCGTGATCGGGTGGCCCGCGCGGGCCACCCGGTCACTTCGCTACGAGCAACCTGTACATCGCGCGCGGAAGGACGATCTCCGGCCGCCGCACAATCCGATCGGAGGGACGCGACCACTGTGTTCGACCTGATCTCGAGGTATGACGTCCTCGGCGCCTTCTGGGTGACCATCAAACTGACCGCGTCGTCGGCGGTTCTGGCCCTGATCCTGGGCACATTCGTCGCCGCGATGCGCGTGTCCCCCGTGCCGGTCGCCCGTTTTCTCGGCGCCGCCTACGTCACCATCTTCCGCAATACCCCGCTGACGCTGATCATCGTGTTCAGCTCACTCGGCCTCTACTCCACCATGGGCTGGAAGCTCGCGCCTGAGGGTCCGAACTCGCTGGCGCAGAACAACTTCCGTTACGCGGTACTCGGACTCAGCATCTACACAGCGGCATTCGTGTGCGAGTCGTTGCGCTCGGGTATCAACACCGTGCCGATGGGTCAGTCCGAGGCGGGCCGCTCTTTGGGCTTCACCTTTACGCAGAATCTGCGAATCGTGGTGCTGCCGCAGGCATTCCGCTCGGTTATCGCCCCGCTGGGCAGCGTGCTGATCGCGCTCACCAAGAACTCCACGATCGCCTCGGCGATCGGCGTCGCCGAGGCCGCGACCCTGATGGCCAAGATGAACGAGAACGAGGCCGCGCTGATCACCATCGGTTTCATCTTCGCACTCGGCTTCGTGATCCTGACCCTGCCGACCGGTCTGCTGTTCGGCTGGCTGGCCAAACGATTCGAGGTGGCCCGGTGAGTGGAGCTTCGGTTCTTTTCGATGCGCCGGGGCCCCGCGCGCGCATTCGAAACCAAATCTATTCCGTCATCGCGATTGTCGCGGTGCTGGCACTCGGGTGGGTGTTCTATCGCGGCTTCGCCGATAAGGGACAATTCACCGCCGAGAAGTGGAAGCCGTTCATCGAGGCGGACGTCTGGAAGACCTATCTGCTGCCCGGTCTGCGCGGCACCCTGGTCGCGGCGCTGCTTTCGATCGTGTTCGCGCTGGTGATCGGCATGGTCTTCGGCATCCTGCGCCTGTCGGAGCACCGGGTGGTGCGCTGGGTGGCCGGCACGATCGTCGAGGTGGCCCGGGCCATTCCGGTGCTGATCCTGATGATCTTCCTGTTCTACGTCTTCTCCGACTACAAGGTGTTCAAGGTCGATCAGCTCGCCCTGTGGGCCGTGGTGATCGCGTTGACTGTCTACAACGGTTCGGTCATCGCCGAAATCGTGCGGGCGGGCATCAAATCGCTGCCGAAGGGACAGACCGAGGCCGCAGTGGCGCTGGGTCTGCGCAAGGGACAGCTGATGCGGTTGATCCTGTTGCCGCAGGCGATTACCGCCATGCTACCCGCCTTGATCTCGCAGATGGTTGTGGCGCTGAAGGATTCGGCGCTCGGTTACCAGATCACCTACCTCGAGATCGTGCGTCAGGGCTCGCAGCTCGGTGCTGCCGAACGCAATACGGTGCCCGCACTGATGGTCGTCGCAGTAGTGATGATTCTGCTCAACAGCACGTTGACGATCGTGGCCAACAAACTGGAGCAGCGTTTGCGCTCGCGCAAGCGGACCAAGGGCGCGGCCGTCGTGGCGGCCGACTCGATTCTCGCCGATGCGACTCCGGGGATGGATATCACGCAGAAGCCGTGAGTCCGTGGCCTGACGGGTCTGAGCGCGCACTTTCGCCCGAATCCAGCAGAGATCGCCAGATTTCGCGGGAACGTGCACGCTCAGACTCATTCGGGCTGACTCGGCTTTCGCAGACGCAGTATCGGGGCGTGCGGCTGATACCAAGCGCCTGCAGATTCCAGTGTGCAGCGGTTGGGTTATCGTCGCGTCGATCGGGTGAGTGGCGCGCAATCGGTCGCGGTAATCAGAACGAGAGCACTGGTGGCGCGGAGGCTTTCACCCCCTTTGGGACCGCCGCACACCCGGTATGCGGGGCTGTGCGGCGTCACAGGGGGTTGCGGGAGCCCAGCGTATGCGCGGGGGGCCGTCGATCAGGTGGTCGGTGATCAGGATGAGGGCACGGTGCTGCGGAATTCTTCGGTTTCGGAGCGCGGGGCAGCGGTGAAAGTTTCGGCGGGCATTGCGGATTCGGGAGGGTAGGTGGCCGCGGCTACGGCGGTGGCTGCACGGACGAAGGCCGCTACCGCGGGTGAGTGGCAATTTTGCGGCCAGGCTATCGCGAGGGCCGTTGGTCGGAGGTCGGTGACAGGGCGGTAGGCGATCCCGGGGCGTGGGTGACGGCGAGCGACCGAGGAGGGCGGGAACCAGATGATGTTGCCGAGTTCGACCAGGTTGAACAGCTGCGCCAGATCCAGGACCGGGCGCGGGGGTTCTGGAGGCGGGGCGAGGCCGTCGCGGTCGGCGGGAGTTCCGTCGGGGAGCGTTCGACCGGCCAGGTCGGCAAGGCACAGAGTTGTCCGGGCGGCGAGCGGATCGGATGCGGCCAGCGCGACCAAGCGGGGTTCGGTGAGCAGCGGTTCGACGTCCAGACCCCGGTCGTCGAACGGGGTGGCCAGGAGGGCGACATCTGCGCGGCCCTGACGAAGGGCCGGGACCTGCTCGCCCCGACCGCCCAACATCAACTCCACCGGAACTGCCGCGTCTTCGAGGTGATATGTCTCGAAGATCCGCGGCAGGAGTCCGGCATCATAGTCGGCTTTGAGCGCGAGCCGTAGCCCCGGTGCGGGCTTGCCGACGTGGCGGGCGCGCTGAGCAGCCGCCGCGACGGCATCGAGTGCGGTCCGCGCGTCGCGGAGCAAGGTCTCGCCGGGCGCGGTGAGCACGACGTGTCGGGTGGTGCGCTCGAAAAGTTGAACGCCCAGTTGACGTTCCAGTTCCCGGATCGCCCTGGACAGGGGTGGTTGCGCCATCCCCAGTCGCTCGGCCGCTCGTCCGAAGTGCAGTTCCTCCGCGACGGCCACGAAGTATCGGAGTTGCCGAACCTCCAGATCACTCATATCCCCACGGTATCAACGCTTATCGAATCGGTCCTTCAGGTTCGGTGCCGCGCCGACTTGACTGGCCAGTGCCAAATCACTCGAGCAGAGGTCGTCATGATCGTTGTTACTACCCCTACCGGCGCCATCGGCCGTCAGGTCCTCCCCCATCTCCTCGACCGCGGCGCACCGGTCCGCGTTATCGCGCGTGATCCAGCACGCCTGCCCGCGCACATCCGCGAGCACGTCGAAGTCGTAACGGGATCGCATAGCGATATCGATGTCGTCACCCAGGCGTTCGCCGACGCCGACGCCGTGTTCTGGTTGCTGCCCCCGGTCCATCGCGGCGCGAGCCTCGAAGCCGCGGTTCTGGACTTCACACGGCCCGCGTGCGAGGCATTCAAGAGTCAGGGTGTCGAGCGAGTGGTCGGAGTCTCGTCCATCGGTCGCGGGTCAGCGGTGGTCGGGAACGCCGGACTGGTCACGGCGTCGCTGGCCATGGACGATCTGATTGCGAGTACCGGCGTGAGCTACCGAGCGCTGGCGATGCCCTCGTTCATGGATAATCTGCTTCGCCAAGTCGAAGTAATCAAGGCTGAGGGTATATTCTTCGCACCGCTTTCCCCCGATTTGAAACGCCCTACCTGCGCGACCCGCGATATCGCCGCCGTCGCCGCCGAACTGCTGCTCGACGACTCGTGGAGCGGATACGACAGCGTCCCCGTACTCGGCCCAGAAGACCTGTCCAACAACGACATGGCGCGAATCATGTCCGAAGTGCTGGGCCGCCCGATCCGGTTCCAACAAGTCTCCGGCGAAGCCTACAAAGCCACAATGCTCGAATCCGGCATGTCCGAGGCCATGGCCCAGGGCATGTACGACATGCTGGAGGCAAAGGAAAACGGCCTCGACAACGCCGAACCCCGCACCCCTCAATCCACAACCCCCACCACCTTCCGCCAATGGTGCGAAGAAGTTCTCGCCCCCGCCCTTCAGCTCTAACCACTGGAGCCAGTCCGCAGCCCAACCCCTGTTCACCACGCACACGCCCGGTCGCACGTGTGCCTAGAGCAAGAGCCATGTGGGCGACCAAGGCCTCACGCAGGCGGGGCGGGCTGCCAGAGCTCAGTCGGGGTCCGGCGTGTCGAACTGGGCCTGTGCGAGTTCAGCTTTCACGACGGTGAAGGCGGTGGATTGGTTGTAGCCGCGACGGGCGAGCATGGAGACGAGGCGGCGGATTGTTTTGTCGCGGTCCAGGTTTGTGGGCATGGTGCGTAGTTTGCGTCGGACCAGTTCGGTGGCGCGTTGTTCCTCGTCGTCGGGGGTGATGGCGTCAAGGGCGGAGGCGGCGTCGGACTGGGATACGCCCTTGCGGCGAAGTTCTTGGGCGAGAGCTTGTTTGCCCTTGCCGGAGAAGGTGTGACGCGAGTGGACCCACTGTTCGGCGAAGGCTGCGTCGTCGATCAGGCCGACCTCGGTGAAGCGGTCCAGGGCGCGTTCGGTGATCTCGGACGTAAAGCCCTTGGCCGCGAGACGCTGCGCTAGTTCGGCACGGCTGCGGGCGCGGACGGCGAGCAGGCGAAGACACGCCTCCTTTGCCTGCTCGACCGTCCCGCCTTGGGGGCTGCGCTCCGAACGAGACCGCGGATCATCCTCGCTTACACGGGGAACAACGGCACCTGTTCGTCGCGCATCCTCCTCGGATCCGGCCGCCACCGGATCCGCCCATCGGCCTTCAGAATTCTGGAAGTCAGCCGAGTGGGAGTCGTTGCGCCGGAACTCGTTCCGGCGCCCGCGACCGCGCCGGGACCCAGTCGAGCGGGCCGCCCCGGCGGGGGGGGGGGGCGCGCGGGCCCGGCGCCGCGGGGGCGGGGGCGCGTGGGGGGGGGGGT